>SDAY01000154.1 GCA_006212015.1 Halothiobacillaceae bacterium
GATAATTACCCACCCGCCTAGCCGCATCACGCAGCGCCAGCATCTCCGCGTGCGCGCTCGGATCATGCGTACCGATAGGCCGGTTCCAGCCCTCGCCGATTATTTCACCATCACGCACCAAAGCCGCTCCCACCGGCACCTCGCCTTCAGACTCGGCGCGTGCGGCCAGCACCAAGGCATGGCGCATCCAGTCGGTGTCATTCATTTCATTACTCACTACTAACGATCCAGAGGGCTAACCACCCCGCGTCCACCCTTATTCAGAACATGCGTATAAATCATCGTCGTACTCACATCGGCATGACCCAACAACCCCTGCACCGTGCGAATGTCATAACCACCTTCCAGCAGATGCGTGGCAAAGGAATGGCGCAAGGTATACGGGCTGACAGGCTTCACAATCCCGGCATATCCAGCCGCCTTCACCACCTCAAGATGCGTCTTCAATCCCTGCGCAACACTTCGCGGAAGCATCGTCACCCGATCCTTGCCACCCATGCCCTCTCGCACCGTAACCTCACCGCGCTCAAGTTCGACATCCTTCACACGTAAGCGCAGACAATCCAACAAACGCATCCCCGTGCCATACAGCAAGCTGACGATCAGATTCATCAGCGGGTCATCCACCTACTTCAACAACCGGCGAACCTCATCCTGAGTCAACACCGTCGGCAACCTGGCAGGCTTCTTGGCTCGCGTAACCTCCGCCATCCATGGAAGGTTAACCCCCAACACCTCCTTGTACAAAAACAGCAGCGCCGACAATGTCAGAAAAGCCTCGACTGCATCCTTGCCCAAGGCGGAAGGGTGTTGCAGATCATGGAAATGGATGTATCTTCTAACCCACTGCACATACGTCTGCTCAGTAAGCAAACTGTAATGCTTAGTGCGTATCCTCTGACGCAACTGTCCAGCAGCTTCGGCTGCCGCTCAGCACCTTAAATCAATGGAAGAAGATGACTTCTAACCCTACGCTCAAGTTCGCTCCCTTTGGTCGCTGGGACACGCCTTCGGCGCGCCCCTTAGCTACACATTATCCATCCCAAGCGTCTCCCTTGCCACCAACTGAATGAGAAAGGAAAAACACCGATGATTCACTCCACAGCAATCCGCAAACTCGTTTCTTCCGCCATCGCCGGCGCGTTGCTCCTGAGCGGCTCGATGCCGTCGGCACAGGCTTGCACTGGCATCGCCCTGACAGCCGCAGACGGCACCGTCGTTCGCGCTCGAACGATGGAGTTCGCCATCGATATTCACTCCGACGTGATTATGATCCCGCGCGGCTATGCACGGAGCGGAAGCACGCCCGACGGCAAAGAAGGGATCCAGTGGACGGCGAAGTATGCCAGCGTCGGTGCCAACGGCGTGGGTCTGCCGGTCATGTTCGACGGCGTGAATGAAAAAGGTCTGTCCATGGGGCTGTTCTACTTCCCGACCTCCGCTGGATACATGCCCTACACCCCGTCCGATGCGGGCAAAACCATGGCTCCATGGGAACTGGGTTCCTGGATGCTGGAAAACTTCGCCAGCGTTGATGAGGTGAAGGCCAACATCGGCAAGGTCGTCGTCCCTGCCGTCGTGTTCGGACCCTGGGGCTTCGCTCCGGAGGCTCACTTCATCGTGCAGGACGCCGCCGGCAAGAGCATCGTGATCGAGTATGTCGGCGGAAAACTCAACGTCCATGACAACCCGCTGGGCGTATTGACAAACTCGCCGGCGTTCGATTGGCATATGACCAATCTGCGCAACTATGTCAACTTCTCAAGGACTAACGCACCTCCGACAATACTGGGGGCTGTCACGCTCCAGCCGCTCGGCCAAGGTTCTGGGATGCTCGGGCTACCTGGAGACTTCACGCCGCCATCACGCTTCGTTCGTGCGGTCGCATTCAGTCAGTCGGTGTTTAAGCCAAAGAATGCGGATACTGCGGTTCTAGAGGCATTCCACGTCCTGAACCAATTCGATATTCCAAAGGGTGCTGCCCGCGAACGCGAGAAAGATGAGCACGGCAATATCCTCGCCGACTATACGATCTGGACGAGTGCCAGCGACCTCAGGGCGAAGCGGTTCTACTTTCGTACTTACGAGAGCAGCCAGATCCGGATGGTGGACCTGATGAAGATGAATCTCGATGCCAAGGACATCGTCACCCTATCGATGAAGGGCGAGGAGGTTATCAAGCCGCTGACCCCTTGAATGGCTAACAAATCGCTCAACCCGGACGGGCAAGAGCACCGCTTCGCTCTGCTCTTACCCGCCAGTTAGCTCAAAACATTAGCCGGCTCGAACAATCGCGCCTCTGGGCGGTGATACTTGAGGAGACACTTATGAATCTCGGACTGTTCGTGAGGTCGGCCATCATGGTGATCGCCACCGTTGTCGCCGTTTCGCATGCACGCGCACAGACGCAGTCGGCAGCCGCGGTCGCCAAAGAGGCGTTCATCTACGGCTTCCCGATTGTGGCTGGCTACGAGACGCTCTACAAGCAGGCGGTGGATCGTGCGGGGCCTGACTTCAAGGCGCCGTTCGACAGCATCGGTCACTCGTCGCGAGTCGCGACGTCGCAGGACACGCAGTTCGTCACTCCGAACTCGGACACACCTTACTCCTACGTCTGGATGGATCTGCGCGCCGAGCCTCTCGTCATCACCATGCCCGGGATTGAAAAGGGCCGCTACTACAGCGCGCAGCTGATCGACCTGTACACCCACAACTTCGGTTACCTCGGCACACGCAATCATGGCAACGCGGGTGGCGACTTCCTCATCGCGGGGCCCGACTGGAAGGGCGCGATACCCAGTGGCATCAAGGCGATCATTGTTTCGGAAACCCGGATCGCCTACGCCCTGTTTCGTACCCAGATGTTCAACCCCGCCGACCTGAAGAACGTGCAAGCCGTTCAGGCGCAATACAGAGTGCGCACGCTGAGCCAGTACCTGGACACCCCTGCTCCGGCGGCGGCGACGGCCATTGACTGGCCCAAGCCGGTCGCCGGCATGACCAAGACCGCGGCGATGTTCCCGTACCTGAATTTCCTGCTCCAGTTCTGTCCGACCCATCCCTCGGAAGAGGCGATGCGCGAGCGCTTCGCCACGCTGGGCATCGGTGCGGGGCTGGTGTTCGACCCCGCCAAGCTCGCTCCCGATGCCGCCAAGGCCGTGGATCAAGCCATCGCGTCGGCATGGAACGATGAGAAGGATCGCCGCGCGCGCATGATTGCCGGTGAGTTCTCGCAAAGCGACATCTTCGGCGACCGCAGGTTCATGAACGGCGACTACCTGCGCCGCTTCGTCGCGGCCGACCTGGGCATCTACGGGAACACCAAGGAAGAGGCTGTCTATCCGAACTACTTCAGTGACAGCGAAGGCAGACCCCTGGATGCCGCGAGCAACCGCTACACACTGCGTTTCGAAAAGGGGCAACTGCCGCCGGCCAACGCCTTCTGGTCGCTCACGATGTACGACGGTAAGACCAAGCTGCTGGTCGAGAACCCGCTCCAGCGCTACCTGATCAACTCGCCCATGGCGAATGCGTTCAAGGCCGATCGGGACGGCTCGGTGACGCTCTACCTGCAAAAGGACTCGCCGGGTGCGGCGCTGGAGTCGAACTGGTTACCCGCGCCCGCGGGTCCCTTCTACGCCATCCTGCGCATCTACCTGCCCAAGGCCGAGGTGCTCGATGGCCGCTGGAAGCATCCCCCTCTCATTCGGGTCGGTACCGGTGAGACGACAGGTGTCGCAGCGACCGGGGCCGCGCTGGCGACCACCGACACGCGCATCGGCCGGCTTGAATTCGAGCGCGGCTATCCATCGCAAGCGACCGTCAAGACGCTGTTCGACCAGATGGACTTCCAGCGGGCGACGCAGGCCTACCTCTGGTCGCTGCCGCTGATGGGATTTGCCCAATGGCAGCACGAGCACGAGCAGGTGTTCGGGGCCGAGGACACCGATCTGGTCATGTACAACAGCTACCGCGACAAGCTCGGCCTGCTGACGGCCAATGCCACCACGCCGTACATCCTGGGCTTCCCGAATCTCGGGCGCACCGGGCCGCTGGTCATCGAGATCCCCCCCGGGCCGACAGCGGGCGGCATCAGCGACATGTGGCAAATGGGCGTCGGCAACGGCGATTTCGGCGAAGCCGGACCCGACAAGGCAATGGGCGACAAACTCCTGATCCTCGGCCCAGGACAGGAGGATCCGAAGGCCGCGGGCTATCGCGTCGTGCGCTCACCGACGGTCAGTGTCTTCATCGGCTTTCGCGTACTCAGCCCCGATCCGCAGGCCGGCAAGGCGCTGCTCGACAAGTTCCGCATCTATCCCTACAGCTAGCGCGCCAACCCGCCTGTGACGCGGTACGTCAGCCCTGACGGTAAGCCCTGGAGCGGGACCCAGCCACGCGGCATGGCCTATTGGGAGTTACTCGCCGCAACCATCGACCAGGAGCCCGTTCGCGAGC
>SDAY01000036.1 GCA_006212015.1 Halothiobacillaceae bacterium
CGCAATGACGAGGGCTTGGCGTCATCGCGGGCTTACGCCAGCTTCGCGTTAGGCCGAAGGCCGTGGCGATCCAGACATGGGGGTTCCGCAACCTTTCTGGATTGCAGCCCGCCACACTTCGTTCGCGGTCGCAATGACGATATTCACGCATCGCAAGCGCCTCTCACGCTGACCGTGAACAGGCCATCCATATCCCGTTCGACCTCGATCTGTCCGGCCTTGAGCAATTCGAGCATGGCGAGGAAGCTGACCACCACGCCGCGCCGGCCCTCCTCCGGCACCAGCAGGTCGAGCAGCAGCACCGTCCCCTCCGCGACACGCAGGAGGATCAGGCTCATCCGTTCGCGCACGCTGATGGCCTCGCGCTGGACGTGATGGTGCTCGATCAGGGCGGCGCGCTGCAGGGCGGCACGCAGCGCGTCCAGCAGCTCGTCCATGCTGACGTGGGGCGGCTCGGGCTTGCGCTCGATGGGCGGAAGCTGAACCGAGGCGGGAAAGACATCGCGCGCAACAAGCGGCAGGGCATCCAGCCGCTCCGCCGCCTGACGCAGCTGCTCGTACTCCTGCAGGCGGCGCACCAGCGTGAGGCGCGGGTCCCCCTCGTCCCCGGCGGATTCCGGCGCGGGCCGCGGCAAGAGCATGCGGGACTTGATCTCCGCCAGCCAGGCCGCCATGACGAGGTATTCGGCCGCAAGCTCCAGCTGCATATCCTGCATCAGGTCGATATAGCGCATGTACTGGCGCGTGACCTCGGCGATGGGGATGTCGAGGATGTCGATGTTCTGCTTGCGGATCAGGTAGAGCAGCAGGTCGAGCGGACCCTCGAAGGCCTCGAGGATGACCGCCAGCGCATCCGGGGGGATGTACAGATCCTTGGGGAATTCGAGCACGATCTGTTCACCGACGCGGGCGACGGCCTCGACAGCCCCCTCCTCATCAAGCCCGGTCATCCATGCACAAGCAGGTTGATGATGAAGCTGTTCATGCCCAACAGGATCGGCCCCAGCACGGCCCACAGCACGCCGCTCACCAGCAGGGCGATCAGGATCAGCAGGCCGAACGGCTCAAGACGGGCGAGCGGCAGGGCGAGCGCCGGCGGAAGCAGGCTGACCAGCACCCGGCCGCCGTCCAGCGGCGGGATCGGCAGCAGGTTGAACAGCATCAGCAGCAGGTTGATCATGACCCCGGCCTGGCCCATCAGGGCCAGGGGCACGGCCATCTCGCCCATGCCCATGCCGGCGAGCCATTGGGCCAGCGCCATCATCAAGGCCCAGAACAAGGCCATGGCGAGATTGGAGCCGGGCCCTGCCAGCGCCACCCAGGCCATGTCGCGGCGCGGGTTGCGCAGGTTGCGCGCATCCACCGGCACCGGCTTGGCCCAGCCGAAGATGAAGCCGGACAGGAAGAAGGTGGCGATGGGCAGCAGCACGGTGCCGATCGGGTCGATATGGCGCAGCGGATTGAGCGAGAGCCGCCCAAGCGAGGCTGCCGTGGGGTCGCCAAAGTAACGCGCCGCATAGCCATGCGCGGCCTCATGCACGGTGATGGCGAACAGCGCGGGAAGAATCCAGATGCTGAATTTCTGGATCAGGTTCAGGTCCATCAGCCGGCCTCGGGCACGAGCACGCCCACCGGCACATCCCCGCGCCCGCGACGCACGAGGACATAGTCCTCCCCGGCCATGTCGATGACGGTGGTGGAGCGATCAGCGCAGAAGCCGACATCCAGGATCAGGTCGAGCCGGTGGCCGATGCGGTCGTCGATCGCCCAGGCCTCGCACAGCGGTTCGGCCTCGTCCGGCAGGATAAGACTGGTGCTCAGGAGGGGTTCGCCCAGTGCATCGAGCAGCGCCAGCGCCATGGAGTGCCCGGGCACGCGCAGGCCGACGGTCTTGCGCTTGGGGTGCTGAAGACGGCGCGGAACCTCGTGGGTCGCCATCAGGATGAAGGTGTAGGCGCCCGGCGTGTATTGCTTGAGGAAGCGGTATTCGACATTGCCGACCCGCGCGTAAGTGGCGATCTCGGACAGGTCGTGGCACATCAAGGTGAACAGGTGCTTGTCACCCACCCCCCGAATGGCGCGGATGCGTTCCATGGCGTCCTTGTCGCCGACCATGCAGCCCAGCGCATACCCGGAATCGGTCGGGAAGGCGATGACGCCGCCGCCGCGCAGGGCCTCCACGGCCTGCGCCAGCAGGCGCGGCTGTGGCGTATCGGGATGAAGGTGAAGCATGCGAGCCATCGGAAACTGTCCTGTTTGCAGGGAAATCGCGGGCGCCCCATGACCACGCCGCGTCAAACCGTTACCATACCCCAGCTTAACTACCGATGCACCGATGAAACTCCTGTTCGATTTCCTGCCGATCCTGCTGTTCTTTGTCGCGTACAAGATGGCGGGCATCTACGTTGCCACCGCCGTGGCCATCGCCGCCACGATCATTCAGGTCGCCATCACCTGGTACCTCAAGCGCCGGCTTGAGACCATGCACATGGTCTCGCTGGGCCTGATCGTCGTGTTCGGCGGGGCCACGCTGTGGCTGCAGAACCCGCTGTTCATCATGTGGAAACCGACCATCCTCTACACCCTGTTCGGCGTGGCCCTTCTTGGCAGCCGGTTCATCGGCGAGAAGACGCTGGTCGAGCGCATGATGGGCGGCATGCTGGTGGCGCCCAAGGCCATCTGGCGCAGGGTCAACACGGCCTGGGCCATCTTCTTTCTCGCCCTTTCCGTGCTCAATCTTTATGTCGCCTACAACTACTCCGAAGAAGACTGGGTCAACTTCAAGCTGTTCGGCCTGATGAGCCTGACCCTCGTGTTCATGATCGGCCAGGGCCTGTGGCTCGCGCGCCATGCCGAGCCCGTCCCGGACGAGGCCGACAAGCCGCAACAGGGTTGAAACACATGTGGTACATGATTCACGGCGTCGATGTGCCCGACAGCCTGGAAAAGCGCAAGGCCGCGCGCCCCGCGCATCTCGAACGGCTTCAGGCACTTCAGGATGCCGGTCGCCTGCTGATGGCAGGCCCCCTGCCCGCCGAGGACACCGCCCACCCCGGTCCCGCCGGGTTCGTCGGCAGCCTGGTCGTCGCCGAATTCGATTCGATCCAGGCCGCCAAGGCCTGGGCCGAGGCCGACCCCTACATGCATGCCGGGGTGTACCGCGAGGTTCACGTGCATCCCTGGCTGCAGGTTTTTCCTACTTCACAACCCAACTGAGGAATGTTTTCCATGTCCATGATCAAGAAGCCGCTTTTTGTAGCCATGGCTGCCGCTCTCGTGCTCGCGGGCTGCGGGGAAGACAAGGGCGCTGCACAGACCAGCGTCGTTGCCAAGGACGTCGTTGCCGTCGTGAATGGCTCGTCCATCACCCGCGAGGAACTCGAAGGCGTGAAGGCCCAGCTTCCGGGCCGTGGCAGCGACGAGCAGATCCTCGAGCAACTGGTCGAGCTGAAGGTGCTGGCGCAGAAGGCCCACAAGGATGGACTGGACAAGGATCCCGCCATCAAGGCCGAGCTTGAGCGCGCCAGCGAGAGCATCCTGGCCAACCATCTGATCAAGAAGGCGCTTGAGAACAAGACCTTCACGGATGAAGAAATGAAGGCTGAATACGAGCAGGTCATCGCCACGATGCCCAGGAAGGACGAGTACAAGGCCGCCCACATCCTGGTCGAGGATGAAGCCCTGGCCAAGGATATCCAGGCCAAGCTCGGGAATGGCGGCGACTTCGCGGCGCTTGCCAAGGAGCATTCGACCGATCCGGGTTCCAAGGAGCAGGGCGGCGACCTGGGCTGGTTCGAGGCGGGCATGATGGTGCCGGAATTCGCCCAGGCCGTGACCGCGCTGGAGCCGGGCAAGACCACCGCCGAGCCGGTCAAGAGCCAGTTCGGCTGGCACATCATCAAGCTTGACGAAAAGCGTCAGGTGCCGCCGCCCGCGTTCGATGCCGTCAAGCCGCAGCTGACCAACATGATGCGCCAGAAGTCTGTCGACACCATCATCGAAGAAGCCCGCAAGGCCGCCAAGGTGGAGATCAAGCTGGCACCGGCGGCCCAGCCGGCAGCGGAGGCCGACAAGCCGGCCGCGACCGAAGCCAAGTAAGGCCGGTCATTGACCCCGCAGCACGCATCCGGAACAATCGACAGGGAAGCCGAATCTTCCCCACGAGGCACATGAACCATGCAGCTCCCGATCACTGGCAATGACATCCGCAAGACCCTGCTCGGCGCGGAATTGACCGACATGGAGTGCGACATCCTTGCGCAGATCTGTGTCGTTCGACATGTCGCCAGCGGCGAGACCCTGTTCCGCGAAGGCGAATCCGATCACGAGCTGTTCGTCGTGCTGGATGGCCGACTCGCGGTCAACAAGGACAGCGGACGCGGTTACAGTGACACCCTGCACATCCTCAGCCCCGGCGACCTTGCCGGCGAGTCGGGCTTTCTGGACGGCAAACCCCACAGCGCCACCCTGCGCGCCGTGGGCGACGCCATGGTCCTCAGCCTGCACCGCGAAAACCTTGAACGACTGGTCAAGGACCATCCGTTCATGGTCTACCACGTCATGCGCGCCATCGTCCGCAGCGTTCGCTCGATCATGATGCGCATGAACAGCCAGTGCACACAGATGACCAGCTACATCCAGCAAACCGGCGGCGGCGGCCGCTTCTAACCCTTTTCTTGACGACAGGACACTTTCACTCATGACGATGAAGAAGATACTCACGTTCCTTACTGCCCTCATGCTGGGCCTGGGCCTGGCCATGCAGCCGGTCGAGGCCAAGCGCCTGGGCTCCGGCGCCAGCACGGGCCAGCAGAAGCAGGGCTTCGCCCGTGATGCGACCCCGCCCAGCGCGGCGCCGGTCGGCGCTGCCGCCACGGGCGCGGCTGCCGCAGGCGCCGCCGCCCCCGCGGCCAGCGGCATGAGCAAGTGGATGGGCCCGCTCGCCGGTCTCGCCGCCGGCGGCCTGCTCGCCGCCATGTTCTTCGGCGGCGCGTTCGAGGGCTTCCAGGCCATGGACGTCCTGATGATCGCCCTGCTCGCCTTTGCCGTGTTCATGGTCATCCGCATGATGCGCGCCAAGTCCGCGCAGCAGCAGGCCAAGAGCCCGCAGTACGCGACCGTCGGCGCGCCCTACGAGATGACCTCGCAGCCGCAGGCCACGCCGATGGGCGGCGGGTTTGATCGCAGCCGCACCGCGCTGAACGACGCCCCGACCTGGTTCGACGAGCACGGCTTCCTTGCGGGTGCGCGCACCCATTTCATGAGCCTGCAGATGGCCTGGGACGCCAACGACCTGCCCAAGCTGCGCGAATACTTCACCCCGGAGATGTTCGGGCAGATCAGCAGGCAGCGCGCCGAGATCGGCGACGCCAGCAACGTCACCGACGTGCAGAGCCTGCATGCCCAGCTGCTCGACATCGTCCGCGAGGGCGATGTGCTCACCGCCTCCGTCCTGTTCCAGGGCCGCGTGCGCGAGGACGGCGGCATGCCGGAAGACATCGCCGAGATCTGGCACGTCCAGCACGCCGCCGACTCGGCGACGGGCGACTGGCTGATCAGCGGCATTCAGCAGGCCGAGCAGAAGACCCTGCACTGATCCGCACGACCGCGTAGGAGCGGCGCCCTCGCCGCGATAGGACGCCTCAAGCCTCCCGGATTCCGCTGCACTGCATCCGGGCTACTTGACCGCTGACATCCTGGATTGCTTCCCGCCACGGCCTTCGGCCTCGCGGCTGAAGGCCAGATCGCTAAAAACATTGCAGGAGCCATGTTGCAACGCCTTGGCGTTGGCCGAGGGCCAGAAACCACGGATGGTTTCTGCCGCCATGACATGCACACGTGCAAAGGCCCGGATATTGTCCGGGCCTTTTACATTTTCCGCCCGAACCCCCCTATAATCCGCGCCTCGCACGCGGCCAGGCCGCGGCGAGATCATGTTTCGGGTGCCCGCATTCCACGAATGACGGGTTAAACGGGAAGCAGGTTCAAGGCCTGCGCTGCCCCCGCAACGGTAAGCACTCATCCGGTACGCCTCACAGGCCACTGTCCCCACGATGCGGGACGGGAAGGCGGCGCGACCTCATGTGCAAGCCCGGAGACCGGCCCGGAACGACACTTCACCAGGCGCGCGGGTGTGCCCGCCTCTTGAGACTCGACATGAAAAAAATCGCCCTTTCCACGGCCATCGCTGCCGTGATCGCCCCCTCCTTTGCCCTTGCCGCCGATCAGCTCGACAATGTCCAGGTGACCGCCACGCGCACGGCCCAGACCGTCGACGAGGCCCTGGCGCCCGTCACCGTCATCACCCGCGCCGACATCGAGCGCACCCAGGCCGCGACCGTGGCCGAGGCCCTGCGCGTGGTGCCCGGCCTGTTCGTCAGCAGCAACGGCGGCGCTGGCAAGACCACCTCCATCTTCCTGCGCGGGACGGAATCCGATCATGTGCTCGTCCTGATCGACGGGGTCAAGGTGGGCTCCGCGACCTCCGACACGACCCCCTTCGAGAATCTGCCGATCGAGCTGATCGATCGCATCGAGGTGGTGCGCGGCCCACGTTCCAGCCTGTACGGCTCGGAGGCCATCGGCGGGGTGATCCAGATCTTCACCCGTCGTGGAGGCGGCAAGCTGACGCCCTCGTTCAGTGTCGCCGCCGGCAGTGACAACACATTCAAGGGCGCCGCCTCGCTTGCGGGCGGCGGCAAGGACAGCTGGTTCAATGCCAGCCTCAGCGGCATGGATACCGATGGCTTCAATGCCTGCAATGGCAAGCCATCGCCGGGCGGGGCCGGGTGTTTCACTTACGAGCCCGACCGCGACGGCTACGAGGAGCGCGCGGGCAGCCTGCGCCTCGGCACGCGCTTCGGGGCGGGCCACAGCATCGAGGCCTTCACCCTGCGCAGCGACGGCAGGAACTTGTTTGACGGCTCGTTCCAGAACGAGTCCGAAACCACCACCCAGACCCTGGGCGCCAGGCTCAATCTCAAGGCACTCCAGACCTGGGGCATGGGCCTGCAGGTCGCTCAAAGCCGTGACGAGTCGGACAACTTCAAGGACGGGATCTACAGCTCGACGTTCGATACCCGGCGCGACAGCGCAAGCTGGCAGAACGATCTCCAGATCGGCAAGGGCCAACTGCTGACCCTGGGCCTCGACTGGCAGCATGACCAGGTCGAAAGCTCCGATCTCCAAAGCTGGCAACCGGATTTCCAGGGCTATGCCGTGACCGAACGCGACAATCGCGGCCTGTTCGCCCAGTATCAGGGCAGCTTCGGCGCGCATGACCTGCAGGCCGCGCTGCGCCATGACGACAACGAGCAATTCGGCGACAAGGCCACGGGCAACCTGAACTGGGGCTACGCACTGGGTTCCGGCCTGCGCCTGACCGCGGGCCTCGGCACCGCGTTCAAGGCGCCGACCTTCAACGAGCTCTACTATCCCGGCTTCGGCCATGCCGGCCTGACGCCGGAAGAATCGCGCAGCATCGAGGCGGGGCTTCAGGGCAAGGGCAAGTTCGGACACTGGGGCGTGCAGGTCTTCCAGACCCGCATCGACGACCTGATCGCCTACAACGCCGCCACCTTCTCGCCCGACAACATCGACGAGGCCCGCATCCTCGGCCTCGAGGGTTCCCTGGGCACCCGGGTCGCCGGTTTCGACATGAACGCGGCGCTCACCCTGCTGGATCCGGAGAACCGCTCGACGGGCGCCAACGAAGGCAACACCCTGCCCCGCCGCGCGCGCGAGAGCCTGAGCCTGGACATCGATCGCTCCCTGGGCGTCTGGTCCATCGGCGGGCGTCTCTACGCCGCCGGCAAGCGTTATGACGACCTGGCCAACACGGTCGAGCTCGATCCCTACGCCACGCTCGACCTGCGCGCCGAGTATCGCCTGCAACGCGACTGGCGCCTGCAGGCCAAGGTCACCAACCTGTTCGATGCCGAATACGAGACGGCCGCCTGGTACAACCAGCAAGGTCGCGCCGTCCTCGTCACCCTGCGCTATCAGCCCGTCGCCCGCTGACCGCTCCCGGCCCCGGTTCATCCGGGGCTTTTCATGAGGATGCACCATGAACACGACAGATCGCGATGAACGCCACAAGGCGCGCATGGCCCGCAAGAAGGCCGTCATCGACGCCAGCATCGCCCGCGCCGACCAGGAAAAGGGCCTGCTGCTGGTGCTCACCGGCAACGGCAAGGGCAAGTCCAGTTCCGCCTTCGGCATGGTGGCGCGCGCGCTCGGCCATGGCATGAAGGTGGGCGTGTGCCAGTTCATCAAGAGCCGCACGGACACCGGCGAGGAGGCCTTCTTCGGCCGCAAGCCGGACTGCGAATGGCATGTGCTGGGCGAAGGCTTCACCTGGGACACGCAGGACCGCAGCCGCGACATCGCCACCGCCGAGCGCGGCTGGGCGGTGGCCGAGCGCATGCTCTCCGACCCCGCCTTCCAGCTCGTCGTGCTCGACGAACTGACCTATCTCCTGAGCTACGGCTATCTGGACAGCGACCGGGTGCTGGACGCGCTGGCGCACCGGCCGGAGATGCAGCATGTGGTCGTCACCGGTCGCGGCGCGTCCGAGGCGCTGATGGAGCTTGCGGACACGGTCACCGAGATGACGGACGTGAAACACGCCTACCGCGCGGGCATCAAGGCCCAGGCGGGCATCGATCTCTGAAGCCATGCCCCGTCACGCCTACAGCGCCGATGAGCGCCAAGCCGTCTATCGCGCCATCGCGGAGCGGCGAGACATGCGCCACTTCGTAGCTGGCGAGGTCGATCCAGCCTGCCTCGCGCGTCTTCTGAACGCGGCGCATCAGGCACCGAGCGTCGGCCTGATGCAACCCTGGCGCTTCCTGCGCATCACGGATGTCATGCTTCGCGAGCGCATCCACGCCCTGGTCGAGGAAGAGCGCCTGCGCACCGCCGAAGCACTGGGCGAACGCGCGGACGCGTTCATGCGTCTCAAGGTCGAAGGCATCCTCGACTGCGGCGAACTGCTGGTCGCAAGCCTCGCGGACGGACGCGAACGGCATGTGTTCGGTCGTCGCACCCTGCCCGAGATGGACCTCGCCTCGGTGGCCTGCGCCATCCAGAACCTCTGGCTCGCGGCGCGGGCCGAAGGCCTGGGCATGGGCTGGGTCTCGCTGTTCGATCCCGAGGCCCTCGCCGCCCTGCTCGGCCTGCCGAAGGGCGCCCGGCCGGTCGCCATCCTCTGCCTCGGCCATGTCGAGGCCTTCTATCCCGAGCCCATGCTGGTGCGGGAGGGCTGGTGCGGCGCAAGGCCGCTGGAGGAGTTGGTGTTCGAAAACGCCTGGGGCCGGGCCGGGTGCGTAGGGTGACGATGGCGCTGACCCTGCTCGCCGCCGTGCTGCTGGACGGGCTGCTCGGCGAACCGCGCCGGCTCCATCCCCTGGCGGGATTCGGGCGCATGGCGGACGGGCTGGAGGCCCGCCTGAACAAGCCCGGAAAAACCCGTAGGAACGAGCTTGCTCGCGATGTTGCCGATTCGCGAGCAAGCCCGCGCCTGCAAGAATCGGCCGGGGCCCGTTCCAGGCTTCGTGGCGCACTGGCCGTATCTCTCCTGCTCGTCCCGCCCACCACCCTCGCCTGGTGGCTGTCCACCCTGCCCGTCGCGGGCCCGCTGTGGGGCGTGCTCGCCCTCTACTTCGCCCTCGGTCATCGCAGCCTGCACGACCACGCCCGGCCGGTGGCGGAGGCCCTCGGGCGCGGCGATCTTGCGGCCGCGCGCGATCATGCCGCGATGCTGGTGAGCCGCGACAGGGAGGCCATCGAGCCCGCCGCCGCCACCTGCGAGTCGGTGCTGGAGAACGGCAGCGACGGGGTGTTCGGCGCGCTGTTCTGGTTCCTCGTCGCGGGGCCTGCCGGGGCGGTGCTCTTCCGCCTCGCCAACACCCTGGACGCCATGTGGGGCTACAAAACCGCGCGCTTCCTGCACTTCGGCTGGGCGGCGGCAAGGCTGGACGACCTGCTGGGCTACCTCCCTGCGCGGCTGACGGCGCTCACCTATGCCGTCCTCGGCCATACCCGTCAGGCCCTCGCCTGCTGGCGCGCGCAGGCCCCGGCCTGGAAGAGCCCGAACGCGGGGCCGGTGATGGCGACGGGCGCCGGCGCCCTCGGCATCCGCCTGGGCGGCCCGGCGCGCTATCACGGCGCGTGGCAGGATCGTCCGCCGCTCGGCACGGGGCGTCCCGCCGAAGGGACGGACATCGGCCGTGCTCTTGATCTGGTGAGTCGCGGCGTGATCCTGTGGCTGGCGCTGGCCCTGCTGGGCGCCGCCATCATCGAGGGCGTCCTTCATGCTTGAGCACGGCGGCCGCCTGCGCGAGGCGTCGATGACGTATGGCATCCCGCTCGCGGACTGGCTGGACCTCTCCACCGGCCTCAACCCGCGCGGCTGGCCGGTCCCGCCCCTGCCTGCCGAGGACTGGCAGCGCCTGCCGGAGGAGAATGACGGGCTGGAAGAGGCTGCGCGCGACTATTACGGCTGCGCCAGCCTGCTGCCCGTCGCGGGCTCCCAGGCCGCCATCCAGGCCCTGCCCGCGCTCCGCCCGGCCTGCCGGGTGGGCATCCTCTCCCCAGGCTACGCCGAACATGCGCTGGCCTGGCACCGGGCAGGCCATGGGGTGATTCCGCTCGCCCCCGAGGGCATCGATTCCGCCCTCGCCGAACTGGACGTGCTGCTCCTCATCCACCCCAACAACCCCACCGGCCATGCCTTCGAGCCGGCCCGCCTGCTCGCCTGGCACGCCCGACTCGCGGCCCGGGGCGGCTGGCTGGTGGTGGACGAGGCCTATGTCGATGCCACCCCAAAGCTCAGCCTGGCCGCATCCTGCCCGATGCCCGGCCTCGTCGTGCTGCGCTCGCTCGGCAAGTTCTTCGGCCTGGCCGGGGCGCGGGTGGGCTTCGTGCTCGCCGAGCCGGCCCTGCTGGAGGCGCTGCGCGAGCGCCTCGGCCCATGGGCCATCGCCCACCCGTCGCGCCATGTCGCAAGGCTGGCCCTTCAGGATGCGGACTGGCAGGCCGCGACCCGCGAGCGCCTGATGCGGGAGGCCGCGCGCCTCGCCGGGCTGCTGGCCGCGCGCGGCCTCGCCCCCCGGGGCGGCTGTGCGCTGTTCCAGTGGCTCCGCGCCCCGGAGGCCGCCCGCATCCACGAGGCACTGGCCCGTCGCGGCATCCTCGCCCGCCTGTTCGCCGAACCCGCGAGCCTGCGCCTCGGCCTGCCGCCGGACGAGGCTGATTGGATACGCCTGGAACAGGCCCTGAAGGAGATCACGCCATGAACGCCAAAACCCTCATGGTGCAAGGCACCACCTCGGACGCCGGCAAGAGCACCCTGGTCACCGCCCTGTGCCGCGCCCTGCGCCGACGCGGGATCAGCGTGGCCCCGTTCAAGCCGCAGAACATGGCCCTGAACGCGGCCGTCACCGAGGACGGCGGCGAGATCGGCCGGGCGCAGGCGGTGCAGGCGCAGGCCTGTGGGCTGGAACCGCACACCGACATGAACCCGGTGCTGCTCAAACCCACAGGTCTATCGGGCGCGGCGGAGTCCGTTCCTGGACTCCGCCCTTCGGGGAAGGCTTCGCCTTCCAAGACTGTTCCGGACAGTCTTGTTCAGGTCATCATCCAGGGCCGCGCCATCGGCAACCTGAACGCCACCGACTACCATGCCTACAAGCGCATCGCCCGCGCGGCGGTGCTGGAATCGTACGCGCGTCTGAGCAGCGCCTTTGAGGCGGTGATCGTCGAGGGCGCGGGCTCGCCCGCCGAGATCAACCTGCGCGAGGGCGACATCGCCAACATGGGTTTCGCCGAGGCGGTGGACTGCCCGGTGATCCTGGTCGCCGACATCGACCGGGGCGGCGTGTTCGCCCACCTGATCGGCACCCTGGCCCTGCTGTCCGAAAGCGAACGGGCGCGGGTCAAGGGCTTCGTCATCAACCGCTTCCGGGGCGAGCTGTCGCTGCTGCAATCCGGGCTCGACTGGCTGGAACGCGAGACCGGCAAGCCGGTGCTGGGCGTGCTGCCCTACCTGCACGGCCTGCATATCGACGCCGAGGATGCCATCGTTCCCCTCGCCCCTCGCGGGAGAGGGGCCGGGGGAGAGGGAGAGGACGCGCCTCTGCGCGTCATCGTCCCCGTCACCCCCCGCATCAGCAACCACACCGACTTCGACCCGCTGCGCCTGCATCCGCGCGTGGACCTCCGTTACATCGGCCAGGGCGAGGCCATCCCCGCCGCCGACCTGATCATCCTGCCCGGCTCCAAGAGCGTGCGCGCCGACCTCGCCTTCCTGCGCGCGCAGGGCTGGGAGCAGGCCATCCGCCGCCACCTGCGTTATGGCGGCAAGCTCATGGGCCTGTGCGGCGGTTACCAGATGCTGGGCGCGAGCGTGTCCGACCCGCATGGCCTCGAAGGCGAACCGGGCGACAGTCCGGGACTGGGCTGGCTTGAGATCGACACCGTGCTGGAGCCTGAAAAGCAGCTGCGCCGGGTTCTTGGCCATCTTGCACCCCCCGTGGGAGCGGCCTGTGGCCGCGATTCGGATCAGGCCAATCGCGGCCACAGGCCGCTCCCACAGGTCGAGGGCTACGAGATCCATGCCGGGGTGACGCGGGGCGCCGACCTGGAGCGCCCCGTCGCCCTGCTCGACCATGGCCCGGACGGGGCCCTGTCGGCGGATGGCCAGGTGCTCGGCAGCTATGTCCACGGCATCTTCGACCATCCCGAGGCCTGCGCCGCCCTGCTGGCGTGGGCGGGCCTCCCGTCGGCGGGGGATGCCCCGGACATGCACGCCCTGCGCGAGGCGGGCATCGAACGGCTGGCCGACGGCGTGGAGGCGCATCTTGACATGGCGCGCATCATCGACATCCTGGAGGGCCGGGCATGAACAAGACCCTGGTGCTGGGCGGGGCAAGAAGCGGCAAGAGCGCCCTGGCCGAGCGGCTGGCCGCCGGGAGCGGGCTTTCCGTGAGCTACATCGCCACCGCCGAGGCCCTGGACGAGGAGATGCGTGAGCGCATCGCCCGCCATCGCGCCGACCGTCCGGGGCATTGGCAAACCATCGAGGCACCGTGCGCGCTGGCCCTGGCACTGCGCCAGGAGGCCGCGCCCGACCGCTGCCTGATCGTGGACTGCCTGACCCTGTGGCTGACCCACCTGATGCTGGCCGAGGACGCATCCCTGCTCGAACGCGAGCGCGCCGCCCTGCTGGACACCTTGCCGAACCTGCCGGGCAGGATCATCCTCGTCGCCAACGAGGTCGGCCTGGGCATCGTGCCCGACAACGCCCTCGCCCGCCGTTTCCGCGACGAGGCCGGGCGACTGAACCAGGCCGTCGCCGCACTCTCCGCGCAGGTCGTGTTCGTCGCGGCGGGCCTGCCCCTCACCATGAAGGACACACGATGAACCCCGCCCAACCCAAGATGCTGGACGAACAGGCCCGCGCCGCCGCCCTCGCCCGTCAGGCGCGCCTGACCAAACCCGCCGGCGCGCTGGCGCGGCTGGAGGAGGTCGCGGTCGAGCTGGCCGCCATGCAGGGGCGGGAACGCCCGCGCATCGAACGCCCCTGGATCAGCGTGTTCGCCGCCGATCATGGCGTGGTGGCCGAGGGCGTGTCCGCCTACCCGCAGGCGGTCACCGGGCAGATGATCGGGAACTTCGCCCATGGCGGCGCGGCCATCAGCGTGCTGGCGCGCGAGATCGGCGCGCAGCTCGAGGTGGTGGATGTCGGCAGCCTGCTCGATCCCCGCGATCTGCCCGGCGTGGTCTGGGCCAAGGCCGGACCGGGCACGGCCAACCTGGCCACCGGACCGGCCATGACCGAGGCCCAGCTCGACCATGCCCTCAAGGTCGGTCGGCAGGCTGTGGAGCGCGCCCTCGCGGCGGAATGCGACCTGTTCATCGGCGGCGAGATGGGCATCGGCAACACCACGGCCGCCAGCGCGCTGGCCTGCGCCCTGCTCGGCGAAGACCCGGCCAGCCTGAGCGGCCCCGGCACCGGGCTGGACACGGCGGGCATCGCGCACAAGGCCGGGGTCATCCGCCGCGCCCTCGCCCTGCACGCACCGGCGCTCGACTCGCCGCATGAGGTCCTGCGCCGGCTGGGCGGCTTCGAGATCGCCGCGCTGGCCGGCGCCTACATGACCTGCGCAAGGCGGGGCCTGCCGGCGGTGATCGACGGGGTCATCAGCACGGCCGCCGCCCTGTGCGCGGAACGCCTGCTGCCGGGCGCGAAGGCCTGGTGGCTGTTCGGCCACCGTTCCAGCGAGCCCGCCCACGCACGCCTGCTCGCGGCGCTCGATGCCCGGCCGCTGCTCGACCTGGGCCTGCGGTTGGGCGAGGGTTCCGGCGCCGCCGCCGCCATCCCATTGATAAAGCTGGCCTGCGCCCTGCACAATGGCATGGCCACCTTCGATGAGGCCGGTGTAGAGGATCGTTGATGAGAATCGCCACACTGATGCGGCATGGTGCCACGACACAACCGGGGCGCTATCACGGACATTCGGAAGTCCCGCTCTCGGGCCAGGGCATGGAAGACATGCACGCGGCCCTGTCCGGCCCGGTCTTTGACAGGGTCATCAGCTCGCCCCTGCAGCGCTGTGCCCGCTTTGCCGAGGACTATGCCCACCAGCACGACATCCCCATCACCCTCGACAGCGACTGGATCGAAATCAGCTTTGGCGAATGGGAGGGCATGTCAGCCCATGAAATCATGGACACGTCGCCCAAGGCCCTCAAGGCGTTCTGGCGCGATCCCATCCATCATCCGCCCCCCGGGGGCGAGCCGCTTGCCGATGCATCCAAGCGCATCCAGAAGGCCTGGACACGTTTGCCCGATGTCCCCAGGACGCTCATCGTCACCCATGGCGGCGTCATGCGTCTGCTGTTCTGTCGGTTGATGGGGCTGCCGCTCTCGGATATCTGGCGCGTCGAGCTCAATTACGTTGCGCGCATGGAATTCGCCATCGATGAAACGGGTGAACGCCTGCGCAGCTTCGACTCCGGCCGAGCCTGATGCCCACCCCTGCCTCGCCGTGGCGCGGCCTCATCCTCGCCACCCAGTTCCTCACGCGCCTGCCGACCCCGGCGGTGCATGACTTCCAGCCCGCCGACCTGAGCCGCAGCGCCCACGGGTTCCCCCTGGTGGGCCTGCTGGTCGGCGGGGTCGTGCTCGGGGCCGGCTGGGCGGGCGCGCGACTCGACCCCTGGCTGGGCGCGCTGTCCGGCCTGCTGGCCTGGGTCTGGGTGACGGGCGGTCTGCACATCGACGGGCTGGCCGACCTGTTCGACGGGCTCGGGGCCGCCCACCGCGACCCCGCGCGGCTGCTCGCCGTCATGCGCGACCCGCATGTCGGCGGCATGGGCGCGCTGGCGATGATCCTCCAGCTGCTCGCCAAGCTCGTGCTGCTGATGCTCGCCGTCCGCGAGGGCCTGTGGCTCGTCCTGCTGCTGACCCCGGCCTGGGCGCGGCTTGGCACGCTCGTCTGGGCCTCCGTCCTGCCGCCGCTGGACCCCGGCCTGGGCGAACGCTTCGGCTGGAGCATCCGCCCCGCCGCCATCGCCCTGTGGGGTCTTGCGCTGATGGGCGCGTCCTTTCTGTACGCCCCGGCCCTCCTGCTCGCGCCGCTGGTCATCGCGGGCTGGGCGTGGTTCCTCAAGCGCAAGGTCGGCGGCATGAGCGGCGACATGCTGGGCGCGGGGACCGAGGTCAGCGAATCCGTCCTGTTGCTGGCCGCCTGCGGGGTGGCGCTGGCATGAGGCAGCTCATGCTGCTCGCCGCCCTGGTCCTGAGCTGCGGCAAGCCATGGGCCGACACGCCCTGCGTCCCGCAGGCCGGCGGCGAACCCCTCTGCCTCCCCCAGCCCGCCCGGCGCGTGGTCAGCCTGGCCCCGCACCTCACCGAAATGCTGTTCGCCATCGGCGCGCAGTCACGGACCGTGGGCGCGGTGGACCGCAGCGACTACCCCGCCGAGGCGCGCGCCCTGCCCAGCGTCGGGGCCTACCACAGCCCGGACCTCGAACGCCTGCTCGCGCTCAAGCCCGACCTGGTCGTCGCCTGGGCCAGCGGCGCGCCGCCCGCCCAGGTCGAGCGCCTGCGCGGGCTCGGCCTTGCGGTCTGGCTCACCCGGGGCGAGCAGCTCGACGATGTGCCGCGCGAGCTGCGCGACCTCGGCCGCCTGACCGGCCACGCGCCCCGCGCGGAGCAGGTCGCGCGCGCCTACGAGGATGAACTCGCCCGCCTGACCGAGGCGCATCGCAACCTTCGCCCGGTCAGCGGCTTCTACGAGATCTGGCCGCAGCCGTTGATCACCGTCAGCGACCGCCACTTCATCGGCCAGGCCATGGCGCGCTGCGGCATCCGCAACATCGTCGGCGAGGCCATGGGCGCGACCCCGACCTGGAGCGAGGAGGCCGTAGTGCGCGCCCGTCCCGAGCTGCTGCTGACCTCCCCGCCCGCGCGGGACTTCCAGCGCTGGCGTCGCTGGAGCGAGCTTCCCGCCGTGCGCCACGACATGCTCGTGGTCATGCCCGCCGACGTGCTGATGCGTCCCGGCCCGCGCCTGATCGAAGGCGTGCGCGCCCTGTGCGAGGCCGCCGACAGGGCACGGAGCCTGCCGCGTGAATAGCCGCGCGAACAGGACAGGGCGCCATGTCGTCAGCCTGGCCCTGCTGCTGGCCGCGACCGGCCTGATCCTGCTCGCCAGCCTGCTGCTTGGCAGCGCCGGCTGGATCTGGCCGGACTCGCCCGGCTGGGCCACCGACCGGCGGATCATGCTCGAACTGCGCCTGCCCCGCGTGCTGGCCGCCTTCGCGGCGGGCGGCCTGCTGGGGCTTGCGGGCGCGCTGATCCAGGTGCTCACCCGCAACCCGCTGGCCGACCCCTACATCCTCGGCATCTCCGGCGGCGCGGCGACCGGCGCGCTGCTGGCCATCCTGCTCGGCCTGCCCGTCCTCCTGCAGCACGCCAGCGCCTCGCTCGGCGCGCTCGGGGCCCTGCTGCTGGTCATCGCGCTGGCCCACGGCGAGGGTGCCTGGACACGCCACCGCCTGCTGCTGACCGGCGTGGTGCTGGCGGCGGCCCTCGGCGCCCTCATCACCCTGATGCTCGCCCTCGCCCCGGAAACCGCCCTGCGCGGCATGCTGTTCTGGCTGATGGGCGACCTCTCCGGCGCCCCCGCGCCCTGGTTCGCCCTGGGCGGTCTTGCGCTGCTGATTCTGCTGACCCTCCCCTGGGCGCGCGACCTGAACATCCTCACCCGCGGCGAGGCCAGCGCCCTGTCGCTCGGCGTCGCCGTGCGCGAACTGCGCTGGGGCAGCTACCTGATCGCCGCCCTCGCCACGGCGCTGGCCGTCATCACCGCCGGCAGCATCGGCTTCGTTGGCCTGCTCGCCCCGCACCTCGCCCGCCTCCTCGTCGGCGCGGACCACCGCCTCGCCCTGCCCGGCGCCGTGCTGCTCGGCGGCAGCCTCGTCATGCTGGCCGACCTGCTGGCGCGCACCCTGATCGCGCCCCAGCAGCTGCCCGCCGGCGCCCTGCTCGCCCTGATCGGCGCGCCGCTGTTCCTCGCCCTGCTCTATCGTCCATCGGGCGTGGGAAGGGGCGCATGAACGCCCCCCTGCTCGTGATCGAGGGCCTGTCCATCGACCAGGGCGGGCGCAGGCTGGTGGATGACATCGATCTTGAGATCCGCGCCGGCGAATGCTGGGCCCTGCTCGGCCGCAACGGCGCCGGCAAGACCACCCTCCTGCACGGCATGGCGGGCATCCGCCCGCCCGCCGCCGGTCGCATCGCCCTGGAGGGGCGCGCCCTGATGGACTGGCCCGCCCGCGAGCGCGCCCTGGTGCTGGGCCTGCTGCCGCAGGACGCCAGCGAGGGCTTCGAGGCCAGCGTGCTTGAGGCCGCGCTGGCCGGCCGCCACCCGCACATGGGCCGCTGGGCCAGCGAGGGCGAGGAGGACGAGGCCATCGCGCGCAAGGCCCTGTTCGACTGCGGGCTGAAGGGTTTCGAGGAGCGTGCCATCCAGAGCCTGTCCGGGGGGGAGCGCCGCCGCCTCGCCCTGGCCACCCTGCTCACCCAGGAGCCCAGGCTCATGCTGCTGGACGAGCCACTCAACCACCTCGACCTGCCATGGCAGTGGCGCATGCTGGGCCAGCTCAAAGCGCTGGCCGATCAAGGGCGCGGCATCCTCATGAGCCTGCACGACCCGAACCTCGCCCTGCGCTTCTGCACCCATGC
>SDAY01000155.1 GCA_006212015.1 Halothiobacillaceae bacterium
TATCTCATTCAGCGCCTGGCGCCGAGGTGAGCTGCGTATCTTAACACGCCCTTCCGCTCCGTCAACAACTATTTTCTTTCGATTTCGTTGCCGGCATCGCGTTGCTGCAATGTGGGGCGCATTATAGAGAAGCCGTTTCGTCTGTCAACGGTTTTTTCAAACAATCTCCAGGCGAGCGATTCGGCGTTTTCCAACCTGCGCGATCACGCTCGCGCCCATGCACAACTTGAGGCCGCGATCATCGATGCGCTCGCCATCCACCCGGACGCCCCCCTGCTGAATCATGCGATAGGCCTCCGAGGTGCTGGCCACCAAGCCAGCCTCCTTGAGCGCGACAGCCAGGGGGATGCCATTTTCATCTTGTGATGACAACTTCACGGTCTCGATTTCATCAGGCAGCTGACCCTTCTGGAATCGCTCCACGAAGGCATCGCGAGCGGCGAGGCCTGCGCCCGCGCCATGGAACCTGTCGACCATTTCCACGCCAAGCTCAAATTTCACATCACGCGGGTTGCGACCATCCTCCACTTGCTGCTTGAGCCTGGTGACCTCCTCCACCGTTCGGAAGCTCAGCAAATCGAAGTAGCGCCACATCAACATATCCGAGATGGACATCAGCTTGCCGAACATGTCATTCGGCGGCTCGCTGACACCAATATAGTTGCCCAGTGACTTTGACATCTTCTGTACGCCATCCAGCCCCTCAAGGATGGGGACCGTCATCACCACTTGCTGTGACTGACCGTACTGGCGTTGCAGTTCACGCCCGACCAGCAGATTGAACTTCTGATCCGTACCACCGATTTCGACATCCGCCTCCAGCACGACGGAGTCGTATCCCTGCACCAGCGGATAGAGGAACTCATGTATGGCAATGGGCTGCTGGCTGCCATAGCGCTTGCTGAAGTCATCGCGCTCAAGCATCCGGGCGACGGTGTAGCGGGAGGCCAGCTTGATCATCTCCCCCGAATCGAGTTCATTCATCCATCTGGAGTTGAATTCAACACGCGTCTTCGCCGGATCAAGGATCTTGAAGATCTGCTCCTCGTAGCTCCGCGCATTTTCAATGACCTGCTCCCTGGTCAAGGGCTTGCGCGTGGCGCTCTTGCCCGTGGGGTCTCCGATCATCCCGGTGAAGTCGCCAATCAGGAAGATGACCTCATGCCCCATCTCCTGAAATACCCGCAACTTGTTGATGAGCACGGTATGACCCAGATGCAGATCCGGGGCCGTGGGGTCAAAACCTGCCTTCACTCTCAGCGGACGGCCCAGCTTGAGCTTCTCGATCAGCTCTGCCTCGACAAGGATCTCTTCGGTGCCTCGGCGGATTGCACGCAGGGCGCCTTCAACATCGTGCATTACGCACCTCTTATTCATTTGACCCGTAGGGTGGTGGACGTTATTTTAACCGGATTCATACTCAATACATGATTCGGAGCTTCCTATGCCGCATCGCGTGACCCTCAAGGTACCCTCGCCCCCCGCCCTCCGCCCGCGTCGCCACAATGCTCTGCGCTGGGCCGTCCTCACCCTTGGGCTGGCTTCGATCGGTGTCGTGATTGGCAAGGTGTCCACGCCGTCGTCGCCATCCCATGACCCCATGTCACCGGCCAACCAGCTGGAGTCGATCACGCTGCCTGTGGACCCTGTCACCCTGGGCAGTGAGCAGCTCCCCGGAGCCAACATGGAGAATGCCCCTGTCGCGAGCACTGACGCACCCCTCGGGCAGGAACAGGGCCACGTGATTGATGTCGTGGTTGAACGCGGTGGAAACCTTTCAAAAATCTTTTCCACTCTTGACCTGCCCGCGCGCGAACTCGACCAGATCGTGAAGCTTGGTGACGATGCACTGAAGCTCACCCGACTGCGCCCGGGCGAATCCATCACCTTCAACCTGTCCAATGACCACCAGCTCCAGCGGATCAGCCATGACCTCGGCTTCGACCGCACCCTGCACGTCGTGCGTGGCGAGAACGGCGACTTCAAGAGTGAGATCGAGCAACACCCGCTCGAGTACCGCCAAACCCTCGGGCGCGGCGCCATTCACAGCTCCTTCTATCAGGCTGCGGTTGACGCCGGCGTCGCGCCCGATCTCGTCATGGAGCTCGCCGAGATCTTCGGCTGGAAGATCAACTTCCTGACCGACATCCAGGACGGCGACAGCTTCAGTATCCTGTACGAAACCGTCTACAAGGATGGCGAGCCGGTCACGACCGGCGACATCCTCGCCGCGTCCTTCATCAACGAAGGCAAGCTGTTCCAGGCCGTGCGGCACACCGACCCCAGGGGGAACACCGCCTTCTACACCCCGGATGGCAAGAGCCTTGAGCGCGGCTTCCTGCGCTATCCGGTCGAGTTCTCGCGCATCAGCTCGAAATTCTCCAACGCCCGCCTTCACCCGATCCTGCACGAGGTGCGTGCCCACAAGGGTGTCGACTTCGCTGCGCCCACGGGCACCCCGATTCGCGCGGCCGCGGACGGCAAGGTCACCTTCCAGGGCTGGAAGGGCGGCTATGGCAAGGTCGTGACGCTGCAGCACGACGGCGTGTACAGCACCGTCTATGGCCACATGTCCCGCTTCGAACCCGCCCTGCGCGAGGGGGCCCGCGTCAGGCAGGGCCAGGTCATCGGCTATGTCGGCGCCACCGGCCACGCGACCGGCCCGCACCTGCACTACGAGTTCCGCATCAACGGCGTCCACAAGGACCCGCTCTCCGTGGCCCTGCCGGAGGCGCGGCCCATTCCCGCCAGCGAGCGCGGGCGTTTCCTGAGCGAATCCGCGCAGCTCATCGCGCAGATGGTGCGCATGGAAAACGAGACCCGGACCGCGAGCCTTGCCGGCAAGGACGCCCCCGTCCAGCCCTGATTCGAGATGGAGCTCTACATCGGCCTTCTGTCCGGCACCAGCATGGACGGCATGGACGCCTGCCTTGTCGACTTCAGACCATCCGTGCCGAGAATCCTCGGCAGCCTGCACAAGCCCTATCCGCACGCCCTGCTGGCCGAACTTCGCGCCCTCCTGCGCCCCGCCGCAGAAGAGGGCGTGCATCGCATGGCCCGCCTCGACGCGTGGCTGGGCGAGCTCTTCGGCGCAACGGCGCTTGAACTCCTCCAAAACGCCCGCCCCCTGCCCGCCCCCGTCATCGCCATCGGATCGCATGGGCAGACCCTGCGCCACTGCCCCCAGGGCGACTGGCCCTATACGCTGCAGATCGGCGATCCGCACCGCATCGCCGAACGCACCGGCCTGACCGTGGTCGCGGACTTCCGCCGCCGCGACCTCGCGGCAGGCGGCCAAGGCGCGCCCCTGGTCCCGCCCGCCCATGCCGCCTTTTTCGGGCATGATCGCGAGACCCGGATCATCGCCAACATCGGCGGCATCTCGAACATCACCATCCTCCCGCGTCCCGGCCCGGACGGAGCGCAGCCCGCCGTTTGGGGCTTCGACACCGGACCCGGCAACACCCTGATGGACGCCTGGATCCTCCGGCACCGGGATCTCGCCTTTGACGAGGGCGGCGCATGGGCACGCCAGGGTCGGGCGCATGAGGCCCTGCTCGACAAGATGCTCGCGACCCCTTACTTCCATCGCCCGCCCCCCAAGAGCACCGGCCCCGAGATGTTCAACCTGGACTGGCTGGAGGCCATCGCGCCCGTGGCGATGGCTTCCCTGACACCGGAGGATGTCCAGGCGACCCTGCTGGAACTGACCGCACGCACGCTTCTTCAGGCGGCGCGGACGGCCGCCCCGGACGCGGATCGATTGCTGGTGTGTGGGGGGGGCGCCTTCAACGAGGCGCTGATGGGGAGACTGCGGGAATTGGCCGGCCCCATGCCGGTGGAAAGCACTGCGGCGCATGGCGTCGACCCGGCCTGGGTGGAGGCGCTGGCCTTCGCCTGGCTGGCGAGGCAGGCCATGAATGGACGTGCCGGAAACCTGCCCGCCGTCACCGGGGCGCGGGGCGCGCGCATCCTGGGGGCCATCTACCCCGCCACGCCCGGCGGGGCATGAGATCCTGTCGAAGGCGTGAGATAAGGATCAACAACGTCTGGGCCGCCCCGCCACGCCACGACCTTCGGCCTCGCGGCTAAAGACTTCGCGACTCGCGATGACGGATGGAGGCAGCGACGCCTCAAGGCTGTGAATTCTTCACGCCCACATGACCTGATCAGGCATCGTCGGGTAACCCGAATGCAGCGCAGCGGAATCCGGGAGATTCGAGGCATCCATCCAGGCTACGCCGGCCCTTGGCGACAGGAGCTTCATGCAGGTGCGGCACCACGCGCCCACCTCGTGATCGAGGCAGCGACCGGGGTTCGCCGTCGATCATTCACACCGTTCTATCAGACCTATCCAAACCTGCTCAGACGTATCTAAACCGGTTCAGCGCTAATTTCCTGCTTCACCGAGGCTGGTTTCGCTCCGGTCTTGCG
>SDAY01000037.1 GCA_006212015.1 Halothiobacillaceae bacterium
CGCCCCGCGTAGGAGCGGCGCCCTCGCCGCGATGAAGGTCGTGCAGCCCTTCGGCCCGGGGGCGGGCCTCCTACAGAGCGAAAAATTCACAGACTCTGAGTCGCCCTGTCCATCAGCCAGGTCATGACCAGCGGCACGGGGCGGCCAGTGGCGCCCTTCTTGTCGCCGCTGTTCCAGGCGGTGCCGGCGATGTCCAGGTGGGCCCAGTGGTAGGCCTTGGTGAAGCGGGCAAGGAAGCTTGCCGCCGTGATCGCCCCGCCTTCGCGGCCGCCGATGTTGGCCATGTCGGCGAAGTTGGACTTGAGCAGGTCCTGGTAGTCGTCCCACAGCGGCAGCTCCCAGGCGCGGTCGCCGCTCTTCTCGCCGGCCTTGAGCAGAGACTGCACCAGCGGGCGGTGGTTGCCCAGCAGGCCCGAGGGGACGCGGGCGAGGGCGACGACGCAGGCGCCGGTGAGGGTGGCCATGTCGATCACCGCCTCCGGCTTGTAGCGCTCGGCATAGGTCAGCGCGTCGCACAGGATCAGGCGGCCCTCGGCGTCGGTGTTGAGGATCTCGATGGTCTGGCCGGACATGGAGGTGACGATGTCGCCGGGCTTGGCCGCGCCACCCGAGGGCATGTTCTCCACCGTCGGGATCAGGCCGACCAGGTTGACCGCAAGCCTCATCTCCGCGCAGGCGGCGAACACGCCGAGTACGGTGGCGGCGCCGCTCATGTCGTACTTCATCTCGTCCATCTTCTCGCCCGGCTTGAGCGAGATGCCGCCGGAGTCGAAGGTCACGCCCTTGCCGACCAGCACGACCGGCTTGCCGCCCTCCGGGCCCTGGCGGTATTCCATGGCGATGAAGCGCGGCGGCTGGACACTGCCCTTGGCGACGGCCAGCAGGGCGCCCATGCCCAGGTGTTCCATGGCGCTCTGGTCGAGGATTTCCGCATGGATGCTCGGGTACAGCGAGGCGAGGCGGCGGGCCTCGTCGGCGAGGTAGCTCGGCGTGCAGACGTTGCCCGGCATGTTGGCCAGGTCCTTGGTCAGGCGGATGCCGGAGGCGATGGCCTCGGCGGCGCGCAGGGCCTCCTCGAGGTCGTGCATGTCCTTGCGGCCCGTGACGAAGTTGACGCGCTTGAGCGCGGGCTGCGGGGGCTTCTTGTCGCGCAGGAACGGGTCGAAGCGGTAGCTGCGCTCGTCGATGGCGAGCACGGCCAGGCGCAGCGCCTCGTCGGCCTCCATGCCGCGCGGGGCGGCCTCGAGCAGGCAGAATGCGGCATCGCCCGCGCCGCGCTCGGCCAGCGCGCCGGCGGCCTCGGCATGGGCCTTCTTCCAGCCCTTCAGGTCGAGCTCGCGGGCGTGGCCCAGGCCGACCAGCAGCACGCGCTCGGCGGTGATGCCGGGCAGGATGGGCAGCAGCAGGGTCTGGCCGCACTTGCCTTCCAGGTCGCCGCGCTTGAGGATCTGGCTGATCTGTCCGCCGCTGGCCTCGTCGAGAACCTGGGCCGAGGGGGTGAGCTTGCGACCCTCATGCACGCCGACCACGATGCAGGCGCTGCGCAAGCTGTTGGCTGAACCGCTCTTGATGCCGTATTCCACGCTGTTCGTCCCCGTTATGATCAATGATGATGGGGCATCTTAGCATCGCCTGCCGGATTGAGCGGAAGGGGGGTTTCCGGTATCCTGCGAGGCCTTCCGGGGCACGATCTCTGCGCCTCACATACAGTCCATAGAATTCATGACTCGATATATCTTCGTCACTGGCGGCGTGGTGTCCTCCCTTGGAAAGGGCATCGCGGCGGCTTCCCTTGGAGCGCTGCTCGAAGCGCGCGGCCTCAAGGTCACCATGCTCAAGCTGGATCCGTACATCAACGTCGATCCGGGCACCATGAGCCCGTTCCAGCATGGCGAGGTCTACGTCACCGACGATGGCGCGGAAACCGACCTCGACCTCGGTCACTACGAGCGCTTCATTCGCACCACCTGTACCCGCGACAACAGCTTCACCACCGGTCGCGTGTACGAGGAGGTGATCCGCAAGGAGCGCCGCGGCGACTATCTGGGCGGCACGGTCCAGGTCATTCCGCATATCACCGACGAGATCAAGCGCCGGGTGCGCCAGGGCGCGGAGGGTTTTGACGTGGCCCTGGTCGAGATCGGCGGTACGGTCGGCGACATCGAATCCCTGCCGTTCCTCGAAGCGATCCGCCAGATGGGCGTCGAGCTGGGCCGCGAGCGCGCCCTGTTCATGCACCTGACCCTGGTGCCCTACATCCATGCGGCGGGCGAGCTCAAGACCAAGCCGACCCAGCACTCGGTCAAGGAACTGCGCTCCATCGGCATCCAGCCGGACATCCTGATCTGCCGTTCCGACCGCGAAGTGCCGGCGGACGAGCGCCGCAAGATCGCCCTGTTCACCAATGTCGAGCAGGACGCGGTCATCAGCGCGGTCGATTCCGACACCATCTACCGCATCCCGCGCCTGCTGCATGCCCAGGGCCTGGACGAGATCGTCGCCCGCAAGCTGCGCCTGGACCTGCCGCCGGCGGATCTGTCCGAGTGGGACCGCGTGGTCGAGGCGCAGACCAATCCGCATCACGAGGTGCGCATCGCCATGGTCGGCAAGTATGTCGAACTGGCGGATGCCTACAAGTCGCTCAATGAGGCGCTGATCCATGCCGGCATCCACACCCGCGCCAAGGTGCGCATCGAGTACATCGACTCGGAGCGCCTGGAGTCGGGCGGGCTGGGCCTGCTCGAAGGCAAGGACGCGATCCTGGTGCCGGGCGGCTTCGGCGAGCGCGGCGTGGAGGGCAAGATCCGCGCGGCCCATTACGCACGCGAGCACAAGATTCCCTACCTCGGCATCTGCCTGGGCATGCAGGTCGCGGTGATCGAGTTCGCCCGCCATGTGGCCGGCCTCGAAGGCGCCTACAGCACCGAGTTCGACCGCAACGCCAGGCATCCGGTCATCGGCCTGATCACCGAGTGGCGGACCGCCGAGGGCGGCGTCGAGCAGCGTGGCGAGAATTCCGACCTGGGCGGCACCATGCGCCTTGGCAGCCAGTATTGCCGCCTCGAGGAGGGCACGCTGGCGCGCGAGGTGTATGGCCAGGAGGTCATCTCCGAGCGCCATCGCCATCGCTACGAGTTCAACGAGCACTATCGCGCCGCGCTGGAGTCTGCCGGCCTGACCTTCTCCGGCATGTCGGCGGACAACAGCCTGGTGGAGATGATCGAGATCAAGGACCACCCCTGGTTCCTCGCCTGCCAGTTCCACCCGGAATTCACCTCCACCCCGCGCGACGGTCATCCGCTGTTCAAGGCCTTCGTGCAGGCGGCGCTCAGCAACAAGGAAGCCAGGGCATGAAACTCTGCGGCTTTGAGGCAGGCATCGACCAGCCGCTGTTCCTGATCGCCGGCCCCTGCGTGATCGAGAGCGAGAAGCTCATCCTCGAGACGGCGGCGACGCTCAAGGAGATGACCGCGCGCCTCGGCCTCCCGTTCATCTTCAAGGCCTCGTTCGACAAGGCCAACCGTTCGTCGGCGGGCAGCTTCCGAGGCCCCGGCATCGAGGAAGGCCTGCGTATCCTCGAGCGGGTGAAGACGGAGCTTGGCCTGCCGGTGCTGACCGACGTGCACGAGGACACCCCGCTGGACGAGGTGGCCGCCGTGGTCGACGTCATGCAGACCCCGGCCTTCCTCTGCCGCCAGACCAACTTCATCCAGAACGTCGCGCGCCAGGGCAAGCCGGTCAATATCAAGAAGGGCCAGTTCCTCGCGCCGTGGGACATGAAGAACGTGGTCGACAAGGCCAAGGCCGTCGGCAATGACCGGATCATGGTCTGCGAGCGCGGCGTGTCCTTCGGTTACAACACCCTGGTATCCGACATGCGCGGCCTCGCCATCATGCGCGAAACCGGCTGCCCGGTGGTGTATGACGCCACCCACTCCGTGCAGCAGCCGGGCGGGCAGGGTACTTCCAGCGGTGGCCAGCGCGAGTTCGTGCCGGTGCTGGCGCGCGCCGCCGTCGCCGCCGGCATCGCGGGCCTGTTCATGGAAACCCACCCGGACCCGTCCTGCGCCCTGAGCGATGGCCCGAACATGTGGCCGCTGGGCAAGCTGGAGCCGATGCTCGCCACGCTGGCCGAAATCGACCGTCTGGTGAAGTCCCGGCCGTTTGCCGAAGACAGCCTGTAATCAATTCTTGATGTGCGGGTGTTGAAGTACCGTCCCGCGCATGTCACAACGCATTTAGAGCATAAGGAGCGAACCATGTCCGCGATCAAGAGCATTCACGCCCGCGAAATCCTCGATTCCCGTGGCAACCCGACCGTCGAGGCCGATGTCGTGCTGACGTCCGGTGTCATGGGTAGCGCCGCCGTGCCGTCCGGCGCCTCCACCGGCGCGCGCGAGGCGCTGGAACTGCGCGATGGCGACAAGGGGCGCTACCTTGGCAAGGGCGTGAGCAAGGCCGTCGCCAACGTCAATGGCCCGATCGCCCAGGCGCTGATCGGCAAGGATGTGCAGGATCAGGCTGCCCTGGACAAGATCATGCTCGATCTGGACGGCACCCCGTTCAAGTCCAAGCTGGGCGCCAATGCCATCCTGGCCGTCTCGCTGGCCGCCGCGCACGCCGCCGCCAACGAGAACGGCAAGCCGCTGTTCGAGCAGCTGGGCGGCGATGCGGCCGTGACCCTGCCGGTGCCGATGATGAACATCATCAACGGTGGCGCGCATGCCGACAACAGCGTCGACATGCAGGAATTCATGATCATCCCGGCCGGCGCGCCGAGCTTCCGCGAGGCCCTGCGTTACGGCGCCGAGGTGTTCCACGCGCTGAAGAAGGTGCTGCATGATCGCGGCATGAACACCGCCGTGGGCGACGAGGGCGGCTTCGCGCCGGACCTGTCCTCCAACGAGGAGGCCATCGAGGTGATCCTGGAGGCCATCGCCAACGCCGGTTATGTCGCGGGCAAGGACATCTACATCGGCCTCGACGTCGCCTCCTCCGAGTTCCACAAGGACGGCATGTACATGCTGGAGAGCGAGGGCAAGTCCTTCACCTCCGAAGAGTTCACCGCCTTCCTGGAGAACTGGGTCGACAAGTACCCGATCCTCTCCATCGAGGACGGCATGGCCGAGGGCGACTGGGCCGGCTGGAAGCATCACACCGACGTGCTTGGCAAGAAGGTGCAGCTGGTCGGTGACGACCTGTTCGTGACCAACCCGGCCATCCTCAAGGAAGGCATCGAGAAGGGCATCGCCAACGCCATCCTCATCAAGGTCAACCAGATCGGCACCCTGAGCGAGACCCTGGAGGCGATGGCCATGGCCGCCGCCCATGGCTACACCAGCATCAGCTCGCACCGTTCCGGCGAGACCGAGGACACCACCATCGCCGATCTCGCGGTGGCCACCAACTGCGGCCAGATCAAGACCGGCTCCCTGTCGCGTTCCGACCGTATCGCCAAGTACAACCGCCTGCTGCGCATCGAGGAACGCCTGGGCGCGCGTGCCGTCTATCCGGGGCTTGCCGCCTTCAATCCGAAGCGCTGATCCACGCCCATGATCGCCTCCCTCGTGGGGCTGTGTCTTGCCACAACGCCGCGTTCAGCGGCGTTGTCGTTGGGGTAAGCCTGGATGCTTCGCTGGGTCGTTCTGCTGCTGCTGGCCTTGTTCCTCCTGCTGCAATATCGCCTGTGGCTGGGGGATGGCAGCTGGCCGCGTGCCGAATCGGCGCGCCAGCAGCTGGAAAGCCAGCGGGCGGAAAACGACCGCCTGCAGCAGCGCAATGTCGTGCTGGAGGCCGAGGTGCTGGACCTCAAGACCGGGCTGGACGCGATCGAGGAACGGGCGCGCTCCGAACTCGGGCTGGTGAAGCAGGGCGAAACCTATTACCAGATCATCGATGAACCCAAGCACGAATGACCCTGACACCTCGCCGGATGCCGCGCCCTCGTTCTGGGTTGCGATTCCGGCCGCCGGCATAGGCGCGCGCATGCTGGCCGACCGTCCCAAGCAGTATCTCGGACTGCATGGGCGGACCGTGCTGGAGCATGCCCTGGCCTGTTTCGATGGTCATCCGCGGGTGCGAGGCATCGTCCTGTCGATTGCCCTCGACGATCCCTACTGGTCGTCCCTCGTCCTCAAGACATCCACGCCGGTGCATCTTGTTCCGGGTGGAACGGAGCGCGCGGATTCGGTGCTGCAGGCGCTGGAGCTGCTTGATGCGCTGGCTGAGGGTGACGACTGGGTGCTGGTGCATGATGCCGCGCGCCCCTGCCTGACGCGCGAGGATCTCGACCGGCTGATCGAGACGGTCGAGCAGGATGCGGTCGGCGGGATTCTCGCCGTTCCGGTCAGGGACACCATGAAGCGCGCCAACGCCGAGGGCCGCATTGCCCGCACCGAAGCGCGAAATGGCCTGTGGCATGCACTGACACCGCAGATGTTCCGGCTGGGCCTGCTGCGCTCAAGCCTGATTCAGGCGCGCGAACGCGGGCTGGCGGTGACGGACGAGGCCTCCGCCATGGAGTTGGCGGGGCATGCCCCGATGCTGGTCGAGGGGCGCGCGGACAACATCAAGATCACTCGGCCCGAGGACCTGGCCCTGGCGGAGTTCTTCCTGTCACGGGCAGCGGGTGCTCATTCCTGACCGAGGGTCTCCCGCATCTGCCGAACCCATTGCACGGCTTCCATGTAGGCGTCGCGCAGCGCATCGATGCGCCGCGGATCGACCCGATCCCAGTCGGCATCCTGATACGCCACGATCTGCCCCAGCAGCTCACCCATGGGGCCGTCCCGGTCGAGCAGGGCGAGCTTGACCTGGCTGTTGAGGGCGATCGAATCCAGCAGCTCCGCCATGGGGGTGTCAAGGAGGGCGTCCAGGGTCGAAAACAGGCCCACGGTGAACATCTGCGAGGGTGATGACACGCGGAAGTCGCGGGACAGCGTTTCGCCCATCCTTGCCCGGATCAGCGCGATATCCAGCAGCTCATGGGGTTTGTTGTCGCTCATGCGTGACATCAGGATCAAGGACGCCCAGTTCCTGACCGCCGTCGTTCCGATCAACAACAGGGCCTCGCGCACGCTGTCGATCTGCCGCCTCAGGGCGTAGCTGGCGGAGTTGATGTAGCGCAGCAGCTTGTAGGTCAGGGTCGCGTCCTGGACGATCAGTTGCTCGATGGCGTCGATGCCTCGGCTTTCATCCTGCAGGGTTTCGAGGATGCGCAACAGGAGCGGGCGGTTGGCCTGCTGGGCCCGTCCCCGGACAGGATTGGGGCGGCTGAAGAAGAATCCCTGGAAGTAATCCATGCCGGCCTCACGGGCCAGCTGGAACTGCTCATGGGTTTGGATCTTGTCGGCGAGGAGTTTGGGCCTGCGCGTTCCCAGGTTCTGGATGGCCCGTGTCAGCGCTTCGCCGCTGTAGTCCTGAAGGTTCAGCTTGACGATATCGGCAAGCGCCAGAAAGGGCTCCTTGTCGGGTTCGGGCTTGAAGCCATCGATGGCGATCATGTAGCCTCGCGCCCGCAGCCGTTCCAGTCCCTCGACCCGCGCCGGCGTGGGCCGAGTGTCCCATGGGATTTCAAGCACGATCCGCCCCGGCGTCATCGGCGGGAGCTGTTCGTCGAGCATCAGCTTTTCGTTCAGCATGACGAAGGCGCGGTGGCTGCCGACAAGCTGCTCCAGCCCGGTATTGAAGAGGCTGTTGATGACGGCCTGCGATGAGGCGAGGTCATGGTCTTCGATTCCGGCCCGGCTTGGATGCGTGCATCTGAGAAGCACCTCATAGCCATAAACACGCATGTCGCGGTCGTGGATCGGTTGCCGGGCGACATAAATGTCTTGCAGGCGCTGATGGCTGTCGGTGCTGGGCATGGTCCGTCTCGGTCGATGGCTTCGGCAGGCAGGTTTCAGGCAGCGTAATATGTCTGCCGATCAAAAGAAAATAAAGCGCGGGGAAGGGCTCGTCCCGAAGGGCGAACGCTCGTTCAAGGCGCATGGTTCAAGGGGTGGGGGCATGGATCTTAGGGTTGGCCAAGGGGTGGATGTACACGCCTTTACCGTCGGTGACTTCGTCACGCTGGGTGGCGTGCGCATTCCGCATACGCAAGGGTTGAAGGCGCACTCCGATGGCGATGTCGTCATCCATGCCCTGTGCGACGCCCTGTTGGGCGCGCTGGCGCTGGGCGACATCGGTCACCACTTCCCGGATAACGACCCCGCCTTCAAGGGGATCGACAGTCGCATCCTGCTTCGGCGCGTCATGGGCGAGCTCGGTGAGCGTGGCTGGCATGTGGTCAATGCCGACATGACCGTGCTGGCCCAGGCGCCGCGCATGGCACCCCATGTGGAGACCATGCGTGAGCGCTTGGCCGAGGACATGGGGATTGGCCTGGAGCGGGTCAACATCAAGGCCACGACCACCGAGCAGCTGGGATTTACCGGACGTGAAGAGGGCATCGTTGCCTACGCCACGGTGCTGGTCGGCAAGGCGTGATGCACCTGCTTGGTGCGGGGCGTGCCTGCACAGCATGGCAGCGTCGCGCCGTTGAATCCTTCCATTTGGTGTGCGCGCGGAGACCCCATTGATGATTCTTAACCGTCGTCGAGGCGACCATCGATGCACATGAACGGCCCCGTGATGGTGGACCTCGCGGGTCTGGATCTGCAGCCGGACGAGGCGGTGCGGCTTCGCCACCCGCTGGTTGGCGGCCTGATCCTCTTTGCCCGCAATTACGCGGATCCCGATCAGCTTCACGCCCTGGTGCAGTCGGTGCGCGCCGTGCGGCCGGACATCATCATCGCCGTCGACCACGAGGGCGGGCGCGTGCAGCGTTTTCGCGAAGGATTCACCCGTGTGCCGCCTGCGTCGATGCTCGGTGATATCTATGCGGATGACCCGCAGCAGGGCGTGCGGCTTGCGCGCGACTGGGCCTGGCTGCTGGCGTCCGAGCTGCGCGCCTTCGACATCGACCTGACCTTTGCACCGGTGCTCGATCTGGGCGGCCCGCTCAGTCGGGTGATCGGCGACCGTGCCCTGCACACCGAGCCGGAAGCCATCTCGGTGTTGGGCCAGGCCTGGATGGAAGGCATGCGCGATGCGGGCATGGCCGCCGTGGGCAAGCATGTCCCGGGGCATGGCTCGGTGGTCGAGGATTCACACGTGGCGTTCCCGCTCGATCAGCGCCCGCTTTCCGAGATCGAGGCTCTCGATCTGCTGCCGTTCCGGCGCCTGATCGACGCCGGCCTGCCGGCGGTGATGATGGCGCACGTGATCTACCCGAAGATCGACAGCCTGCCGGCCGGTTTTTCCTCCGTGTGGGTGGAGGAGATCCTGCGCCAGCGTTACGGTTTCGATGGCGTGGTCTTCACCGACGACCTGAGCATGGCCGCGGCCACCACGGTGGCCGACCCGGTCGAGCGTGCACGGATGGCCCTGCAGGCGGGCTGCGACATGCTGCTGGTCTGCAACCGGCCGGAGGATGCCGAGGCCGTCCTGGCGGGCCTGGGTGATGTGCATGATCCATCCCGATCTGCACGCCTGGCCGCCATGCGCGCCACAACCCCGGTGTCGCTGGCCCAGCTGCGCGCTTCGCCCCGTTTCCAGCAAACCGCCGCTACAATGGCCGCATGCGTTTGATTGAGGGAGAAGCATGCACGCTGCCGAACTGAATGCCCTGCTGGCGCGCGCCGAATGCCTGGTGGACGCGGAGCGCATGGAGCGTATCTACGATCGCTTGGCGGAAGAGATTCGTCGCGATCTGGAAGACAAGGTGCCGCTGGTGCTGGTGGTCATGACCGGGGGCGTGGTCGCGGCGGGCAAGCTCCTGACCCGGCTGGGTTTTCCGCTCGAGATCGACTACCTCCACGCCACCCGATACGGCGAGGCCACCTCCGGCGGCGAGCTGCGCTGGCTGGTGCGTCCGCGCCATTCGCTGGCCCGCCGTCATGTGCTGATCATCGATGACATCTTCGATGAAGGCGTGACCCTGAAGGCGATCGTCGAGGCCTGCCAGATGGACGGCGCGGCCAGCGTGCGCAGCGCGGTCCCGGTCAACAAGCTGCACAACCGCAAGGTGGCAGGCTTCCGGCCCGAGTACATCGGCCTCGATGTGGAGGATCGCTTTCTCGTCGGCGAAGGCATGGATTTCCGTGGCTATTTCCGCAACCTCAATGGCATCCACGTCCTGCCGGATAACCCATGAGCATCAAAAAGGTCGGCATTGCCCTGGGCGGCGGGGCCGCGCGTGGCTGGTCGCATATCTCGATCCTGCGTGAACTGGAAGCCATGCAGATCAAGCCGGACATTGTGGCGGGCACGTCGATCGGCGCGCTGGTCGGCGCGGCCTATTGTCTTGGCAAGCTCGAAGCCCTTGAAGTCTGGGTGCGCGAGATGCGCTGGCAGGATGTGGCCGGGTACTTCGACATCCGCCTGTCCGGCGGCCTGATTGCCGGAGGACGCGTCATGCAGGCGCTTGCGGGCATGATCGGCGATGCCGACTTCAAGGACTGCCATGTGCCATTCGCCGCCGTCGCCACCGATCTGGTGACCGGGCAGGAGCACTGGCTGCGGGAAGGCAAGGTGCTGGACGCGGTGCGCGCGTCGATGGCGCTGCCCATCCTGTTCAGTCCGGTCAAGCATGAGCAGACCTGGCTGGTCGACGGTGGGCTGGTCAACCCCGTGCCCGTTTCCCTGTGCCGCGCCATGGGTGCGGATCGGGTCATCGCCGTCGACCTGCTGGGGGATGCCCTGGAACGCTCCACGCTTCGGGTCTCGGCGCCCGAATCGACGGATACCCTCGTGGGTCGCGCGCGCCAGGCGATGACAGATTGGCTGGGACAGGATGATGCCGCGGACATGCCCTCCATCCTCGATGTCATGAGCCGCAGCATCAACATCATGGCCCTGCGCATCAGCCGCTCGCGCATGGCGGGCGATCCGCCGGACGTGCTGCTGATGCCGCGCATGCCGCAGATCAGCCTGATGGACTTCCATCGCGCGGAAGAGGCCATGCGCGCCGGTCAGCAGGCCGTCGAGCACAATCGCGCCGCGTTGCGCGACCTGATCAAGAACATGTGAAGAACGAAACGACGGAGAAAGTGCAATGAACCTGCTGGCCATCATCGGCGGCACCGGCCTCGGTAGCCTGAAGAATCTGGAAATCACGCGCCATCAGGTGGTCAACACGCCCTTCGGCGAGCCGTCCGGCCCGCTGTCTTTCGGCACGCTGGGCGGCTGCGAAGTCGTGTTCTTCGCCCGCCATGGCTACTCGCACCGCATCCCGCCGCACGAGATCAATTACCGCGCCAACATGTGGGCGCTCAAGGAGGTGGGCGTCATCCAGATCATCTCCGTGGCCGCCGTGGGGGGCATCACCCCGCGCATGGGGCCGGCCGTGCTGGCCGTGCCTGACCAGATCATCGACTACACCCATGGTCGCGCTCACACCTATTTCGAGGGCGAGCTGGAGAGCGTGACCCACATCGACTTCACCCATCCGTACAGCGAGGTCGTGCGGCGGGCGCTGATGAGCAGCGCGCGCGAGGCGGGCGTGGCCATCGAGGATGGCGGCACCTATGGCTGCACCCAGGGGCCGCGTCTGGAAACCATCGCCGAGATCCGACGCATGGAGCGCGACGGCTGCGATCTGGTCGGCATGACCGGCATGCCGGAGGCCGCGCTCGCGCGCGAACTGGGGCTGGAGTACGCCCACCTGGCGGTCATCGCCAACTGGGCGGCGGGCAAGAACGGCGACGAGGAGATCAGCATGGGCGAGATCGACCGCACGCTCAGGGAGGGCATGCGCAAGGTGCGGTCCATCCTCCAGCATCTTCTGGCGCACCGCACCGATTCCACCCCGATCGCTTGAGTCCCGGGCTTCAGCGCCTCGAGCAAACCGTGCAGGATGGGTCACGCCGCAGCTTCATGATGCGGATATCGAAACTCAGCGCATCGAACACCATCAGGCGGCCGATCAGCGGCTCGCCGATCCCAAGCAGCACCTTGATCGCTTCCAGTGACTGCAACGTGCCCAGGCTGCCCACCACGGGCGCGAGGATGCCGTTGCGGGTGCAGGTCTCCAACTCGTCCCCGTCCTCCTGGTACAGGCAGTGATAGCAGGGGCTGTCTTGCTTGCGCGTGTCGAACACCGAGAGCTGCCCCTCCAGGCGGATGGCGGCGGCCGAGACCAGCGGCCTCTTTTCCGCCACGCAGGCGCGGTTGATGGCGTGGCGCGCGGCAAAGTTGTCGGTGCAGTCCAGCACGACATCCGAAGAACGCACGGCGGCGCGCAGTGCATCCTCGTCGAGCGGACCAGGCAGCAGGTCGATCCGGATGTCCGGGTTCAGCGCGGCGAGGTTGTCGCGCGCGGATTCGATCTTCGGGCGGCCGACATCTGCCGTGCGGTGCACGATCTGGCGCTGCAGATTGGACAGGTCGACCAGGTCGAAATCCACCAGGGTCAATCGCCCCACACCCGTCGCGGCCAGGTAGATGCTGGCCGGCGAACCCAGCCCGCCCAGGCCGATGATCAGGGCATGGCTGCCCAGCAGGCGCTGCTGCCCCTCGTAGTCAATCTGCGGCAGGAGGATCTGCCTGCTGTAGCGCAACAGTTGGTCGTCGTTCATGCGTGGTATGGGCATTTAGGGGTATCCGTAATATGTGGTTGACACCCACGCAGATAAAAAATCAGATCAGGCCATGTGCCGAGACTGATCTATTGGGTTGATGGAGGCCAACTCTTCGGCCAGCCTCTCCTTGGCCAAGGCAGTGTCGTACTTGGCCTGCAGACGCAACCACCAGCCATCGGTAAGCCCGAAGAAACGGCACAGACGTAGATCAGTATCCGCTGTGATGGAACGTTTGCCATGCACAATCTCGTTGATCCGGCGAGGGGGCACATGGATAGCCTTGGCCAGGGCGTACTGCGACAAGTCGGCTGGATTAAGGAATTCTTCCAGTAGCATTTCGCCAGGCGATACAGGGGGAATTTCTCGTGGCATGGTCTTCGATCTCAGTGATAGTCCACAATTTCAACATCAAGGATGTGGCCACCTTCAAAACGGAAGCACACGCGCCATTGGTTGTTTATCCGCACGCTCCACTGATTTAAACGGTCGCCCTTCAGAGGTTCGAGGCGATTGCCAGGCGGAACGCGCATGTCGTCAATGACGTGGGCAAGGTCGAGCTGTTCCAGCTTGCGCAATGCGGCGCGCTCAATGTTGCTGAAGCGAGGCACCCGATGCCCCAGAAAAAGGGCTTCCGTATCCCTGCATTTGAACGTCTTGATCATGCTGCCATCATGACGGCCCACAACAATAACGCAAGTCGTTATGCCTGGCTCATGGACTTGCCCGAGGGCTAAAATCGCAATCGGCGGTTGGCGTCAACCACGCATTACGGATAGCCGAATTTAGAGATAACGGTCCCAGGTCTGCCCCTTGTGGTTGCTGCCATGGTGGTGGCGCGCATGCACATGGGCGGCAAGATCCCGCAGGGCCTCGGGCTGGGACATGGGCAGCAGCAGGGTTTCCCGTTGGGCGTCTTCCGAATAGAAGGCGAGGGCGTAGCGCAATTTCGACCAAAGGCTCGCATCGAGATGCTGACCCCAGCCCTCAAGAATCTGGAGGATGTCGCGCAGGCAGATCTGGCGCAGGTCGTAGCTGACGCTGAACGTCTGGCGGTTCGGGGGCGTGACGGACAGCACGCCGGGAAGCTCGGCCAGCATCATGACGGTCTCGTCCGACAGTCCGGGGTGCGGACCGCGCAGACGAATCTCGCGCTGTTTGATGAAATCATCGGCTTTCATGCAGGCAAGGTTAGCGCGACTGGGGCGGCATGCAAGATGAAATCCCTTGATGTGACATGAGTCTGTCACCAATAATTCATTAATTCATGCGAAAAAACGAATACATTAGTCCCATGGACCTTGAAAGCCACCCGTTTTTTCACGCCCTGAGCGATCCGACCCGCATCCGTTGCCTTGCCCTGTTGCATGCGCATGGAGACCTCTGTGTATGCGACCTGACCCGCGCGCTGGATCAGTCTCAGCCCAAGATCTCGCGTCATTTGGCCTTGTTGCGTGATGTGGGCGTGGTGCAGGCGCGTCGCGAAGGGGTCTGGATGCACTACCATGTGAATCGTGAGCTGCCCGCCTGGGCGAAGGGCGTTCTGGATGTGGCGCTGCCTGCCTTTTCTGCGACGCCGCAGGGGCGGGCTGATCAGCTTGCATGGGCGGATAAGGCGGAGAGATGCTCTCCGGGTGAAGTCAACGACTGAGGATCTTTTAATGGAAACGGTCTACAACGTACTTTTCCTGTGCACGGGCAATTCCGCGCGCAGCATGATGGCCGAGGTTCTGCTCGATCATTGGGGCAAGGGGCGCTTCAAGACCTATAGCGCAGGGAGTCACCCCAAGGGTGAAGTTCATCCGATGACGCTTGAACTGCTCCGGCGGCTCGAGTTCCCGGTTGACCAGCTGCGCAGCAAGTCGTGGGACGAGTTTGCCCAGCCCGGCGCGCCGGTGATGGATTTTGTCTTCACCGTGTGCGATCAGGCGCGTAATGAAACCTGCCCGATATGGCCGGGGCAGCCGCTGACCGCCCATTGGGGCGTGCCGGATCCGGTGGCGGTGGAGGGCAGCGAGGTGGAGCGCATGCTGGCCTTCCGCGAGGCGTTCCGCGTGCTTGAAAACCGCATCAAGCTGTTTGCCAGCCTTCCGTTTGGCCAGCTGGATCGGCTGCGCATCAAGCAGGAAATCGACAAGATCGGCACGGCGATGCCCGCCGGGGAATAAGCTCGATTTGCCACGGAGGGCGGACCACCAGGCGGAACGCGATGTTCCGCCTTTCTTATGGTGGGTCGACTGAATCCCCGCGCTCATACCAGCCGCGCGTGCGATTGACGATCGCAACCACGGACAGCATCACCGGCACCTCGACCAGAACCCCGACCACGGTGGCCAGCGCCGCGCCGGAATGCAGGCCGAACAGGCTGATGGCCGCCGCGACCGCCAGCTCGAAGAAATTGCTTGCCCCGATCAGGGCCGCCGGACCCGCGACGCAGTGTGCCACGCCGAAACGGCGGCTCAGCCAGTAGGCCAGCCCCGCGTTGAAGTACACCTGGAACAGGATGGGCACGGCCAGCAGGGCGATGATGAGCGGCTGCTGGATGATCGGCTCCCCCTGAAAGCCGAACAGCAGCACAAGGGTGAGCAGCAGGGCGATCAGGGATAGCGGTTGAAGCACCTTGAGCACGTCATTCAGGCCAGACTCGCCCCCGCGCTTTTGGAGCAGCCAGCGCCCTGTCTGGGCCACGCCCACCGGCACCACGATGTACAGGACGACGGACAGCAGGAGGGTGTCCCACGGCACGATGATGGCCGACAAGCCCAGCAGCAGACCGACGATGGGGGCGAAGGCGAACACCATGATGACGTCGTTCAGCGCCACCTGGGTGAGGGTGAAGTGCGGCTCGCCACCGGTCAGTCGGCTCCATACGAACACCATCGCGGTGCATGGCGCGGCGGCCAGGATAATCAGGCCAGCAACGTAACTGTCGAGCTGGTCGGCGGGCAGCCATTGGGCAAACAGGCCATAGATGAAGATGGCGCCGAAGGCCGCCATCGAGAACGGCTTGACCGCCCAGTTGACGAACAGGGTGACGCCAATGCCGCGCCAGTGTTGCCCAACCTCGTGCAGCGCGCCGAAATCGATCTTCAGAAGCATCGGGATGATCATGAGCCAGATCAGCAACGCAACCGGAAGATTGACATGCGCCACCTCCATGCGCCCGATGCCCTCGAACAAGGAAGGCGACATGTGGCCGAGGCCGATGCCGGCCAGGATGCAGAGCGCCACCCAGAGCGAGAGGTAACGCTCGAACAGGCTCATGGATTGGCCTGCGGCCTTGCGTGCCGTCACCTCGCACTGGGCAGACATGGCTTACTGCCCTTCGAACTGCAGGTAGGTGCGGCTCATGACGGTCTTGTGCCAGGTGTCGTAGTGCTTGAGGTGCTTGAACTCCGGGCGGTCGGCATTCGCCTTGATGACCTCGTCCAGCGGGGCCATGTCCTGCGCGGCCTTGCCGATCACGTTGACCAGGAAGGCATAGTAGTCGCCGGTGTCCTTCTTGGCCTTGGCCATGTCGCAGACCTCGCCGTGGCCGGGGATGACCTTGACCGGATTCAGCTTCACCAGCTCCTGCCAGGCGGTCCAGGCGCTCTTGACGCTGGATGTGTCATGCACGCCGAGCATGCGGTCGACATAGACCAGGTCGCCGGTCACGGCCACCTTCTGCCTGGGCAGCCAGACCATGGCATCGGCGGGGAAGTGGGCGTCGGTCAGGCGCAGTTCCAGGGTCTCGCCGCCGAGGGTCAAGGTGGTCGGGGAATCCTTCAGCAGGCGGGTGGCGTGCACCGGCTGGGTGCCCTCGAAGCGGTCCTTGAGTGTCTTGCGCAGGGTGTCCATCTGCAAGGCGGCGACCTTCTTCTGGGTGGCGACGGTGCCCTCGAAGGCGATGACCTCCGCGCCCTTGCCGGCGAAATGACCGTTGCCCAGCCAGCGGTGATCCTGACTGCCTGTGTTGATGACCCATTTGACCGGTGCCTTGCTGACGCCCGCGATGGCCTTCTCGATGCGCGCCGCGCCGACCGCGCTCGCGCCGGAGTCGATCAGGATCACGCCGTCCCTGGTCACGATGAAGGCCTGGTTGTTGTTCAGGCCGTCGTTGTCATAGGCGCGGTCGTCGATGGGGCCGACGATGGCATAGACGTTGTCGGTCACCTTGGTGACCTTCAGCGGCTCATCCGCGAAGGCGGAGCCGCTGGCCGTGAAGAGCAGGGCGATGCCGGCCAGTAGGCGCTTGAGCATGATGTCACCTTGAACGTGGGTAGGGTTGGAGGGCTGATGTTGTCATCGTATCTACATGATCATATATTACAAAGATCATATATTTAATGACGGCATTGGCCGTGTCTTTTACCGAGGATAGATAGACAACATGACCATCCGTGTCGCCATCAATGGTTTCGGTCGCATGGGCCGTCTGGGTTTCCGTGCCGCCTGGGGCGTGCAGGATTACGACATCGTTCACATCAACGAGATCAGCGCCGACGCGCCCTCGCTGGCCCACCTGCTCAAGTACGACTCCGTGCATGGCCGCTGGGACCGCGAGGTGGGCAGCGAGGCGGAGGCCATCCTCGTCGATGGCAAGCGCGTCAGCTACAGCATGGAAAAGGACCCGGCCAGGATCGACTGGGCGGCGATGGGCGTGGATATCGTCATCGAGGCGACCGGCAAGCTGCGCACGGCCGAGCAGATCCAGCCGCATTTCGATCGCGGCGCGAAGAAGGTCATCGTGGCGGCGCCGGTCAAGGGTGCGCTCAACATCGTCATGGGCGTGAACGACCACCTGTACGACCCCGCCACGCACCATCTGGTCACCGCCGCCTCCTGCACCACCAACTGCCTGGCGCCGGTGGTGAAGGTGATGCACGAGCATATCGGCATCCTGCACGGCACCATGACCACCCTGCATGATCTGACCAACACCCAGACCCTGATCGACAAGGGCCACAAGGACCTGCGCCGCGCCCGCGCCAGTGCGCTCTCCCTGATCCCGACCACCACTGGCTCGGCCAAGGCCATCGGCGAGATCTTCCCGGAACTGAACGGCAAGCTGAACGGCCATGCGGTGCGCGTGCCGCTGATGAACGCCTCGCTGACCGACTTCGTGTTCGAGGCCAGGCGCCCGACCACGGCGGAGGAGGTCAACAGCCTGCTCAAGGCCGCCGCGCAGGGCGAACTGAAAGGCATTCTCGGCTACGAGGAGCTGCCGCTGGTGTCCATCGACTACAAGGACGACCCGCGTTCCGCCATCGTCGATGCCCAGTGCACGCTGGTGATCGACAGCACCCAGGTCAAGATCATGGCCTGGTACGACAACGAATGGGGCTACTCCAACCGCATGATGGAACTGGCCGCCAAGGTGGCGCGGGCGATGTGATGTCTCCCTCTCCCCGTAGCCCGGATGCCAATCCGGGGAATCGGCCTTGATCGCTCCCCGGATGACGCTGCACTTCATCCGG
>SDAY01000038.1 GCA_006212015.1 Halothiobacillaceae bacterium
GGCTGGCGTGACCGGCAGGGGGTCAAACCGCCATGGATGGCGGTTTGAGGTTCCCCGGGACAGGACGTCCCGCGGAACCGGCCCGCTGACGGGCATGTCAGACACGGGAACCCCGAAGGGGCGTGGTCGTGGGGGCGCGTTTCTTTCCCCCATTTCTTTGCGCGAACAAAGAAATGGGGTCGCCCGGCTGCGTTGACGTATCTACGAAGCATGCCCATCACACCGGGCGAAAAATGCCACGACACTTACTGGAAAGGATTCAAAGCCCCTTGAAGGCATGGTGGCCGCATTTCGCCCGGCGTTAAGTTAGGGACTTTCATCGGACTGCATCGCGGCCGGGCGAGTTACTTTTCTTGTCCGTGCAAGAAAAGTAACCAAAAGAACACGCCCCCGCGGGACCGCCCTACGGGCAAGCCATGGCCTGACCTGCTCCAGCCGGGCCGCCCCAACGCAACATCCTGTTGCGACGGGGCTGAATAGGCCATCCATGACCTATTCACCCGGCCTCCACAGGCCAGTCCATGGCGGCCCCAAGGGGGGCTTCCCCTTCGCCCAGCCCTGTCCAACAAACCTTCGTTTGGCGGACTCAGCTCGTCTGCTGTACCACCGCACGCACCACCTCCGCCGGCCCCTGGTGATGCGGCCCCTCGTCCAGCAGCACCTGAGCGCGCTCCAGCATCAGGATCTCGCCCTCCGCGAAGTCCTCCGCCAGCATCTCCGCCGAATAGAGCATCTCCAGCCGGTCCGGTCCGCCGCTGGAATGGTTGATCTGCTCGAGATCGAAGGCCTCCAGAAGCAGCAGCCCGCCCGGCCTGAGCGCGCGCAGCATGGCGCGATGCACCATGGGGCGGGTGGCGGGCGGAAGGTGCAGGTGGATGGCGACCACGCCGTCGAAGATGCCCTCCGGCCATATCCAGGTGGAGAGGTCGGCGCAGACGGTCTCGACCCGAGCGCCTTCCCGCTCGGCCAGCGCCCGTGCGCATTTCAGGCCCTCCCCGCTCCAGTCCACGCAGGTCACGTCGAAGCCCTGGCGGGCCATCCAGACGCTGTTGCGGCCCTGTCCGTCGCCGGGCAGCAGGATGCGTCCGCCCGGAGGCAGCCGGCCGGCCTCCTGCACGACGAAGGCATTCGGGGCCTCGCCATCGGCCGGGGCGGCTTTGGCGAAGCGGGCGTTCCAGAGGTCGCGGGGTGTGCTCATGGGGTCAGTCCATGTAGGGGCCGCGCATGAGGATCGGCTCCCCATGCAGCTGGCCGAGGGCGACCGTCCGCAGGCTGCCGCGCAGGACATAGGCGAAGCCGGCCCAGGCTGCGGGCACGTCGGGCAGAGGATCTGGCTGGATGACATGGCTCATGGCTTTTCTCTCCTCATCGGTTGGCGCCTGCCGGCTGGGCCAGCAGCGTTTCGATGCGCCGAATCATGCCTGCGCTGTCCGGGCCGGTGATGCTGCTCCAGCTCTCCACCAGGCGGCCGTCACGGTCGAGCAGGAACTTGTAGAAATTCCACTTCGGCGTGGCGCCGTTCGGGTGCGCGGCCAGGGCCTTGAACAGCGGATGGGCCTCGTCGCCGCGCACATGGACCTTCTCGAACATCGGGAACTCGATGCTGTAGGTGTTGCGGCAGAAGGACTGGATCGCCTCCTCCGTGCCGGGCTCCTGGTGGGCGAAGTCGTTGGACGGGAAGCCGAGCACCACGAACCCTTGATCCCTGTAGCGGGCGTACAGGGCCTCCAGCCCTTCGTACTGGCCGGTGAAGCCGCACTTGCTGGCGGTATTGACGATCAGCACGACCTTGCCGCCGTAGGCCTGGCGCAGATTGACCCGCTCCTCCCCGGCCAGCGTGCGCAATTCGACATCCAGCAGGTCCGTGTCCGCGCCGGCGTGGGCGAGCGGCAGCAGGCCGAGGCCGACGAGGGTGAGCAGGCGCTTGAGTTTCATGGGGTTTCCGGTCGGGGGATTGAGGGTGAGTGTAGCCGCGCGTCACGGGCATGACGAGAAGCGGGCCCGCCCTACCTGTGCCGGATCTGCAGGCCGGGGTGCCAGAACACCACGCGGTTGCGCCCCGTGTCCTTGGCCTCGTACAGGGCATGGTCGGCGCGGGTCAGCAGGTCGACCACGTCGGGCATCTTCTCGGCATGTTCGGGCAGCAGCGCGCCGCCGATGCTGATGGTGGGGCGGATGATGGCATGGTCGTTCACCGGAACGGTCAGGGCCTCGACCGCCACCCTCAGGCGCTCGGCCAGTTCGCGCGCGCCCTGCTCGGTGGCATCGGAGAGCAGCACGCCGAATTCCTCGCCGCCGAGGCGCCCGAACATGTCGTTGTGGCGCAGGGCGGCCTGCACGGCCTGGGTCACCCTGCGCAGCACCTCGTCGCCGGCGAGATGGCCGTGGGTGTCGTTGACCTGCTTGAAATGGTCCAGGTCGAGGATGAGCATGGCCATCGGCCAGCCGTGGTGCGCGGCATCGAGCAGCAGGCGGCCGGACTCGCCAAGGAAGTGCGTCCGGTTGGCCGCGCCGGTCAGCCCGTCGATGGTGGCCATGCGCTTCAGCTCATGCTCGCGCAGCTTGGACTGGGTGATGTCCCTGAAGGCGAACAGCACGACCTCCCGTGCGCCGTCCTGGATCAGGGCGGCGGACAGCAGCAGCCGCAGGGTGTGGCCGTCCCGATGCTGGCCGTGGATCTCGTAGTCATGCACGACGCCCTCGTCATGCAGCCGCTTGAGCAGCGCGGGGCGCTCTTCCGGATGGAGATAGCCCTTGAGGATGTCGCGGCCGAGCACCTCGTCGCGCCGGTAGCCAAAGGCCGCGGCGGCATTGTCGTTGGCCTCCAGGATGATGCCGCTGCGGGCCTCGGTCATCGCCATGGGCGTGGGCAGGGCCTCGACGATCATGCGCAGGCGCTTGTGGCTGGCCTCGATCTGCCGGGTGCGCTCGAGCACGCGCCGCTCCAGCGTGGCGTTCAGCTCGGCCAGGGCGCGGATGGCGTTCTGCCGCTCGAGATCCAGCGCGCTGGCCAGCAGCACCAGGGCGCCCAGCACCACGATGCGCAGTTGCAGGCTGGTGCAGGGCTGCTCGATGTCGGGCCCCGCGAAGGGGCCGTGCCCCGTCAGCGTGCCGGCCAGCATGATCAGGAAGGTCAGCGCGAGCAGGGTGTAGGCATCGCGCTGGGTGAAGCGCAGGGCCACCCAGATCAGCGGCAGGAGCAGGAGCGCGGCGGGCCCCTGCGAGCTGCCGCCGGCCTGGGCGGGCATGAAGAAGGCGATGGCGGTCAGGCCGAGCAGGGCGGCGCTGGCGGCGACGAATTCCGTCCAGCCCTGGCCGGGGCGTTCGAGGCGCGGGTTCCGCCACCACAGGTAGATCGCGGGGGCCAGCAGCACGGCGCTGGCCGCATCGCCCATGGCCCATTGCAGGACGGTCGGGCCGAGGACATCGGCGCCCCGACCCTCGATGAAGGCCGTGCCCGTGGCGCCGAACAGGGCCGACACCAGGCCGTTGAGCGCGCCGAGCAGCAGGAAGAACAGGCCCACGCCGCGCGCGCTGGCGAAGGGTTCGTCGCCGCCCCTCATCGCCTTGCGGAGCAGCCAGAGCCCCAGCATGGGGCCGGCGATATTGCCGAGGGTGACCCAGAGGGCGCCCGGCGTGGACCACTCCAGCAGCAGGTCGTTCGCGATCCAGGAGCCGACCGCGACCCCGGGCATCCAGCGCCGGCCGCCCGCCAGCGCGGCAAAGACGGCGAGGCCGGTCGATGGCCACAGGGGGGCGGGGAGCTCGAAAAAAAGCATCACAAGACCCGCAAGCGCGACATAGGCCAGCGCAATGATGGCGTTGATCCTGAGCGGTGATGCGGACATGTGCCCCCCCCATACCTGGGTCCTGTCCAGCAAGACTAGACCATTTCCGGCGGGATGCGACCCTTGTGTTTGCGGGGGCGCGTCAGTCGAGCAGGCGGCGGCGCGCGAGGCGGCTGGCCAGCAGGAAGCCGGCGATGGCCCAGGCCGCGAGCACGAGCAGGTTGGCGAGGGGGCGGGCGGGGTCGCTGTCGACGACCAGCGGGCGGATCAGCTCCACCGCATGGGTCAGCGGCAGCAGGTCCACCAGCAGGCGCAGCCCTTCCGGCAGGGTGGCGACGGGGTAGAACACGCCGCACATCAGCAGCATGGGCGTGATGACCAGCACGAAGTAGTAGTTGAAGAAGTCGTAGCCGTCGGCGACCGTGCTCATGACGATGGCCGGACCGGCGAAGGCGAGGCCGGTGAGGACGGCGGCGGGCAGGGCCCATAGCGCGGAGAGGCCATGCACCACGCCGAGCAGGGCGGCGACCAGCAGGATGCCGGCGGCGCTGAAGCCGGCCTTGGCTCCGCACCAGAGCATCTCGCCGAGCAGGATGTCCTGGATGCGCAGCGGCGTGGCGAGCATGGCCTCGTAGGTCTTCTGCGGCACCATGCGGGTGTAGACCGAGTACATGCCCTCGAAAGTGGCGGTGTTCATGGCCGAGGACGCGACCAGCCCCGAGGCGAGGAAGGCGAGGTAGGGCAGGCCGTCGAGCTGGCCGACGAAGCTGCCGAGCCCCAGACCCAGGCCGAGCAGGTAGAGCGCCGGCTCGCCCAGGTTCAGCACCAGCGCGGTCCAGAACAGGCGCCGCCAGACGAGGAAGTTGCGGCGAAAAACCGCGAACGAGCCTGGAACATGCGGCAAGGCGCTCACTGCCCGGCCCTCATGTCGCGTCCGGTCAGGCGCAGGAACACGTCCTCCAGGCCGGCCGGACGGTGCAGCAGGTTCAGCGCGGGCAGCGCGGGCAGCGCGGAGAGGCGCGCCATGCAGGCCGCGCTGTCATGGGTGTAGATGTAGAGGCTGGTGCCATGCCATTCGATGCGGCAGTCCGCCAGCCCGTCCAGGCCGGCGGGCGCCGGGTCGCGCTGGTGGCGCAGCTCGATCACCTCCGGCTCGACATGACGCTCGACCAGGGCGCGCGGCGAGCCGCGGTCGAGGATGCGGCCGTGGTCCATCACCACCAGCTCGTCGCACAGGCGCTCGGCCTCCTCCATGTAGTGCGTGGTCAGCAGCAGGGTGACGCCGCGCGCCTTCAGATCCTCCAGCCGGCTCCACAGCACATGGCGGGCCTGCGGATCGAGGCCGGTGGTGGGCTCGTCGAGGATGACCAGCTCGGGGTCGTTGATCAGCGCGCGGGCCAGGGTGAGGCGGCGTTTCATCCCGCCGGAGAGGTTCTCGACGCGGCTGTCGCGCCGCTCGACCAGGTTGGCGAAGGCCAGCAGCTGCTCGATGCGGGGCTCGGTCACGGCGCGCGGCAGGCCGAAGTAGCCGGCATAGACGCGCAGGTTCTGCGCCACGCTGAAATCCGGGTCGAGGGTGTCCGCCTGCGGCACGACGCCGACGCGGGCGCGGATGGCGCGCTCGCAGGCGGGCATGTCCAGGCCGAGGATGCTCAGCGCGCCCTCGGTCGGCGGGGTCATGCCGAGCAGCATGCGCAGGGTGGTGGTCTTGCCCGCGCCGTTGGGGCCGAGCAGGCCGAAGCAGATGCCGCGCGGGATGTCGAGGTCGATGCCGTCCACCACGGTCAGCTCGCCGTAGCGCTTGCGCAGTCCGCAGGCCCGGATGGCGGGCGTCGGGGTCATGGCGGGAGGGGCGGGCAGGACGCTGTATTACTGGCCGATCATGGCGAGGCGGTCCGCCTGCACCTTGTTCAGCCAGCTGAGGTAATGCCGCGTCTCCGGATGGTCGGCGCCCTGGGTCTTCTCGCTGATCTGCGAGGCGCGGGCAAACGACTGTTCGGCCTCGGGCAGCCGGCCCGCCATGGCGTAGTTCATCCCCAGGCCGGCCAGGCTGCGCGCCACGGACGGATCCTGGCCGCCGAGCGCTTTCTCGCGGATGGCGAGGCAGCGCGTGTACGTGCCTGCGGCTTCCTCATGCCTGCCCATCAGGGCCTGCACGTTGGCCAGGTTGTAGAGATCCTTGCCGACCTCCAGATGCTCCGCGCCCAGTGCCCGCTCATCGACCATCAGGGCGCGTCTGTACAACGGCTCGGCCTCGGCGTAGCGGTCGTTCTGGTAGTAGAAGCCGGCCAGCTGGCTGGCGCTGGTGGCGACGGCCAGGTGGTTCGGGCCGAGCGCGGTCTCGTACATCGCCAGCGCCCGCTTGTAGCCGGCCTCGGCCTCGGCGAGCTTGCCCTGCTGGGCCAGCAGCGCGGCCTGCTGGCTCAGGGCAGTGGCATGGTGCTTGCTGTTGGGCGCGGACTTCTCGGCCTCGCCGATGGCCTGCCGGCAGGCCGCCTCGGCCTGCGCGGACGGGCCGGCGGCCTGGGCCTCGAGGCAGTGCTGGTTCTGCGCCTCCGCCGCCGGCGCGTCGGAGGTCACCGCCACGCTGGCAACGCTGTAGGCGGCCGCCGCGCCCGCGGCTGCGCCAGCCGCCTTCCTGGCCTTGCTGGAGCCGGTCTTTTCCTTGGCGCTGGATTTCTTGGCGGTGCCCGTGGCGGCGTCGGCGGCGAGGGTGGCCGGGCTCAGGGGGGCCAGCAGGACGGCCAGGGCAAGGATGTGGTGCAGGCGCATGGGGGACTCCGGGCTAGGCCCTTGAATGATCGGGGTATCTTACCGGATTTGCCGCGCATGGGGATGGGGCGAGGGGCATGTGCTAACTTCGAGACGTTCGGACATGGCGGAGCGATGGGCAGATCGACGATGAAGCGACGGGTGGCGGTCGGTGCATGGCTGTTCCTCCTCCTCGGGCCGGTGGCCCTGGGGGTGGATTCCGCCACGCTGGCGTCCGTCGAGCGCAAGAACGGCCCCGATGCGCGGCTGCGCGTCGAGGCCTGGCAGCGCCTGCTCGATAACGACCCGGCTCGCTCGGAGCAGGACAAGCTCGACGCGGTCAACCGCTTCTTCAACCAGCTGGTGTTCGTGAGCGACGCGGAGCACTGGGGGCGGGAGGATTACTGGGCCACGCCGCTGGAGTTCCTCGCCACCGGCGGCGGCGACTGCGAGGACTTCGCGGTGGCCAAGTACTTCGCGCTCAAGGCCCTGGGCGTGCCGGGCGACAGGCTGCGCATGACCTACGTCAAGGCCATCCGGCTCAACGAGGCCCACATGGTGCTGACCTATTACGCCACGCCCTCGGCCGAGCCGGTGGTGCTGGACAACCTGGTGCCCGACATCCGCCCCGCCTCCAGCCGCAAGGATCTCGTCCCGGTCTACAGCTTCAACGGTGACGGCCTGTGGCTGGCGAAGGCGCGCGGCCAGGGGCGTTTTGTCGGCAGCCCCGACCGGCTCAGCCGGTGGACGGAATTGCAGAAGCGCGTCGACCGGGAAACCGGCGCCGGCCGCTGAGAGCGTGTGAAGAAATCATGCGCACACCCCTGCCCGCAACGTCATCGCGAGGCCGAAGGCCGTGGCGATCCACGGGCGCGACGGCCCATGGATGGCTTCCCACCACGGCCTTCGGCCTCGTGGCAAAAGGCAAGATCGCCAAAAACATTGCAGGAGCCATGGTGCAACGCCAAGGCGTTGGCCCAAGGCCAGAAACCAAGGATGGTTTCTGCCGCCATGACAATTCACGAATTATTCGGCGTCTCCCCGAGTCTTTTGGAGTATCGACATGACCCTTTACCGCCAGTTGCTGATCGTGCTGACCGGCCTGTTCCTGCTGATCTTCATCGGCACCCTGGGCTTCGGCGTGCAGGGCACGCGCGCCTTCCTGGCCGACCAGCTCGCCTCGCACGCGCAGGACACCGCGACCTCGCTGGGGCTGTCGCTCTCGCCCGCGCTCGAGGCGGACGACATGGCCACGGTCACGGCGATGGTCGATGCCATCTTCGATCGCGGCTATTACCGCGAGATCGTGCTCGAATCGGTCGAGGGCAAGCCCCTGCTGGAGCGTCGCCTCGATGTGCGGATCGAGGGCGTGCCGGAGGCGCTGGTGCGCTGGGTGCCGCTGGACACGCCAAAGGTCGAGGCGCTGGTGATGGCGGGCTGGCAGCAGGCCGGCGTCATCCGCGTCGCCAGTCATCCCGGTTATGCCTATCGCCTGCTGTGGGACAGCCTGCTCGAGCTCGGGCTGTGGTTCGCGGTGATCGGCCTGCTGGCCGCCCTGCTGGCGGGACTGGCGGTGCGCCTGCTGCTGCGCCCGCTGCATGCCGTCGAGCGCCAGGCCGAGGCCCTGTGCCGGCGCGAATATGATGTGCAGGAACGCCTGCCGCGCACCCGCGAGCTGCGCAGCATCGTGCTGGCCATGAACGGCATGATCGCGCGCGTGCGCGCCATGTTCGACGACCAGGCGCGCGAAGCCGAGCGGCTGCGCCTGCAGGCCTTCCGCGACCCGCTCACCGGGCTGGGCAACCGTCGCCTGTTCGAGGCGCGCCTGGGCGCCGCCCTGACGCCGGAGGCCGAGTCGGCAGGCGGGTCGGTCGCGCTGGTGCATGTGGAGGGCCTCGACGAGCTCAATCATCGGCGGGGCCACGAGGCGGGCGATCGCCTGCTGCGGGACATCGCCACCCAGCTCGGGCAGGTGGTGCCGGGCGAGCATGACCTGCTGGCCCGCATCGGCGGGTCGGACTTCGGCCTGATCCTTGGGCGTGCCGACGAGGCCGACCTCCGGGGTTGGGCGATTCGTGCCTGCGAGATGATCGAGCACGGGCTGTCGGTGGCCGACGAGGCCCCGTGGCGCTTCCGAATCGGGTTGGCGGCGTTCCGGCCCGGCGAGTCCATGGCCGACGTGCTGGCGGCGGCCGACGAGGCGCTGCGCCATGTCGAGTCCGGGGCGCCGCGGCACTGGGCCCTCTTCCCGCAGGGGCAGGCGGTCGAGGTGCATGCCCGCCAGACCTGGCTGGAGCATCTGGACCGGGTGCTGGAGGCCGGGCGGCTGGTGCTGCACGGCCAGGTGGCGGTCGATGCGGCCCATCCCGAGCGGGTGCTGCACATCGAGCTGCTGGCGCGCATCCCCGGCATCGACCACGGCCTGCATCCGGTGGGCAGCCTGTTCCCGCTCGCCGGGCATGGCGAGCATGCCGTGCGGCTGGATCGCGCGGTGGTGCGGCAGGCGCTGGCCCATGCCGGTGGCGGGGTGCTGGCCATCAACCTCAGCGAGCGCGGCCTGAGGGACGCCGGCGTGATCGGCGCGCTGACGGAGGGCATGCAACGGCGCATGGGCGGCCCCAGGCTCGCGATCGAGCTGCCCGAGTCGCTGCTGGTGGCGGCAGGGCCGGAGCTGGAGTCGTCCCTGGCCGGCCTGCGGGCGGCCGGGTGCCTGATCGGCGTGGACCACTTCGGCCGGGGCTTCGGCTCGCTCGCCTACCTCAAGGGCCTGCATCCCGACTACGTGAAGCTGGCCCATGACTACAGCCCGCGCCTGCTGGACAACGGGGACCAGGGCTTCGTGGTGAGCACCCTGGTGCGCGTGGCGCACAGCCTGGACATCCAGGTCATCGCGCAGGGCGTGGAGACGCAGGCGCAATGGGCGCGCCTGCTTGAACTCGGGGTGGACGGCGTGCAGGGCTATGCGGTCGGCAAGCCCCGTCCGCTGTAGCGCGAGGGGCGTGCCCTCGCGGCATATCATGGATCCGGCCTGAATAGCCATTAAGGAAATGAACAATTCGCAAATCGTCATTGCGAACGAAGTGAAGCCATCCAGAACGCTTGCATCATCAGCAACCTATGGATCGCCACGTCGCTATGCTCCTCGCGATGACGGATTAATTCAGCGCCTTCTTGACTGTAGGGCACCTCGAAAAACCTTTCGAGGTGCCCGTGCGCCCCATGGATGGGGCGCCGCCCAATCGCGTAAGCGATTGAAATGGCGTGAGTTCATTGCGGGTTTCCCGCAACGAATAGATATTCAGGCCGGATCCATAGGCCAGGGCGTTCAGGCGGCGGGAGCTTAAAGGATGCTGTCGCTGGCATCGCCCAGGGTCGGGCCGTCGTGGATGTGCTCGCGCGCACGGCGGCGGGCGGAGAGCTTGTCGCGCGCGAAGGGGGGGAGCTCGGTGAACAGGATGAGGCGCTTGTCCATCAGCAGCTGGATGAGGTCCTCGAGCACGCGGGCCAGCTCCAGGTCGCTCTCGCTGAGGTAGCGCGTACCCTCGTCTTCGAGCCCGTCGTCCAGGAAGGCGGCGACCTCCGGGTGACCGGCGGGCAGATGCTCCTGGGCGTCGGGTGTCATCTCGCGCAGCAGGGCGACGATGCGGCCCGAGGGGTCGCGGCGGACGTAGGGCATGGTCGTTCCTCCTTTGATGGACGCGGTCCGGGGGCAATTCCAGGCGCCCTTCCGGCCCGCTTAGGCTATACATGAAACATAGACCCTTGGTCGCATGATGCAGCGAGGCCACGCGCGATGTCGAATTCAAGCACTGCCGACAGGCAGGGCGCTCAGGAAAGAGGCCCGCTCTCGTCTCCGTTCGATGATGCCCTGCTGGGCGCGCTGGTGCTGCTGGCCGGCGTGCATGATCGCCATGTGGCCCCGGAGGCCATGGTGGCGGGTCTGCCGCTGGTCGATGGGCGCCTCACCCCATCCCTGCTGGTCCGCGCCGCCGAGCGCGCGGGTTTCGCGGCGCGGGTGGTGCGGCGTCCGCTGACCGCCATTCCGTCCTTGGTGTTGCCGGCCATCCTGCTGCTCAAGGACGGGCGGGCCTGCGTGCTGGTGGCGCTCGATGGTCAGCACGCGAGCGTCCTGCTGCCGGAGATCGGCAACGGCGTGAAGGAGGTCTCGGTCGCGGAGCTGGCGCGCGGCTACAGCGGGCAGGCGGTGTTCGCCAAGCCGGCCTTTCGTTTCGACGGGCGCACGCCGGAGGTGCTGCGGCTCGCGTCCCGCCACTGGTTCTGGGGCGTGATCGGCCGTTCCTGGCGCATCTACCGTGACGTGCTGATGGCCTCCCTGCTGATCAACCTGTTCGCGCTCGCCACCCCGCTGTTCATCATGAACGTGTACGACCGCGTGGTGCCGAACAATGCGGTCGAGACGCTGTGGGTGCTGGCCCTGGGCGTGGTCGTGGTCTATGTGTTCGACTTCATCATGCGCGGGCTGCGCAGCCATTTCCTCGATCTCGCGGGCAAGAAGGCGGACATCCTGCTGACCTCCGCGCTGTACGAGAAGGTGCTGGGCATCCAGCTCGCCGCGCGGCCGCCGTCGGTCGGGGCGCTGGCCAACCATCTGGGCGAGTTCGACAGCCTGCGCAACATGATCACCTCGGGCGCCATGTCGGCGCTGGTGGACCTGCCCTTCGTGGCGCTGTTCCTGATCGTGATCGCCTATGTCGGCGGGCCGCTGGTGTTCGTGCCGCTGGTGGGCATCCCGCTGATCCTGCTGGTGGCCTTCGCCGTGCAGGGGCCGCTGCGCCAGGCGGTGGACCACACCTCGCGCGCGGCGGCGCAGAAGCAGGCCGCGCTGGTCGAGGGGCTGGTCGGCCTGGAGACGGTCAAGGCGCTGGGCGCGGAGGGCATGGTGCAGTCGCGTCTGGAGCAGGCGACCGGCTACGCGGCGCACTGGCAGATCCGCTCGAACCTGCTGTCCACCGGCGCGATCCAGCATACGGTGTTCGTGCAGCAGCTGATCACCGTCGGCCTGATGGTGCTGGGCGTGCACCTGATCGCCGAGGGCGAGCTGACCACGGGCGGACTCATCGCTGCGGTGATCCTGAGCGGCCGCGTGCTGGCGCCCATGGTGCAGGTCAGCAATCTCGCCACGCATTTCTACCAGGGGCTGTCCGCCCTCAAGACCCTCGATGGCCTGATGCGCCTGCCCGGGGAGCGCGACCGCGAGCGCAGCTATGTGCAACATCCGACGCGCGGGGCGCTGGAGTTCCGTGATGTCAGCTTCACCTACCCGCGCCAGTCGGCGCCCAGCCTGAGGCATCTCTCCTTCCGCATCGAGCCGGGCGAGCGGGTCGGCATCATCGGCCGCTCGGGCTCCGGCAAGAGCACGCTGGCGCGCCTGATCCTCGGCCTCTACCCGCCGGAGGAGGGCGCGGTGCTGCAGGATGGCGTGGACATCAAGCAGGTCGATCCGGCGGAGCTGCGCCGCAAGGTGGCCTATGTGCCGCAGGACGTCACCCTGTTCTACGGCACGGTGCGCGACAACATCGTGTTCGGCCTGCCCATGGTGGAGGATGGGGCCGTGCTGCAGGCGGCCGAGCTGGCGGGCGTGTCCGAGTTCGTCGATCAGCACCCGCTGGGCTACGACATGCCGGTGGGCGAGCGCGGCGAGGGTCTGTCCGGCGGGCAGCGCCAGGCCGTGGCCATCGCCCGCGCCATGCTGCGCGCGTCGCCGGTGGTGGTGATGGACGAGCCGAGCAACTCGATGGACGTGATGAGCGAGTCGCGCCTGGTCCAGCGCCTGGGCGAGGGGCTGACCGGTCGCACCTTCGTGCTGGTCACGCACCGCTCCTCCCTGCTGGCGCTGGTGGATCGGCTGATCCTGCTCGATGACGGGCGCATCATGGCCGACGGCCCGCGCGAGCAGGTGCTGGGCGCCCTCAAGGAGGGCCGCATCCAGGTCCGGAGGGCCGCGCCATGAAGCCGAAGACACGTCCGGAAGACCTCGATTACATGGGCGAAAACGCGGCGGCGGTGCTGGAAGAGGCGCCGCGCGGCGCGCGCCTGATCCTCTGGCTGACCGCCCTGTTCGTGCTGCTGTTCACGGGCTGGGCCGCGATCGCCGAGCTGGACGAGGTGACGCGCGGCAGCGGCAAGGTCATTCCCTCGCGCCAGGTGCAGGTCATTCAGAACCTGGAGGGCGGCATCGTGGCCGAGCTGCGGGTGCATGAGGGGGCGACGGTGGAGGCGGGCGAGGTGCTGCTGCGCATCGACGACACGCGCTTTGCCTCCTCCTTCCGCGAGAGCGAGGTGCACCGCAATGCCCTCAAGGCCAAGGTGGCCCGCCTGCAGGCCGAGGCGGAGGGCAAGGACTTCGTGTCGCCCGGCGACGTGCAGGCCAGCCAGCCGGAACGGGTCGCGCAGGAACTTGCGTTGTTCAACGCCCGCAAGGCCGAGCTCGAGAGCAACCTCGCCATCCTGCGCCAGCAGGTCGCGCAGCGAAGGCAGGAGGTGGCCGAACTGAGATCCCGCAGCGCCCATCTCGCGCAGGGGCTTGCCCTGGTGGGGCGCGAGATCGCCATGAACGAGCCCCTGGTCAGGCAGGGCATCGTCTCCGAGGTCGAGGTGCTGCGCCTGCGGCGCGAGGCCAACGTGACGCGCGGCGAGCTGGCCTCCACGCAGCTATCGATTCCGCGCGGCGAATCCCGCCTGGCCGAGGCGCAGCGGAAGCTGGAAGAGGTCGAGCTGAGTTTCCGCAACCAGGCGCGGCTGGAGCTGAACGCCGGCCTGGCCGAGCTGTCCGGCCTGTCCGAATCCTCCGTGGCGCTGGAGGATCGCGTCAGCCGCACCCAGGTCCGTGCCCCGGTGCGCGGCATCGTCAAGCAGCTGCGGGTGAATACCGTGGGCGGCGTGGTGCAGCCGGGCATGGACCTGATCGAGATCGTCCCGCTCGAGGACACCCTGCTGGTCGAGGCGCGCGTCCGCCCCGCGGACATCGCCTTCATCCATCCGGGCCTGAAGGCCATGGTGAAGTTCAGCGCCTACGACTTCGCCATCTACGGCGGGCTGGAGGGCAAGGTCGAGCACATCAGCGCCGATACCCTGCAGAACGAGAAGGAAAGCTACTACCTGGTGCGGGTGCGTACCGGCCGCAACTACCTGGGCCGCGCCGACGCGCCCCTGCCCATCATCCCCGGCATGACCGCCACGGTGGACGTGCTCACCGGCAAGAAGACCCTGCTGCACTACCTGCTCAAGCCGGTGCTGCGCGCGCGCGAGTACGCGCTGACGGAGCGCTGAAGTGCTGATCCTCGCCAGCGCCAGCGACATCCTGCGCCAGCGCTGGCGCGAGGCCCTGCGCGAGCCCTGCGTCGAGGTGCATCATGCCGATGCGCTGGGGCAGGCGCTCCGGCAGGATGCGTCAGCCCTCGTCCTGATTCATCTGGGGCTGCCTGGCCTGCAAGGCCTGGAGGACGTTGGCGCCTTGCGGCAGGACTGGCCTGGGGCGCTCCTGATGGCGCTGAGCGACCTGCCCGGCGAGCCGGAAGGGCGCGCGCTGATGCGGCTGGGCGTCCACGGCTATGCCAACGCCCACATCAACGCCGGCCTGCTGACCAAGGCGGTGCGCGTCATCCGGCAGGGGGAGGTGTGGGTGGGGCGCCGACTCATGCAGCACCTGATCGAGGAGCTGACCCATCATGCGCCGTCCCATCCCGCCCTTCGCGACCTCACGGCGCGCGAGCGTGAAGTCGCCGGACTGGTGGCCGACGGTCACTGCAACAAGCGCATCGCCGTCCGCCTCGGCGTCAGCGAGCGCACGGTCAAATCCCATATCACCGCCATCCTGCGGAAGACCCATGCGGGCGACCGCCTTGCCCTGGCCATGCTGGTCAAGGGACATGCGCCGGCAGGCCTCCGGGGTTGAGCGGCGACTCTTCGGCGGATCGTACCAAGGTACGATGGCGGTTCGGTCCGGGATGTCCTATAAAAATAAGCATGAGTTTCGTTGACTGGTGCATTCACCTGACAGGAGGCAATCATGGCCATCCAGGCTCCCGGCGGCGCAGCCGCCCACGGACAACCCATCGGGTTCGTCATCGCACTTTCCGGCTCCGCCACGGCGCAGGGCAGGGATGGGGTGATGCGCGACCTGCAGATGGGCGCCCCCGTTTTTTCCGATGATGTGATCAACACCGACACGACCGGCGGGGTCAGCATCGGCTTCGTCGATGGCACCCGCATGGATCTTGGGCGCGAGTCCCAGGCCATGCTGGACGCGGATGTCTTCGATCCCTCCACGGCGGTGGACACCGCCGCTGCGGCGGCCTCGGTCGAGGCCATGCAGGCCGCCATCCTCGCGGGCGAGGATCCGACCCGGGTCTTCGAGGCCGCCGCGGCGGGCGTGCCGGGCGAGGAAGCCGCAGGCGGAGGTCACGATGCGGTGTTCATCGAGCGCACCGCCGAGCAGACCGAGCCGACCTCCGGCTTCGAGACCACGGGCATCGCCATCGCCCTCCCGCCCGTGCCTGATGCCGTGCTGACGGCGACGGAAGCGCCGACGGAGCCGCCGACCGAAGCGCCGACCGAAGCGCCGACCGAAGCGCCGACCGAAGCGCCGACCGAAGCGCCGACCGAACCGCCGACCGAGCCGCCGCAGCCGTCGACCGATCAGCCGCAGCAGCCGCCGACCGAACCGCCGCAGTTTGTCGTCGCGGAGGCCATCCTGCACACCAACACGAACGTGGTGGCCCAGGATTTGCGCCTCAAGGTGATCGAGGTGGATGGCGATGATCAGAGCGTCATCTTCGACGGCGTCTCGGTGCGTGACGAGCAGGGGGGGCAGGAGACCTATGGCATCGACTTCGGTGAGGGCGGGATCGAACTCGATCCGAGCAACACCTACGCGTTCGTGCTGGAGTACCAGAGTCTCACCAAGGTCGATCTGCGCGGCATGTCGCTCGTGGATCTGGACGGCGAGCCGTTGTTCGCCTTGAACGAGTATCCGACAGGCGCGGACGACGTGCCGTTGATGGGTGGCAGCAGCGCCGATGCTTCCACCTACGAAGGCGTGATCTACGTGGTCGAGGGCAATGGCAGCGGCTTCGACGTGACCGATGCCATCGGCTACGACATCGCGCCGGACGGCACCCTCGTCCTGCTGGACAGCACCAAGGGCGCACCGGCCTTCGAGCTGGACCTGAGCCTGCTGACGGCGGATGACCCGAACCTGCCGGGCGACCAGGACCTGATCGACGGCACGATCACCCGGCTCGACATCTCCGGCGAGCATGATGAGGCTAATGTCGTGACCCTGAGCCCGACCGATGTGCTCGATCTTGCCGATGGCGGGGACGTGTTCACCATCGTGGGGGATGCCAACGACACGGTGAACCTGTCATCCGGCGAGTGGGCGGCGACGACCTCGACCGAAGCGGGCTTCGATGCCTACAGCGGCACGGCCGAGGGCAGCGCCGTCACCCTGCTCGTGGAGACCGAGGTGCAGGTCAACCTGCTGCCCTGATCCCCGGTCATCGGGTCGGTGCCCCTGCGCCGGCCCGATCCATGGTCTATATAACAAACGGGTTCAGTGACATTTCAAGGCGGGGCCGGAGGGCCCCCCTTCATAAGGAGAAAAACCATGACCATGCCCCGACATTTCATTGGCCTGACCGCCTTCGGTCTTGCCCTGCTCACGGCCGGCCCCGCAAGCGCCGTGACCCTGGATCAGGCCATCATCGACACCTTGCAGAACAATCCCGGCGTGCTGTCCCAGGCGCACGAGATCGAGTCCCGCAAGGAGGAACTCCGTCAGGCCAAGGGCGGCTACTACCCGACCATCGACCTTGCGGGCGGCATCGGCTACGAGGACAGCAAGAACGCCAGCACCGATCAGGTGTGGAAGGACTACACCCGCAAGGAGGCCGGCGTCCTGCTGCGTCAGATGCTGTACGACGGGCGCGCCACCACCAGCGAGGCCGAGCGCCAGGATGCTCGCATCGCCTCGGCAAGCTGGCGCCTGAAGGCCGTGGGCGAGTACACCTCCCTGCGCGTGGCGGAGGTCTACCTTGAACTCCTGTCCCGGCAGGAGTTGCTGCGTCTCTCCAGGGACAACCTGAAGGCGCATGAGCGCACCCTCGATCAGGTCAAGCTGCGCAGCGAGTCGGGTGTGGGCCGCATGGCGGACCTGGCCCAGGTGGAAGGCCGCGTGGCCAGGGCGCGCGCCAATGTCATCTCCGACGAGAACAATCTGGCCGATGCCCAGGCCAACTACCAGCGCGTCGTCGGCAGCCTGCCGCAGGATGGACTGGTGCAGCCCACCGGTATCGACGCCAGCCTGCCCGCCTCGGTGGAGACCGCGCTCAAGCAGGCGCAGGACGAGCATCCCACCCTGCGTTCCGCCAACGCCGACGTCGATGCCTCCTTCGCCCAGTACGAGGCGACCAAGTACCGCATGCAGCCGCGCCTGGACATCGAGCTGGGTCGCACCTGGGGGGACAACCTGGATGGTGTCGAAGGGCGCAACGAGGACATGACCGCCATGCTGCGGCTGCGCTGGAACCTGTTCAACGGCTGGCGTGACGACGCGCGCAAGCGCCAGACCGCGCACCTGATCAACGAGGCCAAGTCGATCCGCGACAACACCCGGCGCGAGGTGGACGAGAGCCTGCAGCTCTCCTGGAACGCCTACAAGGCGCTCGACAGCCAGATCGCCTATCTGCGCCAGCACATGGAGGCCAGCCAGGAAACGCGCGATGCCTACGACAAGCAGTTCGGCCTTGGCAAGCGCACCCTGCTGGACCTGCTCGACTCGGAAAACGAGCTGTTCCAGGCGCGTCGCACCCATGTCGAGGCGCGCGACAAGCGCCTGTTCGCGCAGTACCGCATCCTCGCGGGCATCGGCGCGCTGATGCCGAGCCTCAAGGTCGGCACGCCGACCGTCGAGCCGCTGCCGGAGGATCTCGACACCCTCACCCAGAGCCGCTGATTCGCGGCCCTTGGCATGACGCCTGTCTCAACCCGCGCCCGTTTCGACGGGCGTTTTTCATGGTGCGCCCGGCACGGGCGCACTCCTGGAGGTGCCCCCATGTTCCGCAAGGCCATGTATCCACTCGTTTCCCTCGTCGCCCTGGGCCTGTCCGGGTGCGCGGGCATGCCGGATCGCGATGGCGAGGCGGGAGCCGCGGGCCAGTACGCCTTCGTGACCTGCCTCGGCAGCGTCTACCGGATGCTTCCCCCGCGCTATGACTACGTCGCGGAACTGCTTGAGCAGGAGGGCAAGGGCTTCAGGGAACGAGGGCGCATGAGCGAGGCCTGGGTGCGCAAGATCGACACGGAAGCCCGGGATTTCGCCGCACGAACACCGCCTTCGATGGCCGTGCGGGCCTGCACGGAGTGGCGCAACCGGATGTTGGGCGGGGGCTGAGAGGCTGTGAATGGATCGACCGCGCGTCCCGATCGCCGCTCCGATAAGGTGATGC
>SDAY01000156.1 GCA_006212015.1 Halothiobacillaceae bacterium
CCCCCCGTCATCGCGAGGAGCGCAGCGACGTGGCGATCCATGAGCCGCTGATGCCGCAAGGCCCGTGGGCGCGCGTTCATGACACCCATCCGCATGATGCAATCCTACGCCAGCACCTCGCGCGCCAGCGGCAGGGTGATGCGGCGCTGACGCTCCATCGAGGCCCGGTCCAGCCGGTCCAGCCCGGCCAGAAGCTCCGCCAGATCGCGCGGCAGATGATCCAGCAGGTAGCGCCCCACCTCGTCCGGCAGATCCATGCCGCGCTCGCTGGCACGCCGCTTCAGGACCTGAAGCTTGCCATCGTCATCAAGGGCCTCCAGGCGCAACACAGGCCCCCAGCCCAGGCGCGAGGCAAGGTCCTTCAGGCCGGGCCGAAGGGCGGTGGGCGGGCAGTCCGCCGCCAGGAGCAGGGGCACCGCATGCTCGCGCAGGCGGTTGATCAGATCGAACAGGGCCTCATCCCAGACCTGCTCACCGATCACCGCCTGCACATCATCCAGCGCCACCAGCCCCAGTTGCTCCAGCCCCTCCAGCACGCCCGGATGCGGCGCCTCGGCCAGCGCCAGGTAGGCGGCCGGCATGCCGCACTCCCCGGCGCGCTGACAGGCCGCCTGCAACAGGTGCGTCTTGCCGCTCCCCGTCGCCCCCCAGAGATAGAGTTGCGGCTCGCCGCAGCCCTCGGCCTGCCGCGCGACCAATCCCGCGGCCACGCCATTCGCCCCGGCAACGAATTGTTCCAGGGTGCGCGTGGGCGCGAGGCCGAAATCGAGAACCTGCTGCTGGAACATGATCAGTCGGCCGCGGGATCCCGCCGAACCTCGGGGCCGTCCACGAGCGGAGGCGGCTCGACCCGTTCGGGCGCCGCCACGGCATCCTCGCCCCGGCCATACAGCCTGCTCGCCTTGTAGCGGTCATGGGCATGGCGGACCAGCACCGCCAGCACCGCGGCCAGCGGCAGGGCCAGCAGGATGCCGGTGAAGCCGAACAGCTGACCGCCGGCCATGATGGCAAAGATCACCGCCACCGGATGCAGGCCGACCCGATCCCCGACCAGCAGCGGCGTCAGGATGAAGCCCTCCAGCAGCTGCCCCACGCCGAACACCAGCAGGATGGGCAGCAGGCTCGTCAGCTCCTGGGTCTGGATCAGCATGGCGAGGCCTGCGCCCAGCACGCCGACGATCACGCCAAGATAGGGGACGAAGCTGACCAGCCCGGCGAGCATGCCGAACAGCAGGGCCTGATCCAGTCCCGCCATCCACAGCCCGAGGGTGTAGACCGTGCCGAGCGCCAGCATCACCGTGAGCTGGCCGCGCAGGAAGGCCCCCAGCACCTCGTCCGATTCGCGCGCCAGCCGGCCGACGGTCGGCTCGATCCTGCGCGGCAGGAAGTCCCGCACCCAGGCCACCAGCGCATCCCAGTCACGCAGCAGGTAGAAGGCGACTACCGGGATGACCACGAGATTCGCCAGCCAGCCGATGGCGCTCATGCCCGAGCCGAACAACCAACCCGCCACGTCCGCCGTCATCGCCCCGGCCTGCGCCCAATGGCCCGTCAGGGTGCTCTTGAGCATGTCGAGGTTGACCGTCACCCCGGTCAGGGCGGCAAAGCGCGGCAGCAGATTGTCCTGCACCCACTCAAGCGCGAGCGGCCAGCGGGTCGACATCTGCTGCACCTGCTCCGCCGCCTGCGGCGCCACGATCAGCAGCAGCAGGCCGAGGACCAGGAACAGGACGAGGAACACCAGCGACACCGCCGCCGCGCGCGGCATGCGCCGCTCCAGCCGGTCGGCCAGCGGATCGCCCAGGTAGGCCAGCAGGATGGCGATGAAGAATGGCGTGAGGATGGGTTGCAACTGGACGAACAGCCAGACCAGCAAGCCCAGCCCGGCCACCGCCATCAGCCACCGCTGGAGGCTCATGCTCGATTCGGGATTCACGTCCGCGTCTCCTTGACAGGCAGGTCGCGCGGCAAGGCGCGCCACTGGCGATAGTAGGCATGGCCGCTGACGACGGTGGAGAGCGCCACCAGCAGGAGGAGGACGTCGCGCTCCAGGCCCAGCGACCAACCTTTCCAGGCCGCGCCGATCACCACGAGGATCAGCGCCACCACGAGCAGCACATGCAGCTTGCCGATCCGCAGGGGCCGGGGCACGAAGCCGCGCCGCACGAAGAAGTTGTAATGGGCGGCCCCCGCCATGATCAGCAGGTCGCGAACCAGCAGCAGGGCGAGCAGCCAGGCCGGCAGCAGGCCCGCCGCCACCAGCGCGATCATGGCGGCGAGGATCATGGCCTTGTCGGCCAGCGGATCGAGGATGGCCCCCAGGCGCGTCTGCCAGCCGCAACGGCGGGCGATGAAGCCGTCCACCCCGTCGCTCAGCGCCGCCACGGCGAACAGCACCGCCGCTTGTTCATAGCGCGCATCGAACAGCGCCAGCGCGATCCACGGGATCATCGCCATGCGGGCCAGCGTAATGAGGTTGGGGATGTGCTTGAGCATGACGGGAAACGCTGGGCGATCCTTAAATATCGTCATTGCGGCCGCGAGCGCAGCGCGGCGGGAAGCAATCCATGGATCGCCGCGTCGCCACGCTCCTGACGCGAAGCTGGCGCAAGCCCGCGATGACGGATTGATCCGGCAGCTCACATTCAGGAGGCCGCAAGCCGGGTTGATGTGTACAATAGCACACCCCTTTTTGCCGCCGCATGCCCCAAACATGAGCAAGCCCATGAGCCAGACCGCCTCCCTCAGCTACCGCGACGCCGGCGTGGACATCGACGCGGGCAACGCCCTGGTCGATCGCATCAAGCCCGCAGTCAGCCGCACCCGCCGCCCCGAAGTGCTCGGCGGACTGGGCGGCTTCGGCGCGCTGTTCGAACTGCCGGAAGGCTACCGGAAGCCGGTGCTGGTCTCCGGCACCGACGGCGTCGGCACCAAGCTGCGCCTGGCCATCGACCTGGACCGCCACGACCATATCGGCGTGGACCTGGTCGCCATGTGCGTCAACGACATCCTCGTGCAGGGCGCCGAGCCGCTGTTCTTCCTCGACTACTACGCCACCGGCAAGCTGTCCGTGGACGTCGCGGCGCGCGTCGTCACCGGCATCGCCGAGGGCTGCGAACTGGCCGGCTGCGCCCTGGTCGGCGGCGAGACCGCCGAGATGCCCGGCATGTACGAGGAAGGCGACTACGACCTCGCCGGCTTCTCCGTCGGCATCGTCGAAAAGGACCAGATGCTGGATGGCACCCAAGTGGCCGAGGGCGACCTGCTGGTCGGCCTGCCCTCCTCCGGCGCGCACTCCAATGGCTACTCGCTGATCCGCAAGGTGCTGGCCGTGACCGGCGCCGACCTGAACCAGCCCTGCGGTGACGTCACCCTGGCCGACGCCCTGCTCGCGCCCACCCGCATCTACGTCAAGAGCCTGCTGCCCCTGCTGCGCGATGCCGAATCCGGCATCCACGGCCTCTGCCACATCACCGGCGGCGGCCTGACCGAGAACCTGCCGCGCGTGTACGGCGAGGACCTCGCCGCCGAGGTGGACACCGCCTCCTGGACCCCGGCCCCGGTCTTCCAGTGGATCCGCGAGGGCGGCAACGTCGAACCGCGCGAGATGTACCGCACCTTCAACAACGGCGTCGGCATGGTGCTGATGGTCGCCGCCGACAAGGTCGATGCCGTCATCGCCCGCCTCCAGGCCGCCGACGAGCAGCCCTGGGTCATGGGCCGCATGGTCAAGCGCCAAGGCGGCGAAGGCGTGATCCTGGCCTGACCCCATGTAGGAGCGGACCTTGGGCCGCGATGCCCCGGCCTGGCCATTGATCGCGGCCCAAGGTCCGCTCCTACGCAAACCTTTCCCGCGACCCGCTCCGTCCATGCACCCAATCCGCATCGTCGTCCTCATCTCCGGCAACGGCAGCAACCTGCAGGCCCTGATCGACGCGGAAAGGCGCGATGAACTGGGCGGCGGCCATGTCGTCGCCGTGATCAGCAATCGCGAAGACGCCTACGGACTGGAACGCGCCCGCAAGGCCGGCATCCCCGCCGGGCACCTCAGCCACAAGGACTTCCCGGACCGCGAGGCCTTCGACGCCGCGCTGATGCAGCGCATCGACGCCTACCAGCCCGACCTCGTCGTCATGGCCGGCTTCATGCGCATCCTCACTCCCGGCTTCGTGAGGCACTACGCGGGGCGGCTGATCAACATCCACCCATCCCTGCTACCGAAATACCCGGGGCTCCACACCCATGCCCGCGCCCTGGCAAACGGCGATTCGGAGCATGGCGCCACCGTGCACTTTGTCACCGAGGCTGTGGACGAGGGCCCCGTCATCCTGCAGG
>SDAY01000039.1 GCA_006212015.1 Halothiobacillaceae bacterium
CCTGATCCAGGATGGGATCGCCGGCATTGGCGATGTTGGCCTGGATCTCGGCGGTCACCTGGGACTGGGTCTGGCGGGTCAGCGGATCGAAGGTCACGCCTGCGAGCCAGTCGCGGGCGGCGGTCTCGTCAGCGGCAGCATCGTAGGTCGCGGTGAACGGGCCAATGCCGTCCTGCTCGGGGTCCAGGGTTTTGGTGAAGAGGTTGGCCGCTTCGAGCTTGTTCTGGATGGCGACGGCGTCATTGTTCTGGGCGCCATCGAGGATGCGGAGGACGATGGTACCCGCGGTGAAGGTGCCTGCGGTGAAATTGTCGATGTAGAACTGCTTGCCAGTTTCATCCGGAGTGCGGTTGAACAGGGCCAGGTAGACCTTGTCGATGACGCTGCCGATGGTGGTGGTATCGATGGTGCCGTAAAGGCGGCCGGCCTCTTCGGAGGTGGCGAAGTTGTTGATGACGCTGCTCGTGTCGCCGCCGGCAAGATCAACGCGCTGGGCCCAGTAGTACAGGCCCGCCGGATCGGCCGGACGCTGGTAGAAGGCGGTGTAGACCTTCTGGATGGTGTCAAAGTAGTTGGAAGCTGCCATGGTTTTGCTCTCTTACTGGTTGCTGTGAAAGGTTTTGGCATGAAGCCACAGATCTGTAGCCGTTCGCCTTCTTGGCATGGGCTCCGGCTAGGCTATTGAGCGACCGGTACGCTGTCAAGCAGCCTAGGCCCGAAGGCAGGGTTGAATGTGCCACAAGACCGGGGGCGGGGGTGTGATGAGCGTCACGTTTCAGGGGGTTCGTCTGTGATGTGTTGTTGTGGTGCAACCGATGGGCCGGCCGGCTGCGGTTCCCCCAGCGCTTCGCGTTCGAGCGCATGGATGTCTGTAACGATGAGTTTGTCCCCTTGTTTGCTCAGGATGCCGCTTGCCAGGAGGTGGCTGATGGCGCGGGTGGCGGTTTCACGCGTGGTGTTGGCGAGCATGGCGATTTGAATGCGGGAAGGCATGCGTTCGATCCACCATTGTCCATCCTGGCGTCGTAGGGTGTGCAGGATGAGGGTGTAGACGCGTGCGCGGGCCTGGGGTTGGGCAAGGATGACGCGCTGGGCGTTGGCGCTGCGCAGCGCGGCGGCGAGGCGCTCCATGACGCGGCGGGCGACGATCGGTTCGTGATAGAGCAGTTCGCGGGCCTGGGCTTCGGGCAGGAGGGCGAGCCGTCCTGGCTCGTTGCCGATGATGCTGGCGGAGCGGGGTTGGCCGTCGATGAGGGCGAGTTCGCCGAAGTGTTCGCCGGGCTGGATGAAGCCAAGGGCGATTTCGCGCCCGCCGGGGGTGAATTCGACCATGCTCAGGCGGCCTTCGAGCAGAAACCCGAGATCTTTGCGCGGGCTGCCCTTTTCCATGATCCGGTCGCCTCGCTTGAAGGCGGCAAGGCGCAGGTGGGGGGCGAGCTGGCGTTTGCGATCAATGCCGAGGCCTTGGAACAGGGGGATGGCTTCGAAGATGTCCATGCGCGTGAGTGTAGCAAGCCCGTCGTTCGGATGGAGCCCGTGCGGCCTATGGGGGTGGGTTTTCCCGGTCCGGCCAGCTCGCCTTCAGTGCTTTTACCCTCAGGGGAGCGGGGGGGAGGCATGGGCGGGGCCATCCTGTGGGTCGAGGTTGAGGGTTTGTCCTTCGCGGGCGAAGAAGATGCCGGGTTGCCGGGTTTGGAGGAGGCGGTTCCAGGCGTCGAGCTGGTCGTCGCGGCGGGCGGGGTGGTGGTGGATGAGGGCGGCGCGGCGCGCCTGGGACAGGCGTGCGAGACAGGCGGCGGTCTGCCAGTCGCTGTGGCCCCAGCCTTGATGGCGGGGGGCTTCGCTGGCGTCGAAATGGGCGTCGAGGATGAGCAGGTCGGTCTGGTGGCAGAAGCGAATGAGGGACTGATCCTGATCGGCGATGTGTTCGTGGTCGGTGGCGTAGACGAGGTTGCGGGCGTGATGCCCTATGCGGTAGGCGAGGCAGCCGCCGGGGTGGTTGAGGGGGTGGGTGTCGATGCGCACATCGAGGTCCGACGGGTGCAGGGTGGCGCCGGCCTCGATGTCGGTGATGTGCAGGCGGGCGGGTAGCGCGTCAAGCGGCAGCGGGCTGAACGGGGGGTTGAGGAGCGTGCGCAGGGCGTGTTGGGTGCCGGGCGGGCCGTAGATGTGGATGCGGTTGTCTGCCGAGTAAAGCAGGGGGCTGGCGGGCAGGCCGATGAGGTGGTCAAGGTGCAGGTGGGAGAGCAGCAGGACCATGGGTCGGTGGGGCCGGGGGGCGAAGCTGCCCAGGCCGCTGCCGGCGTCAAGGATGATGTCGGCCGCTTTCGTCTGGATGACGATGCAGGCGGTGTGGCCACCGTAGCGTTGCTGGTCGGGCTGGAAGGCGGGGGCGGTGCCGCGTACGCCAAGAAAGGTGATGTGCATGTTTGAGGCGGGTATTTACGGGCGCCAGGTGAGCCTGAGCTCGGCGTGCCAGTTGTCCTGGGTGAAGAGGTCGATGGTGGAGGTGTCCCTGCGCGCAGACATTTCCAGGCTGGCCACCAGGTTTTGCGGCAGCCGATGACTGTAGATGGCGGTGATGTCCTGGCGCCGGATGGTGCGATGGGTGTCGCCAAAGAGCAGGGGGCTGTAGGGGGCCTGATCTTGCCTTTGGAGTGCACGGGCGGCGAGTTCGATCTGGCTGTCGGGGCCGAGACGATGGGCCGCGGCGAGGCGTGCGCTCAAGGCTTGGCGGTCGCCGCCGGCGCGGTCGCCCTCGGCCCGGTCGTTTTCCCATTCGAGGTTCAGGGCCAGGCTCCAGGCGGGCGCGGGGGTCCAGTCGGCGCCCAGTCGGGCGCGCCATAGGCGGGCGTCGTACACCGGGTCGCTGGGGTAGTCCTCGATGACGGACTGCAGTTGGGTGTGTAGCGTCGCATGCGGCGCGATGCGCCATTGCAGCCCGAAGGCCAGGATGCCGCCGTTGAGGTAGGGCGCGTTGTCGAGGCGCAGGTGGTTGAGGGATAGGCCGATGTCCCAGCCCAGGGGTTGGGGGGGGCGGGTCAGAAGCATGCCGGTGTGCAGGAAGTCGGTGTCATGGATGGACAGGTGGGCATGACGCCGCAGATCGGCCTGGGCGGTCAGGTCCAGCCTCAGGGTGCGCCAGGGTACGGTGTGCTGGAGGCGTAGTCCGGTTTCCGAGTAGTGGTCAGCTTGCGGGCGGCTGCTTTCGTCGAGTTGCAATTCGAGGGGGCCATAGCCCAGGTCGATGTCGATGACCCGTTCACGCGGACCGGCGTTGACGTTGCTGGCGTAGCCTAGGGCTTGATGCAGGCCTGGTTTGGGTTCGACGGTGGTCTGGCGGCCATCTTCCATGGATGGGTCGATGGATTGGCGGATGGATTGGCGGATGGATTGACGTAGCCGTTCGATCAGCAGGCGGATGGCGGGCGGCGGGTCGAAGCGGTTCAGAAGCCGGTCCAGGATGCGCTCGGCCTGCCGCAAGTCGCCGTCATTCCGGTAGGCGAGGGCGAGATCAAGATGGGCGCCGGCATGGTTGGGCTGCAGCTCGATGAGGCGCTCAAGGCGTTCGATGGCTTGTTGGTTCTGTCCGGCATGGAGTGCGGTGAGGGCTTGCTGGTAGAGCATGTCGACGTCGGGCGCTGGCTCGCGCTGGGCGGCGGCCGGCAGGCTGAGGGCCGCCAGCAGGAGGGCCGGGAGGATGCTGAGTCTGATGTCCGGGCTGGGGCTGGCGGGGGATGCCGGGCTGTCTGTTCCGGGGGCTTGCGCTAGGGTGGCGCGTGCTCGCGCAAGCCTGGCAGGTGTGAGGATGCGCACCGGTTCACGCCGACCGCGCACTTGATGAAGGCCGAGATCCTCCAGTTCGGCATGGTGAAGCTGCTGGGCGGTGTCGCCGGTGAGCAGGATGGTTTTGTCCAGTGCGCGGGTGAGGCCTTCCATGCGGGCGGCGATGTTCACGGTGTCGCCCAGCGCGGTATAGGTATGACGGAAGCGTGTGCCAAGGTTGCCGACGGTGGCGGTCCCGGTGTGGAGGCCGATCCCGGCGCGCAGGGGGGGCAGGCCTTCGCTCGATAGGCTTTGGGAGAGCTGGTCGATGCCGTGGGCGATGTCCAGCGCGGCCTGGTAAGCGGCTTGAGCGTGGGCCGGGTTTTCGAGGGGGGCGCCCCAGAAGGCCATGACGCCATCGCCCATGTATTTGTCGAGCGTGCCGCCGTGGTTGTGGATGAGGCGGGTGACAAGGCTCAGGTAGCGGTCCATGAGTTCGGCAAGCGCTTCCGGCGCCATGCCTTCGGCCATGGCGGTGAAGTCGCGCAGGTCAATGAACATGACGGTCAGCGGGCGACGTTCGGGCTTGAACGGGTCGCCGCCCCGGATGACCTGACGGGCCACTTCGCGCGGCAGGTACGCGCCAAGCTGACGAACAAGGTGGCGTTTTTCGCCGCGCGCGGACTGCAGGGCGGACAGGCCGTGAATCATGAGCAGTGCGGCAAGCAGGATCAACGGCGGGCTGATGGGCAGGTGGTAGCCCTGGCGCCAGGCAAGGTGGTTGAGGACAACCCACAGCGCGGCCAGTGCGATGACGATCGCCGCGCCTTTGATGGGGGCCGTGCGAGGCAGGGCGATCTCCACGATCAGCACCAGCAGCAGAAGGATCGCGAAAAGAATGATCGGCGTGGTTTGAGGCTGGATGATGAAATGTCTGTCCAGCAGCGCCTGAAGCAGTGTGGCGTGGATCTGGATGGCGGGGTGGGTGGGATGGACGGGGGTGGCCACCAAATCGCCCAGGCCGGTGGCCGAGGAGCCGAGGAGTACGAGGCGATTGGCGAGCAGGTCCCTGGGGAGGGCGCCATGGAGAACGTCGGCGGCGGAGACGTGCAGGAAGCCGTGCGTTTGGGTTTGGAAGGGCAGCCGCAGTCGGCCTTGCGCGTCCAGGGGAAGTTGAATGATGTTGGTGGAGTCGGTTAGCTGGTAGGCGCTGCCGAGCGGCTCGGGGTTGAGACTCAGCGAGTATGCCGGGGGATGTTCCAGGAATGCGCGCATCATGGCGAGTGCAAGCGTTTCGTGGGCGCGCCCCTGGTAGGTCAGGAGCGGTTTGATGTGGCGGATCTTGCCGTCCGGGTCGAAGGTGGGGCTGATGTGCCCGGCTTTCGCTTGCCGCGCGAGCGCCGGGGTGATGCCGACCACGCTTTGCGCGTGCATGGCTGCGGGCGGTTCGACGCCGTGCAGGCTGACACCCGCGCCGGGCATGCCGGAGGGGCGCTGGCGTTCGGCGCCGAACGATTGGGCAAAGATGATGGGGCGTTCGGTCAGGCTGGCCAGGGCGTCGTCGTCGGCGCTTGGTTCGGGAAAGAGAAGGTCGACGCCGATGACGGCGGCCTGGCCTTCCTCACTGAGCGTGTGCAGGAGTCTCGCGATGGTGCTGCGGTCCCATGGCCAGCGGCCGACGGTCTGGAGGGCGTGCTCGTCGATGTCCACGATGATGATGCGTCCATCGACCCGGTCTTGAAGGAGACTCTGGGTGCGCAGGTCCTGGAGCATGCGTTCAAGGGGCCAGAGGCCGCCGCGTTCATTCGGGGGGAGCGAAAACAGGAGTATGAAAAGCAGCGATGCCAGTGCGAATGGAAAGGTTTGTTTCACGGTAGCTTGACGCGTTGTGCAGCCCCTTGGCCACGCGGGCTTGGGAATGTCTTATCCGGACAATCAGTGTCGCTTCCATTGGACGACGCCGGTGGCAAGCGCTCCGTTGTCGAGGTTGCGTTCAAACAGCATGCCTGCGTTGACGGCGGCTGGGTCAAGGAAGCCGGCGACCGTGCTGTTGGAGCGCGTCGGGTCGCTGCTGAAGACGCCATTCGCGCCCAGTGAGCCGGTGGCGGTGATGGCAACGGGTTGGGCCAGCGACGGCGCGGTCAGGTCGAGGTGCGTGTCGAAGGTTCGCTTGTCGAAATGAATGTCGAGGCTCGGGTTGTGCACTTGGGCCAGTTCCAGACTTTGGCCATGGCGAACAACGGCTTCATGCGCTGCCATGTCGAAGGAGTAAGTCCCCGTGGTGGGGAGGGTGATGTCTTCCGAAGGCTTGGGCCGCATGAGGGCGAAGGTGTTGTTGTATGCGATCAATTCCCGCGTGTCATTGAGGATGCCATTAAGCTCGTCGGCGTCTCGGATTTGGGCGAAATTGTCCCAGCGCCCCCAGAGTACCGGAGCGCTGGATTCAGTCTGGTAAAGCGCCATTCGGGGTTGGAGTCTTTCGGTGTCTGTGCGCTGGGTATCCTGGTCGGCGACGATGGCGCCGCCGAGGATGCCGCGATCATCCTGTCGTTCGAAAATGAAGGCGATTTGGCGCATTTCGTTGAGGAAAAAGCCTTTCAGGTAGCCTTGGTCATTGCCGCCAAAGATCATTCCGCTCTCGTTCACCGCGCCGCGGAATTCGATGTCTGTCCGACCGTCGGGGTGACCGGGGCGAGGGTCAAGAAGTGTGAGTTTTGCCGTGAAGGTTTGATCGGCATAGTTCATCTTGAACTGGAAATCGATGACGGGAAGGCTTTCGACCGCTCCACTGTTCAGGTTTCTCGCCGCATCCTGGACATTCAGGGTGTAGGGCAGGTTGAACGCAGGGAAATGCTGATTGATGAGCGGCGTGGAAGCACGTTCAAGGCCTTGCGTTGCAACCAGATAACGGGTGCTGTCGGCGACCGTGGCAGCGCTTGGAGCGTTGCGGTGGTACTGGAGCCATTGCAGACCGGCGAGCGAGGCTTCTTCGGGGGATACGCCGGATTTGAGCAGTGCTTCGCGCAGTTCTTGACTGAGCGCCGCCTGCGCCGGGTCGGCGCGCATCGCTTCTTCCAGCAGTCCGAAACTTGCGGCACTGCCCCAGAAAACGTTGCCCTCTTGGTCCTGACGGCGCTCAACAGTGATTGAACCGGGGGTGTCGCTTGCCGATGCCTCGCGTGTCAGTGTGATGTGCTCAATCAGTGCGGGCTGAGCGCCCCATGCGGAACGCCGGATATGGATGCTGTCGAACTGGAATGCGGCAAGCTGCTGTGGTGAAAGCCGAATCTCCTGCCTGCCGGACGTGTAGACGTCTGTGATGTTGGGGCGCGAATCAAGTCCATCAGGCATGCCATCACTGTCGGTGTCCTTCTTGAATGGGTTGGTGCCGGCAAGGCGTTCGGAATGATCATCAAGTCCATCCCTGTCCGTGTCTGCGGTGTTGGCCGGTTCACCGGGCGTTGGCTGGTTGGTTTGAAGGTCGTCCCTGAGTGCATCCGCACGCTTGTCGGACGTTTCTTCTTCAGAGTCGAGGACGCGTTGAGACGCATGCGCCACGAGGGTAAAGGACACTCCGCGATCCGATGGGGATAGGGTGCCGCCGGATGCGGGGGCAAGGCTGCGGGAGCGCTCCTCTTCCGGGGTCGGCAGAAGATCGACAGGAGGAGCTTGCACGATGGCGGGCCGTACTGCGCCCGCGCGGAGCTCGATGTACGAATCTGCTGACGCGGTGGCGGCCAGGCTATTTTCACCAAGGCAAGGTCCGAGGGCATCACGGGAGCAGATGGCGCTGAAAGACGACATGAGGATGGCGCCACTGGAAACGCTGGCCTGTGCGCTCTCCGGTGTGGATCTTAAGCTGAAGTCCGTGCCGCGAATTCCGATGGCGGCAATGGGGGTGTTGAGTCGGAAATGAGTTTTGTGGCTTTCGCCAATGTGACCCGTGACGCTGCGCATGGAGCCTTGCATGAGCTCAAGCTTGATGCCGGCATCCGGGGCGTCTGGCGTTGGCGGTCGGTAGTCGCGGATATGAAGCCGAGCCCCGGGACGCAGGGCGATGAAGGCATCGTCGATCATCTTGAGGTGAAGCTGGGCGTCGGATGCGGTTTCGAGGATGTCGCCCAGGCGGATCTTGTCACCCGCCTTGAGGCGGGAGCGGGTATTGTCCTGGCGCTGTGTCCAGGCATCGTGGCTTACAAAAATGACTTCACCGACAACAGGGGCAGACTGGCTTTGGGCCCAGAGGGTCGGGAAGGCCATCTGCGTGAAAGTGAAGACAAGCACAGCCATGAACCTGGCCATGATGGGTGGGGCTATCCAGAATCTGCCGATGGCGGATGACATAGGTTCATTCCGAAGACTTGCGGGTGGCTGAGGGCGCTTGGCGCGTTGCTGCAAAACCCCTTCCCCGCATGCGGGTGAGGGCGGGAGAGCGCAGCGAGGGGGCAAGGTCATTGATTCATCAATCATGCGCACCTCCCGAACCATGGTCACGCCTCTGCGCTCCATCGGCCACCCTGGGCCGATGCCCTTTGGCAGTTCGGACGTCGAGGCGCCCTGGTGGTCGGGAGGCGGCTGCGGCCCCATGTCGTGCATTGTTGGTTAAAACATTGACATTTGCAATTTCATGGAACGGTTCATGTGTGAATCCCTTCAATGACGTGTTGGCTGATCATGCTCCAGTCGAGGACTCGTCCTGCTCGCTCGCAGGCAGCCCGAGCCAAGTCATTCAGATCCGGCGGCAGGTTGTTGAGGATGTCCGGGAAGCGTTCAATATCAGCTTCCAGACAGTGCTGCCCGGCCTCCAGCGGCTGTCCCCGCCGACCATGGGGGGTGGTGAGTATGGGTATGCCTGCCGCTGCATATTCAGGCATCTTGAGATTGGTCCCGCCACCCGATGTCATGGGGTTGAGCGCAATATCCACCACGCGGAGCCAGACATGTTTTTCCCTGTCGCTGACGATCCCGGTCTGGATGACGTTTGCAGGCGGATGAGCGAGTTCCGGCACCATGCCCACGGAGCCGAGGATGATGAAGAGCCAGTCTGGACATTCGGGGGCCAGGGCGTGGATGTGTTGTGCCGCTTCGACGTTGGGGCGGTGCCAGCTGCCCATGAAGAGCGCGATGTTTTGGTCGGGCAGGCCGAGTTTCGCTTTGAGCTGCCGGCGGTCCTGTCCGGCGGTGTAGGGTATGGCTGCGGTATCCACGCCATTCGGCACGACGATGATGGATGCGGGCGAAATGCCATAAAGTTCGCTCAGGCGAGCATGGTCGTCTGCGCTGCAGGCGAGGATGATGTCGGCCCTGCGGCAGAGGGCGCCTTCCACGTCGCGCAGCTCGTCCAGCATGGCGTCGGACGCCGCTCCGGGCTGGAGCATGCTGCGTTTGATGTCGATTTCGATGTTGTGGGCGTCATAGGCCAGCGGCCCTTGCCAGAGGGGCTGAACGGCCGGGTAGAGATAGGGGTGGGCGCAGATGACGCGGTCGGCGTCCGTCAGCGCCGTGCCAAGCAGCTCGGTGAGTCGGCTTTCGTCCGCCGCGTGACGCAGGGCGGCCAGGTCCCAGGCGCTGACGCCCAGTTGCTTGTGGAGCAGGGCAGCGCGGACGCAGAAGCCGGCGCTGGCGGGAACGCGGGTTTCGCAGAAGCCGGGGGCGAGTTGCCATGTGCCACCCTGCCCAGGAGGAACGAGGCAGATGTGGTGGATATCCGCGTGACGGGCCAGGTGGCGGTAGAGGTGGTAGATGCGCTGGCGGCCGCCGGTATCGGGCGGCCAGGCGCTGAAGGTGTTGAGCAGCAGCCAGCGCGGGCGGCGCGGGCGGCTGGGCAGGGGTGCGGTGAGTGCGGTGACCACGCGCGGCCAGTTCACTTCTTCCGCGTCGGTCAGGGCGGCTTGTCCCATGGCGAGGGTGCGGGGGGGGGCGAGCGCCAGTTGCCGGAAGCCTTCGGCGAGTGCCTTGGCGGTGGGCTCGACGATGAGGCCGGTTTCGCCGTGGCGGACGAATTCGGTCGGCCCGCCCGCGTCGGTGGTGGTCAGCACGGCCTTGCCGGAGCGCATGGCTTCGAGGGTGATGAGGCCCATGTCTTCGTCCTGGGGGATGAAGGGGACGAAGAGGGCTTCGGAATAATGACGGATGACTTCGTCGTCGTTCAGGCGGCCAAGGAAGCGGATGCCCGGTTGGCCTTCGGCCTTCGCGCGCAGGCGGTCTTCTTCGGGGCCGGTGCCGGCGATTTCGAACGGTATGTCGATGCCGGCTTCGATGTAGGCCTGGATAAGCAGGTCGATGCGCTTGGGACGGTCCAGGCGGCTGATGGTGAAGATCGACCTTGGGGCGGCGGTTTCATAGCGCGCAAGGTCGGAGGGGTGCGGCAGGATGTTGACCTGGGCCTGTTCCGGGACGTACTCCTCGCGTCGGGCCACGGTGGCGGAGATGGCGTGATAGGCGCGGATTTCGGCGGGGTCGAGGGCGATGCGGTCGAAGGTGTGGACGATTTCCCGCAGCAGCGGGCCGGGGAGGGTCAGTAGATCGGTCGGAAGTTCGGCGTGCTTGAGCGTTTCGATGGTTCCGAAGATGTCGGGCAGCGCGGAACGGTCAAGCGCGGGCGCGCGCAGCAGGCGCACGAGGCGCTGCGCGGCGGCGGGAATCGGGTTCAGCCGCGTTGGCAGGCGAGCCGGGTAGGTGTCGTAGAGGCCGCGCAGGGTGTGCTGGAGATATACGACATGCTCCCCATGATGCACCATCCACGCGGGGTACTTGGTGCTGATGACTCGGTCGAAATGCTCGAGGTTGAGCTCCGAGAAGCGCCGGTAGCTGTCGATGATTTCCCAGAAGTTGCGTTCTGGGCTTGGAAGCTTGATCAGTTCGCAGACATGGCCGGTCTGCTGGTTGATGGCGTGCTGGAGGCCCCACCAGAGCTTTTCCGCGCCGCCGATGACGAAGGGGACGCTGGATGGCGCGACGATGGCAATGCGCATGGGTGTTTTTCGCGAGGTGTTCAGGCGGATAGAAGTTGTTCGACGACATGGGGCCATGAAATGCCGAGCGATTCCCAGCGGGCGCGCCCCGCGCGGCCCATGTCGGCGGCTTTGGCGCGGTGGGCGTGGAGCCAGTCGATACGCTCCGCGATGGCTTCGGGGGCTGGTTCGGTGATGAAGCCGGTTTCACCGTCCACCACGAATTCGAGCGGGCCGCCCGCGTCGGTGCAGGTGAGGACGGGCTTGCTCGCGAGCATGGCTTCCAGGGTGACGTAGCCGAGGTCTTCGTCGAAAGGACCGAAGAAGACCGCCAGGGATCGCGCGTAGAGGGCAAGTTTCATCCGCGCATCCACCCTGCCGAGCAGGCGGATCCGGTCATGCAGGCGGTAACGGTCGATCAGGCCCTGGTAGTGGTCGCGCTGTCCGCCGTCTCCGCTCAGCAGGATGGCGACGGGGGAGCGCAGGTGGCGGGCGGCTTCGATCAGCAGGTCCTGGCGCTTGAGGCGCTCCAGACGGCTTGGGAAAAAGACGTAGTCTTCGGCGTCCGCGCAGTAGAGTTGTTCCGCTTGAGGCGGGGGGTGATAGAGCGGCCTGGCGCTCAGGCCGTTGAACTGCTTCAAGCGTTCCGCGACCCGGCCAGAGTTGGCGAACAGGGCGTGGGCGCGGCGCAGGGCCTGGGTGTCATAGGCGTGGATGGACTGGCGAAGCTGGGCCAGTTCGGGCGTGGCCGTCGCGGGGTCATACAGCTCATAGACCACACGGTGCTGGTGCATGAGCCAGACGATGTGATGGTCGTGATGGATGCCATAGCCCGGAAACTGAAGGCTGATGACACGGTCGACGCGCTGGCCGTTGGGACGGTTCATGTCCAGTTCGCCGGCGAATCCCATCAGGCGCTCGATGCTGGCTTCGGGGTGGAATGTGAACGGCAACCGCAGGACCTCGAGGTCATGCCCCCCGACGCGCAGGGCGTGGGTGAGGCCTTCGAGATGGGCTTCGGCCCCGCCCGTCATGAACGGGGCAAGATTGGCGGTGACGAGGATCTTCATGCCGGGCGCGGGCGATAGGCAACGAGGGCGAAGTCCTGTGGGCCGCACAGGTGGCCGTTGACCCGCTCCGTCAGCGGATCGTGGCCGGGCACCTTGGCGGCTTCGGGATAGGGGTGCAGGCGCACGATCTCGATCTCCGCGAGGCCGTGGTATTGGGCCAGGAAGGTGATGAAAGTTGGGGTGATCGGATTCCGGTGGGTGGGGTCGTGATAGAAGGTGTGGCTGCCGACCAGGACGTTTTCGGGATTGGGTGTTTCGAAGATGGCGATGCCACCCGGTGCGAGCACTCGCGACACCTCTGCGAACAGGCGGAACAGGACGGGGAAGGGGAGGTGTTCGACGATATGGAACCCGGTCACGCCGCCCACGCTGGCTTCGGGCAGGCGGGCAAGCGCGGCGACGGCATCGCCCTGCTCGACATCCAGGCCGTAGGCCGTGGCACGTTCGACCATGGCGGCGCTCTGGTCCACGCCGCGCGCCATGAAACCTTCGTCCTTGAGGATGCGCAGCCATTCCCCGCGCCCGCAGCCGATGTCGATGATGGGATGACCTTGCGCAGCGGCGCTGCGGCGCACGCGGTCAAGGTAGACGAGCAGTCCCTCGCGAATGTCGGCTTCACTTCCGCGGCAGGCATCCTCGAAGGCAATGTAGAAGGCGTCCAGGGCCTCCTGCTCGGCGGTCAGGGTTTCGGGGAGCGCGGCCATGTGCGGGGGCGTGCTTCCAAGGGCCTGATGCCACTGGCGACTCACGCTGTAACGTAGCCAGTCCAGGGTCTTTTCCAGTTCGTGCTGGCGGCTTGCTTGAGTCGCGATGGATTGCCGCAGATCGTTTTCCGTCTGGCTGGCGTGTTCCTTGTGAGCGTGGAGTTGTCCGAGGCGTTCTTCCTCGTGCTTCTTGAGCGCATGGATGATTTTTTCCGAGTGCTTTTGCTGCTCAAGGACCCACTGTCCGACGATGGCAAACGGTGCGGCGAGGCGATTCTCCCAAGCGCGCAGCCATTTTCCTGGCAAGTGATTGATTCGGAACGGGACAAGGAAAAGCCGGAGCAGGCGGGTAGGGATAAGGCGCGCCAGCATGCCCAGCTTGCCGCCACGCCCGGCCAGCAGTGCTGAATGGATGCGATCTGGCGAGTATTTGCGAAATTTCAGGCTCCAGCGGCATAGGAGTGCGCGCCAGCCAAGACCGCCAATCTTGACCCCCAGGGCGCGGCCTTCGGAGGAGCGGGCCATCGCATAGAGTACTTCGGCACGGCTATGGCCTTCGGTCAGCATCCCTTGGTAATGGCTTATCCCGGACGAGTCGGCATCGCGTCGAAAGAGCGAACGGTACGCCTCGTGGAGGAAAAGCTCCCTTGGAGCCATAAGAAGACTTTGAATGTGAGCCACACCCGCCGCTCCACGCGCGCTGGTATCGGGTTCCTCGTGCAGCGTCAAGTTCTGGGTTGGAGTGGGGTGTGGGTACTCAGGCAGGTCGAGTGACTCGGCCTCTGCGCGAACGCGACCGAGGAGCTGGTTGATGTCGATGGGTTGGGGCATGGGGGAGATTCTTCAAGCCTGCCAAGTCTGGTGAACACAGCATTTGGCGTGATAAGTTTGGAGCTTACCTTAGGTGCCCTTGCCGCAACAAGGCTCAGCAATAGAGAGAACTCTCTTAAGGAAGCGCTGAACAAATCCATTCATGGATTTGTTCAGCTCGGCTCACCGCGAAATGAATTCGCGGTAGCCTCCGCGAATCAAGGACTTACGTCCTTGTTCGCGCCGGGGCATCCATGCCCCGGACAGGAAACGCTGAATTATTCAGCGTTTCCTTAAGCCACTTGGGGCAATTGCCAACAGGAGCAGGATGCACGGCAGTTCCCGTCGATATGGGTTGATTTTAGTCAATCAACCGATCCGTACAGGAGCCCTGCTTAGCGCACCGATAGCCATGGAGCGCTGTCTGCGCGCAAGTGAGCCAGGTGAACTGGCCTGCGCGTTGTTGGCCTAGGGCTTTCAGCGACTCGGCACGATCCACATCCTCAAGCACTGACCGAAGGGCGTGCGCTAAAGCCTCGGGATGGTCCGGAGAGACGGTGAGAACAGCTTCGCCACCTACCTCGCACAGCGCTTGCGCCGTGGAGGTGATCACCGGAACGCCGCATGCCATGGCCTCAAGGGGAGGTAGCCCGAAACCTTCGTAGCGGGATGGGTAGACGAAAGCGCTCGCCCCGGCATAGAGGCAGGGTAGTTCGTCCTCCGGCACGTAACCGAGCGGGATGACGCTCCCTCGCTTGACTTGTTTGCCTAGGGGCTCTCGAAATTCCGATTCATGCCAGCCGCGCGCCCCAGCTAGAACCAAAGGGTATTCCTGTTGCAGGTGCGCCGGGAGCAGGCTATGCGCTTCGACGGCAAGGCGCAGGTTTTTCCTTGGTTCCAGGGTGCCGACGCTCAGGACGTAGCTTTTCCATGCAAGTCGGTGTTTGCCGAGTGTTTGTGTGCATTCCTGTTCGGTACGCGGCCGGTAGCGCTCATGATCGACCCCGAGAGGGGTGACGGTGATTTGCTCCGCTGGATAGCCGAATACGTGCATCAATTCATCGCGGGTAAAGGCCGAGACGGTGAGGATGTGGTCCGCGCGCTCCAGGGCTCTTGGGACGTTGCGGTTCAGATAGCGTACCCGTTCGGCGGGATGGGTCTCGGGGTGGCGTATCCAGGCAAGGTCATGGACGGTGATGACCGTGGGGCCATCGAAGCGGAGGGGGATGTAGTTCGGTTCGTGGTAGAGCCAGCCCGCGCTGGGCTGGCGGTCCAGCCTGGCTTGCAGGCGCATGCGCTGGAGGGTGCGAGCTCCGGGAATCCGGGCAAGGTTCTTGCGCCATGCGGCTTGCCTGGCTTGTGCCTGGGCGTCTTGGGGTGCAAGCGGGTCGAGGGTGAGGCCGCGCACTTCGTGACCAAGCTGGTTCAATGCCCGCGCCAGTTCCAGGGTGTAGCGTCCGATACCGGTGAGCGGTGGGCGGACGATATGGGTGTTGAAAAGGATGTGCATCAGAGGGCTTCCTGCCAGGCCTGGAGCTTGTCTTGGACGGATTGAAGGATCAGTTCGCGAAAGCGTGCATGGGAGAACTGCTCGGCATGGGTCCGGCAGTGCTCGGGGCGAATGGCATCCTGGTGCCTTTCATAGTGAAGGATGGCCTGCCTCAGGCTGCGGCTGGTTTGCTCGCGGTAGAGAACGCCGGTAGAGCCGGGGGCGGGATGATCGATGACGGTTTCGGTCGCGCCGCCGCGTCCGTAGGCAATGACGGGGCAGCCGCAGGCCTGGGCTTCGATGACGACGATGCCGAAGTCTTCCTCGGCGGCGTACAGGAAGGCGCGTGTCTTGCGCATGAGCTGGCGCAGTCGCTCACGGTCGCAGCGTCCGATGAATTCGACATTGGGCGGAGCCATGCGGCGCAGGCGTTTTTCTTCGGGCCCCTCGCCGGCCACGAGGAGTCGACGATCCGGCAGGTCACGGAAGGCCTCGACGATCAGATCGACGCGCTTGTAGGGCACGTGGCGCGAGGCGGTGAAATAGAAGTCTTCCCTGCCGCCCCCCCCGGGGGCGAAGAACTCGGTGTCCACCGGAGGGTAGATGACCTCGGCCTGGCGACGGTAGGTCTTCTCGATGCGCCGTGCGATAAAGCGTGAATTGGCGATGAGGTGGTCCACGCCGTTGGCTGTGCGGCTGTCCCAGAGGCGGAGCTTGTGCAGGAAAACACGCGAGAACATGCCGCGCAGGCCCTTGGTGAGTCCTGCTTCCTCAAGATAGGCATGCTGCATGTCCCAGGCGTAGCGCATGGGCGAATGCACGTAGCTGATATGCAATTGGTCAGGGCCGACTAGCACGCCCTTGGCCACGGCGTGGCTGCTGGAAATGATGAGATCGAAGCCGCGCAGGTCGAGTTGTTCAATCGCCAGCGGCATCAGCGGCAAATAGGAGCGGTAGCGTTTCTTGCCGAACGGAATGCGCTGGATGAAGCTGGTGTGGATGGCGTGGCCTTCCAGCCATGTCCGATGTTCGGGAGGAAGGGTGTCGACGATCGTGAACAGCTCGGCTTGTGGAAACAGGCTCAGAAGTTCGGCGAGAACCAGTTCGGCCCCGCCCATGGCGGTGAGCCAGTCGTGAACGATGGCGACTTTCATTCAGTCCGTGATGTGCATGTGAACAGGAAGCGCCGCGACGCCGATGAAGGGGCGGTCAACGGGGCATACAACTTCGAATGCCAGTGCGCCGTCCCACCAGTCGTAGTTGCCGGCGGTGTGGTCGAAGCTGGCGTGCAGCGCCAGGGTGAGGCTGTAGCTGCCGGGGCCCAGGTTGAGTTCGGGGATTTCGAAGGCGACCCTTCGCTCTCCCGCTGCGCCCGTCAACGTGTGGAGTGGTGTGCCCAGGTTGAAGCTGTTGGTGCCGAACACTTCATTCCCGAGGCGGTCGCGGATGAGGATGCCCAGGGTGAGATCTTCGAGGGGCTGCTTGAGTTCAAGCACCGTTTCGATGGTGGCGGGCTCACCCGAGATGAACATGGCGCGGGGGCCGTCCTTGCCAGAGATGCTGGCGCTCACGATTCGTGCCGCGCCGGAGCCGGAGCGGGTGATGCCACCGGCTTGCTCGATTTCGCGCATCTCTTCGGTGTGGGCGATCAGGGCGTTGTAGTAGTCGAGCACGTCATCCGGGCTTCCCAGCCGGATCAGGTGGCCATGGTCGAGCAGGATGGCGCGGTTGCAGAGGGTTCGCACGGCGGCCGGGTCGTGGGATACGAACAGGAGCGTTGTGTCCTGATCCTTGAATTCGCGGATGCGCTGGAAGCATTTGTGCTGGAAGTAGGCGTCTCCGACCGAGAGGGCTTCGTCAATGATCAGGATGTCCGGGCGAATGGCGCTGGCCACGCTGAAGGCCACGCGCATTTGCATGCCGCTGGAGTAGGTGCGCACCGGCTGGTCGAAGTATTCGCCGATTTCGGCGAAGGCTTCGATGTCGTCGATGACGGCGTTGATCTGTTCCTGGCTGTGGCCCATGAGGCCCGCCGCATGGTAGGCGTTCTGGCGGCCGGTAAGGTCGGGGTGAAAGCCCATGCCGAGTTCGAGAATGGCGGCGATGCGGCCCCGCACGGTGACTTGGCCGGTGCTGGGCCTGAGGGTGCCGGTGATCAGTTTGAGCAGGGTGCTTTTTCCTGCGCCGTTCTGGCCGACAATGCCCACGCTTTCGCCGGGCTGGATGCTGAAGCTGATGTTTTGTAGCGTCCAGTGTTCTTCGCGCGGCGCAAGCGGCAGGCCGAACCAGGAGAGTACGCGGCGCCATTCGCCGCCGTAGTCGCGGTAGGCCTTGCCGATGCTTTGTACTTCCAATACGGGCAGTGGCGCGCTCATAGCACGTCCGCCATGTCTTCGCCGGCGCGGCGGTAGAGGAACAGGGTCAGGGCGAGCGCGCCCAGCGCCAGCAGGGTGGGGTAGGCCAGCAGGCTCAGGTCGGGCGTTTTGTCGTAGACCAGAATGTTTTGGTAGCCCATGACCACGCCGGTCATGGGGTTGAGCAGGAAAGCGTCACGATAGCTTTCCGGCAACATGTGCGTGGTGTAAACCACCGGGGTCAGCCAGAACCAGAACTGAAGCACGATGGGCATGATCTGGCCGATGTCGCGCATGAAGACGTTGATGATACCAAGGCTTAGGCCAAGGCCGATGGCGAGGCCGAGGGTGATCAGTACAAGCAGCGGCAGCCAGAGAATGTTCAGGGTCGGCAGATGTCCCAAAAGGCCGAAGACCACGAGGATGGCGACAAAGAGTAGAAGGTTGGTGAGCAAGGCGCTGCCGGTGACGATGAGCGGCAGGGCGAGGCGGGGGAAGGCCATTTTCTTCAGCAGGTTGCCGTTGTCGATGAAGACGGTGAGGCAGCGCCCGAAGACTTCGGCGAACAGCGACCAGCCGAGCATGCCGGCCATGAGGTAGATGGCGTAGGCGTACTGGTTGTCGATGCCGGGGAGTTTGGCCG
>SDAY01000157.1 GCA_006212015.1 Halothiobacillaceae bacterium
GGGGCGGGCCTCCTTGTCGTATCAGCGCGGCATGACGTCCTGCACCCAGCGCTCCCACACGTTGATGACCACATGCCGGGGCAGGGCGGTGCGGGATTCCTTCCATGGACGGATCAGTCCCTCCAGCCTGGCGCTGTCCTGCGCCACCTCCATGGCCCAGAGCGACTCGGCAGGCTCGGCCGGGCGCGGGTTCAGTCGCTCGTGCAGGAAGAACAGGCTGATGAAGCGCGCCGCGGAAAGCGTGGCAATCCCCAGCCCCAAAAGCAGCGACACCACACCCATGGCGGGGTAGCCGCTGACCACGAGGCTGTCATTGTCCCTGAACATCGTCCACAGAAAGCTGGTTCCGGTGGCGAACAGGCCGCCCGAGAACAGCATGCGGTTGCTGGTCAGCGTGCGGTGGGAGGCGTTGAGCAGACGGATGAAGCGTGGCGTGTCAGTCATGAACGTTTCCTGTAGCGGCATCCAGCGGGCGCGGCATGCGGCTGAACCAGAAGGCGCCGAGCAGCGCGGCGATCAGCGAGGCGGACAGGATGCCCGCCTTGGCCAGCTCAAGTATGGCCGGGTCGCCTCCAAAACTGAGTTCGGCAATGAAGATGGACATGGTGAAGCCGATGCCGGCGACGAGACCCGCGCCGAACACATGCCCCATGCCGACGCCCGCGGGTAGCCGCGTCAGGCCCGTCTTCACGCTCAGCCAAGTGAACAGGGTGATGCCCAGCGGCTTGCCGACGACCAGGCCGAGCATGATGCCGATGGCCGCCGGATGGCTGAAGGTGTGGGCCAGGGCCTCGGCATCAAGCGACACCCCGGCATTGGCCAGCGCGAACAGGGGGATGATGAGGAAGGCCACCGGCAAAGCGAAAAAGTGCTCCAGTCGCACCAGCGGCGGCTGCATGGCGTGCAGGCCTTCCTGCAGGGTTTCCAGCATGTGCGTCTGGTTCCTGCAGGCGAGCAGTCGAGCCGACGGGCCGCAACTGGCGGTGTCGAAGCGATCCATCAGCTCGCGGACATGGCGGCTGAAGGCCTCCTGCGTGAAGCGGGAGGAGGCCGGAATCATCAGCGCGGTCAGCACGCCGGCCACGGTGGCATGCACGCCGGACTTGAGCACGGCGTACCAGAGCAGTCCGCCGAGGATGGCGTAGGGCAGCGGCTTGCGAATGTTGCCCGCATTGAGCAGGGCCAGCACGCCGAGGACGCTCGCCGCGGCCCACAGGGCCTGCATGTCCAGGTCGGCGGTGTAGAACAGGGCGATGACGACCACCGCGCCGAGGTCATCGACAATCGCCAGAGCGACCAGGAACATCACCAGCGCCTTGGGCACGCGCGGGCCGAGCAGGGTCAGCACGCCGATGGCGAAGGCGATGTCGGTGGCCATCGGGATGCCCCAGCCCGTCGCGTAGTCGCCCGAGGGGTTGATGGCGAAGTAGATCAGCGCGGGCACGACCATGCCGCCCAGTGCCGCGACGATGGGCAGGGCGGCCTGGCGTGGGGTGGACAGCGAGCCTGCGAGGAACTCGCTCTTGATCTCCAGCCCGACGAGAAAGAAGAACAGCGCCATCAGGCCGTCGTTGATCCAGTGGTGGATGGATTTCTCCAGCGCCCATTCACCCATGCCGATGCGGAACGGGGTTTCCCATGCCTCGTGAAAGGCGTGAGCCAGCGCACTGTTGGCCAGCACCAGAGCAAGCACGGTCGCGGCCATCAGCATCAGGCCGCTGGCGCTCTCCCACTTGATGAATTTCTCGAACGGCGAGAGGGCCTGTTCGAAGATGCGCTCAAGGGGTTTGCCCTGCTTTCGCTCGGTCATGGAGTGGTAGTATCCCGGTTCAAAATTGATTCCAGTCTATGGGATGCGGAAACGCAGGGCGAGTTCCTGCGCGCATTCCCTGGCGTGCTCATGTGGAGGACAGCATGCTACTCGGACGTTCGATGTCCCTTTTTTTCACTGCGCTGTTCGGGCTGATGGCCGGATCGCCCGCCTGGGCCAGCGAAGCGGCGGCGGGTGATTTCACGGGCACCCTGTGGGGCATGGTCGCCCTCGGCGTGTTCGTGCTGGCCTATGTGCTGGTGATCGCCGAGGAAAACATCCACCTGCGCAAGTCCAAGCCCGTGGTCATCGCCGCGGGCATCATCTGGATGCTGGTGGCGATGGCCTATGCCGGGGCCGGGCGGCCGGGCGAGGCGGAGGAGGTGCTCAAGCACAACATCCTCGAATACGGCGAGCTGCTGCTGTTCCTGCTCGCCGCCATGACCTTCATCAACACCCTGCAGGAGCGCGGGCTGTTCGATGCGCTGCGCGGCTGGCTGGTGTCGCGCGGCTTCACGCTGCGCACCATCTTCTGGCTGACCGGCCTTTTGGCGTTCTTCATCTCGCCGGTGGCGGACAACCTGACCACTGCCCTGATCATGGGCGCGGTGGTCATGGCGGTGGGCGCGGCCCATCGTGCCTTCATCGTGCCCGCGCTGATCAACATCGTGGTCGCGGCCAATGCCGGCGGCGCCTTCAGTCCGTTCGGCGACATCACCACCCTGATGGTGTGGCAGAAGGGCGTTGTCCATTTCAACGAGTTCTTCGCGCTGTTCATCCCCGCGCTGGTGAACTGGCTGGTGCCGGCCATCATCATGTCGCTGGCGGTGCCGAAGGAGCGCCCGCCGGCGCTGGCCGAAACGCCGCGCGTGAAGACGGGCGGCTATGTGGCGCTGGCCCTGTTCGCCTTCACCATCGCCCTGGCGGTGACCATGCACAACGCATTTCACCTGCCGCCGATGCTGGGCATGATGACCGGCCTGGGCCTGCTGATGGTGCAGGGGTATTTCATCAAGCGCGCCGAGGCGGGCTATGACCCGGACCAGGCCGTGCCGCAGCCGCTGCGCGAATCGCCCGATCTGCTGCGCCACTACAAGCCCAGGGACAAGCCCTTCGACATCTTCATCTCGATGAAGCGTTCGGAATGGGACACCCTGATGTTCTTCTATGGCGTGATCCTGAGCGTGGGCGGGCTGGGCGCGCTCGGCTACCTGGCCGGGCTGTCGACCCTGATGTACGCCGGCCTGGGCCCGACGACCGCCAACGTGCTGGTCGGCGTGCTGTCCGCCGTGGTGGATAACATCCCGGTCATGTTCGCCGTGCTGACCATGAATCCGGACATGTCCCACGGTCAGTGGTTGCTGGTGACCCTGACGGCGGGCGTGGGCGGGTCGCTGCTCTCGGTCGGCTCGGCGGCGGGCGTGGCCCTGATGGGGCAGGCGCGCGGCGTGTACACCTTCATGGCGCACCTGAAATGGACCTGGGCCGTGCTGCTGGGCTATGCCGCGAGCATCGGCACGCACCTCTGGCTCAATGCCTCGGTGATGTGAGCGGTTGTGAATTAATCTACTGCGCGCCCCGATAGCTGCGTTGGGCGGTACTCGCTCCTCGCCTATCTTATTGATATGTCTCGTCGCTGCGTTCCGTCCGCCTTGCTCTCGGGCCGCTCGTTACGATTTCTTCACAACCTCTGAGCGCAGCCCGAAAACCCCTCATTTCGTCATTGCGAACGAAGTGAAGCAATCCATAACGCATTGTTTTATCGAGGACGGAATGGATCGCCGCGCCCCTTCGGGGCTCGCGATGACGGATCTGTGAGGCGCCTGCAAGCCGGCTTCGGGTTCGCATCGCAGGGCGCAAGCGGCGTCCCGTCTGGTAATATCCCCGTTTTGAACAGTTTTGAGTCAGTCTGCCGTGACCATGTATCTCACCGATGATCTGCGCATCGTAGGCATTCAGGAAGTCATGCCGCCCGTCGAAGTCCGCCGCAAGCACCCGCTGACCGAGCGCGGCGCGGAAACGGTATTCGCCTCGCGCCAGGCGATCCATGAAGTGCTGACGGGTGAAGACGACCGCCTGCTGGTCATCATGGGGCCGTGCTCCATCCACGACGTGAAGGCCGCGCGCGAATACGCCGGTCGCCTGAAGGCGCTGGCCGACGAGGTGAAGGACGACATCCTGCTGGTCATGCGCGTGTACTTCGAAAAGCCGCGCACCACGGTGGGCTGGAAGGGCCTGATCAACGACCCGAACCTGGACGGCAGCTACCGCATCAACGAAGGCCTGCATCTGGCCCGCCACCTGCTGGCCGACCTCGCCGACATGGGCGTGCCGGCGGCCACCGAATACCTCGACCTGATCAGCCCGCAGTACGTGTCCGACCTGATCGGCTGGGGCGCGATCGGCGCGCGCACCACCGAGAGCCAGGTCCACCGCGAGCTGGCCTCCGGCCTGTCCTGCCCGGT
>SDAY01000158.1 GCA_006212015.1 Halothiobacillaceae bacterium
TCCTCGCCCCAGCCGTCCGGGCGCCAGCTGTGCTGCACGGCGCGGTACACGCGCTCGGGGTGCGGCATCATGAGGGTGAAGCGGCCGTCCTCGCTGGTGAAGCCGGTCATGCCGTGCGCGGAGCCGTTCGGGTTCTGCGGATAGACCTCGGTCGGCCTGCCGTAGTGGTCGACATAGCGCAGCGCGACCAGGCCGCCCACGGCCACGGCGTCCGGGTCCAGCCCCGCGCCGAACTCCACGCGACCCTCGCCGTGCGCCACGGCGATCGGCATGCGCGAGCCCGCCATGCCGGCGAGCAGGATGGAGGGGGAATCCATCACCTCGACCATCGCCACGCGCGCCTCGAACCGCTCGGAGCGGTTGCGCATGAAGCGCGGCCAGTGCCCGGCGCCCGGGATGATGTCGGCGAGCTGGGCGATCATCTGGCAGCCGTTGCACACGCCCAGGCCGAAGCTGTCCTCGCGGCCGAAGAAGGCGCTGAACTGGTCGAAGGCCCGGTTGTTGAAGCGGATGGACTTGGCCCAGCCGCCGCCCGCGCCCAGCACGTCGCCGTAGGAGAAGCCGCCGCAGGCGACCAGGCCCTTGAAGCCATCCAGGGCGATGCGCCCCTCGATGATGTCACTCATGTGCACGTCCACTGCGTCGAAGCCGGCGCGGGTGAAGGCGGCGGCCATCTCGATCTGGCCGTTCACGCCCTGCTCGCGCAGGATGGCGACGCGCGGGCGCTTCCCGGACGCGCCCCCAATGGACAGGTATGGCGCGGCGACGTTGTCGTCCATGTCGTAGCCGAGCTGGACGGTCAGGCCCGGATCGGCGGCATCCAGCAGGCGGTCGAATTCCTGCTGGGCGCATTCGGGGTTGTCGCGGATGCGCTGGATATTGAAGCTGGTCTCGCTCCAGGCGCGCTGCAGGTTGACGCGCGGCTCGTCGATCAGGCGCTTGCCGTGATGGGTGAAGATCACGCGGTCGTCGTCGCGCAGGCAGCCGATGACATGGACATGCGCGCCCAGTCCGGCCTCGCGGAAGGCCATCAGCACGGCATCGGTATCCTGATGCCCCACCTGAACCACCGCACCGAGTTCCTCGGCGAACAAGGCGGCCAGCGCGTCCTCGCCCAGTTCGTCGAGCTTGATATGCACGCCGCAATGGCCGGCGAAGGCCATCTCCGCCACGGTGGCGAACAGGCCGCCGTCCGAACGGTCGTGGTAGGCCATCAGCAGGCCGTCGCGGTTGAGATCCTGGAGGGTGTCAAAGAAGGCCCTGAGCGCGTCGGCATCGTCGAGGTCCGGCGCCACATCGCCCACCTGGCTGTAGACCTGCGCCAGGCAGGAGGCGCCCAGGCGGTTCTGGCCACGGCCGAGGTCGATCAGGATCAGGTCGCTGTCACCACTGTCGCGGCGCAGCTGCGGGGTGAGCACATGACGAATGTCGGTCACCGGCGCGAAGGCGCTGATGATGAGCGACAGCGGCGCGGTCATCTCGCGCATCCGTCCGGCCTCCTCCCACACGGTCTTCATCGACAGCGAATCCTTGCCGACCGGGATGGCGATGCCGAGCTTCGGGCACAACTCCTCGCCCACCGCCTTGACGGTGTCGAACAGGATGGCGTCCTCGCCCGGATAGCCGGCGGCGGCCATCCAGTTGGCGGACAGGCGGATGTCGGAAAGCTTGCCGATCGGCGCGGCGGCGATGTTGGTGATGGCCTCGGCCACCGCCATGCGGCCGGAGGCCGGGCCGTCGATCAGGGCGACCGGGGTGCGCTCGCCCATCGCCATCGCCTCGCCGGTGTAGCTGTCCAGCGCGCTGGCGGTCACGGCCACGTCGGCGACCGGCTCCTGCCACGGACCGACCATCGGGTCGCGCGCCACCATGCCGGTGATGCTGCGATCGCCGATGGTGATGAGGAAGCGCTTGTCGGCCACGGTCGGCAGGCGCAGCACGCGGTAGGCGGCCTCGGTCGCCTCGATGCCCTCGAGATCCAGCGCCGGGCGCTGGAAGCTGCGGTGCTTCACATCGCGCAGCATCTTCGGCGGCTTGCCCAGCAGCACGTCCATCGGCAGGTCGACCGGGGTGTTGTCGAAGTGCGCGTCGCCCACGATCAGGCGCTGCTCGGCGGTGGCGGCGCCGACCACGGCGAAGGGCGCGCGCTCGCGCTCGCACAGCCGCTGGAACAGCTCCAGCCTGTCCGGGTGAATCGCCAGCACATAACGCTCCTGCGACTCGTTGCTCCAGATTTCCATCGGCGCCATGCCCGGCTCGTCGTTCGGCACCGCGCGCAGCTCGAAGCGGCCGCCGCGTCCGGCATCGTTGACCAGTTCCGGGAAGGCGTTGGAGATGCCACCCGCGCCGACGTCGTGGATGGACACGATCGGGTTGTCGTCGCCCATCGCCCAGCAGCGGTCGATGACCTCCTGGCAGCGGCGCTCCATCTCCGGATTGCCGCGCTGCACGGAGGCGAAGTCGAGGGCCTCGGCCTGGCTGCCGGTGGCCACGGACGAAGCCGCGCCGCCGCCGAGGCCGATCAGCATGGCCGGACCGCCGAGCACGATCAGCAGGTCGCCATCGGCGATGATGTTCTTCTCGACATGGTCGGCGCGGATGTTGCCCACGCCGCCTGCGATCATGATCGGCTTGTGGTAACCGCGCAGCTCGGTGCCTTCCGGTCCCGGCGCGTCCAGCTCGAAGGTGCGGAAGTAGCCGCAGATATTGGGACGGCCGAACTCGTTGTTGAAGGCGGCGGCGCCGAGCGGGCCCTCGATCATGATGTCCAGCGCGGAGACGATCCGGCCGGGCTTGCCGTGATCCTTCTCCCAGGGCTGCTCGGCGCCGGGGATGCGCAGGTTGGAGACGGAGAAGCCGGAAAGACCCGCCTTCGGCTTGCTGCCGCGCCCGGTCGCGCCCTCGTCGCGGATCTCGCCGCCGGAGCCTGTGGCCGCGCCGGGGAACGGGGCGATCGCGGTCGGGTGGTTGTGGGTTTCCACCTTCATGAGGATGTGGATGTCCTCGTCATGCGCGCGGTAGACGCCATCGATCCCCGGATAGACGCGCCCGCCGCGTGAGCCCTCGATCACCGAGGCATTGTCCTTGTAGGCCGACAGGATGCCCTGCGGCGCATGGTGGTAGGTGTTGCGGATCATGCCGAACAGGCTCTTGGCCTGGGCCTCGCCGTCGATCACCCAGTCGGCATTGAAGATCTTGTGGCGGCAGTGCTCGGAGTTCGCCTGCGCGAACATCATCAGCTCGACATCGGTCGGGTTGCGGTTGAGGTTCTGGAAGTTCTCGACCAGATAATCGATCTCGTCATCCGACAGCGCCAGGCCCCAGTCGCGGTTGGCCTGCGCAAGCTGAGGGCGGCCGCCGCCAAGCACGTCCACGCTGCGCAACGGCTTGGGCTCGGTGGTGCGGAACAGGACGACGGCATCCTCGATCGTCGGCACCACGGCCTCGGTCATGCGGTCATGCAGCATGGCCTCGACCACCTCGCGCTGGCCCACGGTCAGCGGCTGGCCATCGCTGGTCTTGAGGGTGTAGAGCACGCCGCGCTCGATGCGATGCACCTTGGACAGGCCGCAGTTGCGCGCGATGTCGGTCGCCTTGCTCGCCCAGGGCGAGATGGTGCCGGGACGCGGGATGACGACAAACTGCCCATCCCCGAAGTGCAGGCTCTCGCCGGAGCCGTAATCCAGCACGCGCTCGAGCCGGTCATGCTCCTCGTCGCTCAGGGCCGATTCCAGATCCACCAGGTGCACCAGCTGCGCGGCCACCGCCTCGATGCGCGGTTCGTCGCGGCGAAGATCGGCGAGCAGTTTGTCGAGACGGGCGGCGGAAAGCGCCGAACGGCCGGGCAGGATGAGCATGTCGTGAACCCAACGAAGAGCAAAAAAGGCATTTTATACCAGCCAGCGCCTCCCGCCCTCCCCCGGCCTGAATTCATCCGATGAATGACAGGATCTTGACAGCGGCGCAGGGCGCTCTACAATCTGCGCCTCCCGAGCGGGAATAGCTCAGTTGGTAGAGCACAACCTTGCCAAGGTTGGGGTCGCGAGTTCGAGTCTCGTTTCCCGCTCCAGTTCTGTTTTCGCTGCAAGCGATGTCCTGGCTGGATGTCAGAGTGGTCATGTCGCGGATTGCAAATCCGTTCACCTCGGTTCGATTCCGGGTCCAGCCTCCA
>SDAY01000040.1 GCA_006212015.1 Halothiobacillaceae bacterium
ACTTACCGAAGATGCCTGACGAGTCGAAGCGTCGCTATCTGTTCGTCGCCATCGACCGCGCCACGCGCTGGGTCTACGTTCGGATCTACAAGGACCAGAGCGAGGACAGCAGCGTCGACTTTTTGCACCGCCTCAAGCAGGCCGCTCCCATGACGATCACCAAGATCCTGACCGATAACGGCAGTCAGTGTGATTTAACGGGATAGATTGCATTAAGGGGGTGGTGGGATGAATTGGGAAGAATTGCGGCAACCTGCGGTGGGATGCGGGGTTGAGGCGGTTTGGTTGTCAGTTGATTGACTGGGCGAGAAATGAACATTTTGCGCGGCCCATCATGTGATGGGCTTTTTTTGCGCGATAGTTTTCACAGTGTGCGGCGGCCGAACCAAGCGAGGCGGCCGATGATGTTCAGCGTCGCATCGGGGCTCATGACAATCTCGCGATAGGCCGGGTTGTCACTCCTTATATATAAGGTGCCGTCCGGGGCGCGCTGGATTCTCTTGGCCGACAGGCCGCCATCCTGCTCGATGATGTAGATGCCGTCGGCGCGGGGCGTGGTCACGCGCCGATCGACCAGGAGCGTGTCGCCGCTCTGGATGGTCGGCTCCATGCTGTCTCCACGGGCGCGGATCGCGGCCAGGTGTGCGGGATCAAGCCCCTCCTGCCTCAGCCAGTCACGGCGGAAGGCCAGCCTGTTGACGATGTTCTCCTCGCAGTTCCATGCGCCGTGGCCGCAGCTGGCCTCTACGTCGTAGAAGGGGGCTGTGGCGAATTCGCCCGCATCGCGAGCCTGCGCGGGCTCTCTAGCGATGCCTTCCAGCGCATCCCCGTGTCGTATAGGGCCTTGCCCTGTTGCGAGCCATTCGAGATTGACGCCAGTCACATCTGCAAGAAGAACCGCGCTCAGTAAATTGGGCGTCCCCCCGCTCAGCAAATTGTGCACCGTGCCTGATGACAGGCCGCTTTCTTCAGAAACCCCCCTCTGACTTCGCGAACCAATGGCCAAGCGCAGGCGCTCGCCGAAGCGTCCGACTTCGTCTGGCAAACTCGGACGCTGGCGTCCAAGTTCTGTTGATGCGTCCATGTTTATATAACTCATTGAAATGTAATGGTTTTCACAGTATTGATCGCGGACGTAAAACAAATTGAACTCGGACGTTCAATAAAGCATTGCATCGTTCAATTTGATGAGGTAAATTTAACTCATCGAATTTGACGTTAGGCAATGCGAAGTGACCAAAGTGACTGACAAAAAAACGGGCGCTTACGACTGGCACCCAGCCGACATCATCGCCGCGATCAAGAAGAACGGGTGGACGATCTCAGCGTTATCGCGCCACCAGGGCTATGCATCCCCAGGGACGCTGCGCCGCGCCATTGAGCGCAAGTGGCCCAAGGGCGAGGCCATCATTGCAGAAGCCATCGGGGTGAAACCTGAAGACATATGGCCATCGCGCTACCAGGATCAGTTTAAGCGTCCTGTCGCGCTCCGCAACGTAAAAAAGCGCCTGGAGGCCTGACATGCCGCGAGTCAAAGACACCCGCACGCTCGATCTTTTCGACGTGCCGACACCCGCGCCTGAACTGCCTGGGACGATGGATTACCGCGCTCATGTCGCCCACATGACCAGCGAGATGCTGCGCGGCACACTGCTGGATCGCTACGAAATCGCCGCGCGGGCCAGCCGGCTGACCGGCAAGGACGTGAGCAAGAACATGCTCGACGCCTATGCCTCAGACGCCCGCGAGGATCACAACCTGCCCTTCTACCTTGTCGCAGCGCTGGAGGTGGTGTGTGAAAGCCATGCCCTGACCGCATGGCTGGCCGACATGCGCGGCGGGCGCCTGTTGATTGGGCGCGAGGCGCTGAATGCCGAGCTGGGAAGGCTGGAGCGGTCGCGCGATGAGGCCAGCAAGAGGATCAAGCAGCTCAAGGGCATCATGGGGGCTGGCGATCATGAGTGAATGGCGCACATCTGCCGAGTTGGCTGGTCTGCCTGGGCTGCCGGGGACGGATCGTCGCGTCCGCGACAAGGCCCTCCGCGAAGACTGGCAATCACGCAAGCGCGCCGGTCGTGGCGGCGGGCAGGAATACCACATCACCAGCCTCCCGCCGGAGACCCGCGCGACGCTGTTGAGCCGTCAGGCCATAGCCACGCATGTCGAGACCGCCAGGACGCTCCCCGCCCGCGTGCATGTGAAGCCGGATGACGCCACCACCGACCAGCTCAAGACGGCATTTTCCCGCGCCGGGCTGTGTCGGGCCATCGACCGCATGGCCGCGCATGGCGACATGAGCATCACCGCGGCCTGTCGCCACATGGCCGAGCTGCTGTCCTCCGGCAAGGCTGACGCCACGCTGATCGAGATGGCCATGGAGGCAAACGACCGCCCGCGTGATGGCCATGTCGTCAGCGCGCGCAGCCTGATCCAGTGGCACAAGGACTTCGCCATCTTCGGCGAGTCCGCTCTGATCCCCGGACGCCGTAAAAAAACGCTCAGCGTGCCCGCCTGGTCTGGCGCGTTCCTCACTCGCTATCAGATCCCCACCAGCCCCTCTGTGGAGGACGCTTATCGCCTCTTCAAGGCCGATTTGAACGGCGGCGATGCGCCGAGCATCCATCAGGTGCGCCGGTTTTTGAACAAGCTCAGCCCCGAGGCGCGCGAGCAGGGCCGCATGGGGGCGCGTGAGCTGAAAAACATCCAGCCCTTCCGCCGCCGCACCTTCGAGACCCTGATGCCGAACGACATCTGGACCGCGGACGGCCACACCTTCGACGCGGAAATCGCGCATCCGCTCTACCCGGACCGGGTATTCCGCCCCGAGCTGACCACCTACGCGGACATCCGCACCCGCCGCATCACGGGATGGAGCGTCAACCTGGCCGAGTCCGCCATGGCCGTCCTCGATGGTCTGCGTGTGGGCATCGCCGCCCACGGCATCCCCGCCGTCCTCTACGTGGACAACGGCCCAGGTTACATCAACCAGGCCGTGGGCGGCGTGCTGGATCGCCTGGGCATCACCCTCTCCCACGCCCTGCCCTACAACAGCCAGGCCAAGGGCGTGGTGGAGCGCCTCAACCAGGTCTGGGTGCGGCTTGCAAAGCGCCTGCCCACCTACATCGGCGCGGACATGGACAAGGAGGCCGCCCAGCGCGTCCACAAAATCACACGCCAGGCGCTCAAGGCAGGCGTCCAGCACCGCGCCATCGTCGGCTGGGACGCCTTCCTGAGCCTGGCAGCCGACATGGTCGCCGAATACAACGCCAGCCTTCATGCCACGCTGAAATGCAGCCCTGACGAGGCGCTTGAGCGCCACATCAGCGAGGGATGGGCGCCCGCCACGGTCGATCCGGCCCAGCTTGACCGCCTGATGATGCCGAGCATCGCCCGCAAGACCCTGCGCGGCGAGGTGCGCCTGTTCAACCGCCGCTACGCCCACGACGAATTGCGCCACCACCACGACGACGAGGTGCTGGTGCACTACGACCTGCGCGACGCCAGCCGCGTGTGGGTGCATGACCTGTCTGGCCGCCTGATCTGCGAGGCACGGAAGGACGGCAACGCCAGCGCCTACATGCCGGGCAGCTTCATCGCCGATGCCGTGGAGCGCCGCGAGCGGCAGCAGGTCAAGCGCCTGGCGGACAAGATCGAGACCGTCACCGGGCGCACGGTGGAGCACATCCAGCTGGCGCACCAGCACGCCGTCACGCTGGACGGCCTGTTCAGCATGGACATGCACACCCTTACCACCGCCGAGCGCGTCCATGTGGACACCGCAGCCGATGCGCTCAAGCGCCTGCTCGCCGACACGCCCGAGTTCACCCCGCCCGAGGACAGCATCAGCCGCTACCGCCTGTGGCAGGCGCTAGGAAGCAGCGCGGCTGCGAGTGAGGACGAGGCGCAGTGGTTCCAGCGGTACGGGCGGACCGACGAGAAGCGGTCGATGGACGAGTTTTTTGCCGACCCGGCCTTCACACAAGGCCTGGTGGCTAGGTAGCGCGCCGGGATGCACCCCGGCGCGGTCAACAGGACGGGCCAAGGCCCGAAAAAGAGAGAACGGAGATTACATGAGCACGCTTGCCATTTCACCCCTGAAAAACGTCGGACTTTGCTGGAACGCGCTCGACCGCGCGATGCGCCGGCCCGACCACCTGCCAGGCATGGTCGCCCTGTACGGCCCCAGCGGCACCGGCAAGAGCATGGCGGCGGCGTTCTGCGCCAACAAGTCGAGGGCCTACTACCTGGAACTTAAGTCCACCTGGACTAAAAAGGCCATGCTCGGCGCGCTGGAACGCGAGATGGGACTGCCACAATCCAAGACCATCTATGAGGCTGTGGACCGCGTCAGCGAGCAGCTCGCCCTGTCGGGCCGCCCGCTGATTGTGGACGAGGCCGACTACCTGATCGACCGCAATCAAGTCGAGGTCGTCCGCGACATCTACGAGAGCAGCCACGGCGCGATCCTGCTGGTGGGGGAGGAAAGCCTGCCTGTCAAGCTCGGTAAATGGGAGCGCTTCGCCAACCGCGTCCTGCACTGGCAGCCCGCACAGCTCTGCGACGCCAATGACGCCCGCATGCTGGCCGCCGTCTACCCCGATATCAGCATCGAGGACGACCTGCTGGACCGCATCATCGCCGCCAGCCGTGGCATCACCCGCCGCGTAGCAGTCAACCTGGACCGCGTCGCCAACGAGGCCCGCGCCGCGGGCTGGCAGACGGTCAGCGACCGGCAGTGGGGCAAGCGCGACCTCTACACCGGCCAGGCCCCGGTCCGGGGGCGCGTGTCATGACCCGCCTGTCCATCGCCAAGGCCGCCCAGTCCATCGTCCCGCGCGACCGCGACGGCGTGTGGCGCGTGATCCGCGAGCTGCGCAGCTTCAGCCTGCCGGAGTTGCGCGGCTACGTCCGCATGAGCGAGCGCGCCCTGGGGCAGTTCGTCAATGGCCTGGTCGCCGCCGGGTACCTCGAGCCCCACATCCATGGTGACTATCGCCTGATCAACGACCCAGGCGCGGATGCACCGCGCGTGCGGGAGGATGGTTCCATTGTCACCCGAGGCCTCAAGGCCGAGCGCCTGTGGCGCACCGCGCGGATCTTGGGCGAGTTCAGTGTCCGCGAATTGTGGCAATCCGCATGCGCGGATGATTGCTGCATCAAGGGCAGCTACGCCCATGGGTACGTCGCCGCCATGCACCGCGCGGGATACCTGGTCATGTCCTCATCAGGCGGCGGCGGCCGCGCCACCCGCTACCGCATGATCAAGACCCGATACAGCGGCCCCAAAGCGCCCGTGATCCAGCGCCGCGGCGCGGTCTATGACCCAAACACCCGGCGCGTGGTGTGGTCGCCGGAAGGGGGTGAGGCATGAGCACCTGGATCGACATGCTTCGCGAGGCCTGCGCCGCCAGCAGCCAGAAGGCCGTGGCAAGCCGCATCGGCTACAGCCCGGCCACCATAAGCCAGGTGCTCTCCGGCACCTATAAAGGCGACATGACGCGCGTTCAAGCCGCCGTTGAAGGCGCGCTGATGCAGGCCGTCGTGGAATGCCCGGTCATGGGCACCCTTGAACGCCATCGCTGCATCGAGCACCAGCGCAGCGCGTTTACCCCCACAAACCCCATGCGCGTGCGCCTCTATAAGGCCTGCCGCACCTGCCCGAACAACATGCACAAGAACACCGAGGACTGACCATGCACCACGCCAACGCCAACGCCAACAACAGCGACACCACAGCCCACCGCACCCAGCGCCACGTCACCGCGCTGCGGCGCCCGGTCGGCAACGCCGAAGTCGAGCGACGCCTGCGCTGCCTGCGCGAGGCCATCGACATGCTGTCCGAGCTGAACCTGACCGTGCTGGAGGTGGATGTCAATCGGGCCATGCCCGTGATCCTCATCCAGGTCAGTCCGCGCAACAAGGCGCTCGGCACCGCCTTTGCCTACAGCATGACCGGAGGCGCCCATGGCCGCGTGCGCCGCGTCCAGACGCAGCGGAACGGCTGCCGCATCGAGTGGGACGTGCAGGGGCATTGACGACGTAGCGAAACAGGGCGGGCGCGGCCTCCACCGCGCCATGCCATGTCGCCCGGATGTGGTGATCCGGGCCTGATGAGCAGCCAGACCAAGCCAAACGAGAAAACATATGAAAAGCCATATCCCCCACGGCATCGTCGTGGACAAGCAGACCGGCGAAGCCACGCCTGCCAGCGAGCACGTGGTCGAGCTGGTGATCGAGGGTCTGCAAAAGGACGCGGCCGCCAAGCCGCTGACCAAGCGAGTCACCGAGATCAAGGCCGAACTCAAGGACCTGGCCGCGCCCGGCACGGTCATCACCGTGGACGGCATCGTCGAGGCCCCCGTCACCCTGCGCCAGCAGGTGGTCGTGGTGGACGACGCCGCACTCAAGGCCGCCCTGGGCAAGCGCTTCGCCGACCTGGTTGACGTGAAGGTGGACTACCAGCCCACCGAGAAGCTGATCGCCATGGCCGCCGATGCCGACGACCCGCTGGCCCAGAAGATCCGCGCCTGCCTGGAGGTGAAGGAGAGCGTCTCCATCGTATTCAGGGACATCGCGCCCAAGGCCAAGCGGGGGAAAGCCGCATGAATCCACTGATCGAAGCCATGGCCGCCCGCACCGGCTACGGGAAAAAGGCCTGCACAACCGCCGTGGTGCGGTTCTCCGAAGACATCGCTGCGGTGCTCATGCACCACGGCGAGTGCCGCATCCCCGGCGTCGGCACGCTGAAGGTGGCCACCCGCGCCGCCCGCAAGGGCCGCAACCCGCAGACCGGCGAGGCCATCGACATCCCGGCCAAGAAGGTCGTCACCTTCCGCCGGGTCAAGGGGCTGGTGACCGACGACTGACGACTGACGCTTGCCCAAGCCGCCCGCGCCTGCACGCCGGGCGGCTTGATCGAGCGAAGCCCACCCTGGACAACACGATGGAGACCCCCATGAAAGCCGCGAAGCTCGAAACCTCCGACCGCCTCAAGCGCGTGCATGACCTGCTCAAGCGCGGTGGCGAGTACAGCACCATGCAGATCGTCCAGCAGGCCCAGGTCTGCGCGGTCAACTCCATCGCCGCCGAGCTGCGCGTCAACGGCGTTCCGGTGAAAAGCCGCCTTGAGGTCGTCCCCAACCCCTGCGGCGCGCCCGGCGGCGTGCGCCTGTGGTACTACAGCCTGGAGACGAATCATGCCAGCACCTGACCGCAAGAAAGCGCTCATCACCAAGGTGCATATCGCCAAGCAGCAGCTCGGCATGGCCGATGACGACTATCGCGACATGCTGCGCCGCCACGGCGCGATGGGCGAGACGCCCAGCAGCCGCGACATGACCATCCAGCAGATCAGCGGCGTGCTGAACGAAATGATTGGCAAGGGATGGACGCCCTCGGCGCCCAGAAAGGCGGGGCGCAAGCCAAGCCCGGCCCGCAGCAAGGCCGCGCAGATAGCCAAGATCGAGGCCCTGCTGACCGACAAGGGCGTGCGCCAGGGCAGCCCCGTGCCATGGAGCTATGCCGATGCCATCGCAAGCCGCGTGTGCAAGGTCGCGCGCGTGGAATGGTGCACCAGCCAGCAGCTCGGCAAGGTCATCGCCGCGCTGGAATACAGTAAAAAGAGGACCTGAGACCATGCCGCGTAAACGCTACATCACGATCCCTCAACCGCGCCCCGCCATGGAGGCCCGCATCATGCTGGCCCTGCGCGCCGGCCCGCTGACCATGCAGCAACTGGACGCGCGGTTTGGAGGCATGGTGCACATGGGCGGATTGATCAGCCATGGACTGGTCGTGTCCGAGCGCAATGGCCCGGTGGGGTTGAACGCCGTGGAATACGGCCTGACCGAGGCAGGACGCGCCGCCTGCCCGCGCTGGCGTGATCTGTGCAAGCCTGAGTCGGGGCTGGATGGAGCGCCCGCATGAACCTCGGCCGCTGCCCCGTCTGCCACAGCCGCATAAGCATTGAGGCCTGCGTGCAGGATGAGGCCGGGCGCGAGCTGCTGGCCGCCGTCGCCACACTGGACGCCGCCCTGGCCGTGCCGCTGGTCAGCTACCTTGGCCTGTTCCGCGCCCCGAACCGTGATCTTGCCAACGACCGCGCCCTGCGCCTGCTGCGCGAGGTCATGGAGCTTGGCCAGACCGGCCCAGGCTACGGCCCCCGCCTGGCCCGCGCCCTGGCCGAGACCGTCGAGGCCATCCGCGCCAAGGGCGGCACCCCGCTCAAGAGTCACAACTATTTAAGGCGCGTGCTGGAAAGCAGCCCTGCGGAGGTCGTCATCGTGCCCGGCCAGCCCCTTGGGCAGGCCTACAGCAGCCGCACCGCCGCCGCGCTGATGGCCCTCCAGGAGCCGGTGCAATGACCTCGCCGGCCCCCGCGCCGGCATGGTTCCGGCAGTCGATTGGCCGAGGCTTGCAGCAGCTCGTCTGCCTCAGCCTGTCCGGCCAGCCGCCTGCCGAGACCATCGCCCTCACCAAAGAGGCATGGATCAGCACCCTCTGGACCGCCCGCGCATGGCATGAAGCTGACGCCGATCGCCTGATGGAGGCATTCCGCCTGCTGTCCCGCCGCATGGATCGCTGGCCCGCTCCGCGCGCCGTCATCGACCACCTGCCGCCGCCCCGCGCCATGCGCGCCCTGCCCAGGCCGCGCACCGAAGCCATGCGCAGCTCCGGACTTCAAGCCCTGCGCGACCTGCGAACCAAGCTCAAGGGGGCGGTATGAACGGCATCCAGCTCCACGACCTGCCGGAGTCGGCACAAAACATCGTGCGCCTGATCGGCATCGGCAAGGCCCTGCGCCTGATCGAGCGCCTGGGTGGCACCACCTTCCCGGTGGCCAAGGGCCTAACCCGCATGGGCCAGGCCCGCTATGAGCTGCTGGCCGAGGTCATCGGCATGGACGCCTCTGACACCCTCACCGCCGAGTACGGTGGGGAGACGCTCTATGTCCCCAGCTGCAAAGCAGCCCTGCGCCGCGTGCGCGATCGCGCCATTCACACCCGGTTTGACGCCATGGTGAAGGGCGGTCACAGCGCCAATGGCGCGGTGGCGGAGCTGGCGCTGGAGCACAAGATCAGCGACCGGCGCATCTGGGACATCCTCAAGGTGCTGCCGGACAGCCAGGATGTGCAGCAGACCCTGTTCTGATCACACCTTGCGCCCGCCCCGGCCCAATGGGGGGCGAAATTATTTTGATAAACGCCTTGCATCGACCTCTGATTGGTGTATGCTTTATTCAACGGCGCGGGATTGGCCCAAGCCGAAAACGAGGATGAGATCATGAGCAACAACATCAAGCCTATCCGTGTAGCAACAATCTGCCACCACGAAGACGACGCCAGAGATAAGAATCACCGTCAGGTGCGCGTCGAGCTCGTCAAGGAGGCGGGCGGTGGATTAGTGTGGCGTTATGCTGACGGCAGTGAGGCTGGTTATATGGGTGCGAATAAAACCGTGCGCGACGCAGAGATCGCGGCCATGCAGTGCTGGGGTGCGGATGAATGGGATTTGCGCGCCACATGGCGCGGGAAGGGGGGGTTCACCATCGAGAGCCGTGCAGGCGTGGTCTTCGGTTTTTACCCTGGCGAGACGCCTAAAGAGGCTTTCCTGGCAATGCTCGCCGACTCTGGCGATGACTACGGGAGCCCGACGGCGGGCACAGAAGACGACTGGATCATCCACTGATGGGGCGCGGCGGCCCCGCCGAAGATCGCAAGAGAACATTTGAGAGGCGGCCAAGGCATGATGTTCATGAAGATGTTTTTCGCTGCACCCAACTACCTGATGGCGTTTGCGATGTGCATGGCGCTGACGGTAATGGCGGCGCTCACAAAGAACCCGGAGTGGTACTGGCTGCTGGTAAGCGACCTGAACGTGGCGATTTGGCTGCTGGTCGCATATTGGCTCGACCCGCTCAGGAAATGACGTATAACAGCAATTAGATGGCGCACCGTGTAACTCCGCGCGTAAACCCGACTCGCCCGAAGGTGGCGGACGCCGTGATGATAGTCAGCGGGCATGGTCCGTTATCGACTTGGTGAAATTATTTTGATAAACGCATTGCATCCATTGTTGATTTGCGTATACTGTATTCAACGGCGCGGGATTGGCCCAAGCCGAAAACGAGGATGAGATCATGAACACCAGACCTATCCGTGTAGCGACCATCTGCCACAACGAGGATGACGTCAGTGATAAGGCTCACCGTCGGGTGCGCATCGAGCTCCTCAAAGAGGAGGGCGGCGGATACGTGTGGTGCGCTGCTGACGGCAGTGAGGATTGTTCTATGGGTGTGCATAAATCCGTGCGCGACGCAGAGATTGCGGCCATGCAGAGTTGGGGTGCGGATGAATGGGATTTGCGCGCCACATGGCGCGGATGAAGGCGATGAGTAGAGGCGGCGCAGGCCGCGGGCAGGGGCGCAAGCCTCTGCCTGCCGAAGAACGAAGGCGGACCTTTAGCGTCCGCCTCCCGGCGGACGTGCTTGACTGGCTTGTCGAGCACGCTGAAAGCTCTGGCAAGACGCGGGCGTGGATCGTGGAGGCCGCGCTGCGCCACTCAATGGCGCTTGAACACCGGGCAGAGCGCAGGGTAAAGCGCCTCACACCATGACCCACTGAACCGCATCCCCACGGCCCCATGATCCACGCCCCGGAAAATCCGGGGCGTGTGCTTTTTGGGGTCTGTCATGAAAATCCGCTTTGCTCCCGCCGCGCTTGCGCTGTCCGCCCTTGGGTTGACGGGCATTGCCGTGCACGAGGGCTACCGGAGCACGGCCTACGACGACGGTGTGGGCGTGCAGACGGTGGGCTTCGGCAGCACCACCCATGAGGACGGCCGCCCGGTCCGTCATGGGGACCGCATCACCCCGGAGCGCGCCCTGGTGCGGCTGGCCGGGCATGCAGCACAGACCGAGCAGGCCATGCGCGCCTGCATCGGCGACGTGCCGCTGTATCCGCACGAATGGGATGCCTATGTGTCGCTTGCGTACAACGTCGGCCCCGCCGCGTTCTGCGGCTCCACCCTGGTCAAGAAGCTCAAGCAGACCCCGCCAGACTACGCCGAGGCCTGCCGCCAGATCATGCGCTGGGACCGGGCAGGCGGGCGCGTCATGACAGGACTGACGGCGCGCCGAAGCGCGGAGTACAGGCAGTGCATGGGGGGGGCAGAATGAACCTGCCGCTCATGGCCGCCGTCCTCGGCGCGGGCCTTGTCATCGTCACCGGTGTCGGCGGGGCCTACCTGGGCAGGCGCCTCGCCGTGGCCGACTGCGAGCAGGCCCGCATGGCCTCGGTCGAGCGCGCCATCGCCCAGGCCCAGGCGCAGGCGGCCATCGATACCGGTATCCTCCGCGCCGCCGCCGACCGGCAGCATGCCGCCGAGACCCGCGCCCGAACTATCGTCAAAACGGTTGTAAAGCATGTCCAAAACCCTGCCGCGCCTGCTGACTATCGCGACTGCCGCCTCGATGCTTGCGGCCTGTGCCTCGCCAGGAGTGCCGCCGACGGCCTTGACGGCACGGCCTGCCCCTGCGCTGCTGATGACCCCATGCCTGCCGCCGGAGAAGCCCATCACGGGGACGATGGGGGAGCTGCTGGAGGCCTACACGGAGACCGCCATGCGCCTGCGGGCGTGCATGGACAAACACAATGCACTGACGGAGTGGGTGACGCATGACGGACATCGCTGACATGGCCGAGCAGGTGGAGTCGCGCGAGCGCGCGGCCGCCGTGGCCTATCGCAAACCCGAAGGGCCGCTGCCCTGCGGCCAATGCCGGTGCTGCGGCGCGCCGGTCAAGGATGGGCGCCGCTTCTGCGACGCCGCCTGCCGCGATGGCTGGCAGCGCGAGCAGGACGCCATCCTGCGCAACGGCGGGGGGATGGCGTGGTGATTAACGTTGACCTGCTCCTCTGGATCGCCGGGGCCATCGTCGCCTGGACAGGGTTTTTGGTCGGCATCATCCGCTGGCTGTTGCAGCGCAGCATCCGCGACATCGACCAGCGCCTGACCATCATCACCGAGGCCCAGGCCGCCTCCACCCATGAAATTCACCGCCTGGACCGCGACATGATGCAGCTTAGGGCAGACATGCCCCTGCACTACGTGCGGCGCGAGGACTACATCCGCGGGCAGACCGTGATCGAGGCCAAGCTCGACGCCATCGGCGCCGACCGCGAGGCCTACCAGCGGCGCGAGGATGCCATCCGCGCCGAGACCGTCATCAACGCCAAGCTCGATGCGCTTGCCACCCGGCTCATGAGGGATTGACCATGATCGACATCCAACAAACCGAACGCGAAACCGCGCGCTGGATCACGCTGCAAGCCTTGTGGCACGGCGGCGGCATCTACGTGTCCGAGCGCGTGCTGCTGCGCACCCTGGAGAGCGTGCCGCTGCACGTGTCCGCCCATGAGCTGCGCGCCGTGATCCAGTACCTCGCAGGCCTCGGCCTGGTGGATGTGGCCGAGGATCACCACGGCCAGGTGAGCGCCAAGATCGCCCCGTCCGGCACCGACTGCGTGGAGTACACAGCAGCCTGCCCGGACGGCATCGCGCGGCCGAAAAAATACTGGAGGGGGTGACATGCCCCCGCGCGACAAGATCAGCCAGCTGCCGCACGAGGTACGCGCCGCCATTGACCGCCTGCTGATCGCCAGCGGCTTTTCCGGGTACGAGGATCTGGAAAAGATCGTGCTGGATGCCCACGGCGTGACCATCGGCAAAAGCACGCTCAACCGCTACGGGCAGCGGCTGCAACGCCGTCTGGACACCATCCGCGCCAGCACCGAGGCGGCCCGCGCCATTGCCGAGGCCGCGCCGGACGAGGCCGACCACCGCTCCGCCGCCGTCATCAGCCTGGTCCAGTCCAGCCTTTTCGAGGCCATGCTGGCGCTTGAAGAGGCCGAGGGCGCGGACCCGACCGAGCGAGTGAAGCTGCTGGCCAACGCCGGCCGCGCCATCGCCGAGACCAGCCGCGCCAGCCAGGGGCAGAAGAAGTGGGCGCAGGAGCAGAAGGCAAAACTGGACACGCTGGAGGCCGAGGCCGGGCGCGGCAGCAAGCGCCTCGATGCCGACACGCTCAAGGCCGTGAGGGAGGCGCTGTATGGCTGATCAGGTCAAGCCATTCCTGAAATACGCAGGCGGCAAGCAGTGGCTGTCACGGCGCATCATCGACCGCCTGCCGAAGCACATCTGCTATGTGGAGCCGTTCGGCGGCATGGGCGCGGTGCTGATGGCGAAACAGAAAAGCACGGTTGAGGTGTGGAATGACATCGATGGCGGCCTGGCCAACACCATGCGCATAGTGAAATACCACCCGCAGGCGCTGGCCGATGAGCTGGACTACATGCTCATCCATCGCTCGGAGCGACTTCACTGGCGCGATTGCGGCGGCGAAACCGACATCCAGCGTGCGGCGCGCTGGATCATGGTCAGGCATTCAGGCTATCAAGGCGGGACAGGAAAAGGTTTTCATGTAGGCCGGTCAAGGGCGGCCAAACCCGTGGACAGTTTGGTCGAGCAGATGCGCGCCGTGTCTAGGCGATTGAGCGGCGTGGCCATCGAACATCTTCCGTGGCAGCGCGTGTTCGACCTCTACGACAGCCAGGAGAGCGTGTTTTTCTGCGACCCGCCCTATGCGGACGGCGACCAGACCATGTATGGCCACCCCTTTGCCGAGGCGGATCACAGGCTGCTGGCCGAGCGGCTGCGCGCCATCAAGGGCCAGTGGGTGCTCACCTATGGCGACCATCCGCTGATCCGCGAGCTGTACGCCGGGTGCTGCATCGAGGAGGCGCGCAGGGTGCGTACGATCAATCAGGCCGCGCGGCGTGAGTACGTCGAGCTGATCATCACGCCATGACCCCCATCCTCTACCCCTACCAGCGCCGCTATCTGGCCGATGCCAGCCGCTTCAAGGCGGGCATGTGGAGCCGCCAGACCGGCAAGACCTTCACGACCACACTGGAGGCGGTGCTGGACGTGCTGGAGGCCGAGGCCGAGGGTCGCATCAGCCGCTGGACCATCCTCTCCGTCAGTCAGGCGCGCGCCATCGATGCGATGGATAACGGCGTGAAGCTCCATTTACGCGCCTTCAAGGCGGCGTTCGAGGCGCTTGAAATGCCGCTTGAGTCGGACGAGCTGGCCCAGGTGGTGAAGCTGCCCGGCGGCTCGTACATCCGCGCCATCGCGGCCAAACCCAGCACGGCGCGCGGCATGAGCGACAATTTGATTTTGGACGAGTTCGCGCACCATCAGGATAACCGCGCCATCTGGACCGCGCTGCTGCCGGTCGTCTCCAAGCCGGGCCTCAAGCTGCGCGTGATCAGCACCCCCGGCGGGGTGGGCGATAAATTCCATGAGATCATGACCGCGCCGGACAGCATTTTTTCCCGCCATGTGGTGACCATCCACGACGCCGTGGCCGACGGCCTGCCGCGTGACATCGAGGAGCTGCGCCGCGCCATGTCCGACCCGGAGGCCTGGGCGCAGGAGTTCGAGTGCCAGTTTGTGGATGCGGCGTCGGCCTGGCTGCCGTATGAGCTGATCGCCGCGTGCGAGGCGCAGGCCATCGGCCCCTACGAGGGCGGGTCATGCTTTATCGGCATGGACTTCGCCGCGCGTGGCGACCTGACCGTGATCAGCGTGCTGGAGGAGGTGGGCGACGTGCTGTGGCTGCGCGAGATGATCGAGCTGCGCCGCACCAGCTTTGCGGAGCAGCTGGCCCATCTCGACCGCATCATGCGCGACTACCGCGTCACCCGCGCAGCCCTCGACCAGACCGGCCTGGGCGAAATGCCGGTGCAGGAGGCCAAGCGCCGCCACGGCAACCTGCGCGTCGAGGGCGTGCTGTTTTCAGCCGCGCGCAAGCTGGACATGGCCACCGCGCTCAAGCAGCGCTTCGAGGATCGCGCCATACGCATCCCGCCTCGTCCCGAGCTGCGCGCCGACCTGCATGCCGTCAAGCGCGAGAGCGGCCCCACCGGCGCCCCGCGCCTGGTGGCGGAGCGCACCGATGCAGGCCACGCCGACCGCTTCTGGTCGCTGTCGCTCGCCGCGGCAGCCGCATCCACCGGCGACCGCCTGGTCATCGCCCCTTTCGAGGCCGCGCCCCGCCACGGCCATGCATCCCGCCTGACCCGCGACCTGCCCACAAGGGACACCGGACTATGGTAACGACATCCCGCATCCTTGGCCCCGACGGCCAGCCGATCCAGCTCAAGCAACTGGCCAGCGAGCCGCAGACCGCGCGCCTGGCCGGGCTGCATAGCGAGTACCAGGACCACCCCACGCGCGGCCTCACCCCGGCCAGGCTCGCCCGCCTGTACGAGGATGCCGAGCAGGGTGACCTGACCGCCCAGGCGCGCCTGGCCGAGGACATGGAGGAGAAGGACGCGCACCTGTACGCGGAGCTGAGCAAGCGCCGCCAGGCCCTGCTCACCGTGGACTGGATGCTGGTGCCGCCCGCCGATGCATCGGCCGCCGAGAAGGCGGACTGCGCCGCGCTGGAGGCCATCCTGCGCGATGAGCTGGACCTCGACCAGCTCATCATTGATCTTGCCGAGGGCATCCTGCCGGGGTATTCCTGCATCGAGCTTGCGTGGCTGCAGTCCGAAGGCCAGTGGCGGTTCACGCCCCATTCTCGCCCGGCGGACTGGTTCACCGTGCAGGCGGCGGACCGCAACACCCTGCGCCTGCGCACCGCCGAGCCCGGCGGCGAGGCCCTGCGCCCATGGGGCTGGATCGTCCACCAGCACCCGGCCAAGAGCGGATATTTGACCCGCGCGGGACTTGTGCGCGTGCTCGGCTGGCCATTTCTTTTTCGCAACTTGACCGCGCGCGACCTGGCCGAGTTTCTGGAGATCTACGGCCTGCCGCTGCGCCTGGGCCGCTACCCCAACGGGGCCACGGCGGAGGAGAAGTCCACCCTGATGGCTGCCGTGGTCAACGTCGGCCACGCGGCGGCGGGCATCCTGCCCGAGGGCATGAGCATCGAGTTCCAGCAGGCTGCCACCGGCGCGGCTGATCCTTTCATGTCCATGATGCAGTGGGCCGAGCAGTCCATCAGCAAGGCGGTGCTGGGCGGTACGCTGACCAGCCAGGTGGACGGCAAAGGCAGCTACGCCGCCGCGCAGACCCACAACGAGGTGCGCGGCGACATCATGCGCGCCGACCTGCGCCTGATCGCACGCACCCTGACCCGTGACCTGGTCACCCCGCTGGCCCGGCTCAACACCCGCCTGCAACGCATGCCCAGCTTCCGCTTCGTCACGGCCGAGGCCGAGGACATGACCGCCATCGCCAGCGCCCTGCCGGGCCTGGTCGATGCAGGCGTGCGGATCCCCACGCGATGGGTGCACGACAAGCTGCGCATCCCCATCCCGGAGGGCGACGAGCCCGTGCTGGCCCGCCCATCAGCCCACCCCGCTGCGCTCAAGGCCGTTGCTCCCCTCTTCATTGAGGGGCGAGGGGCTGGGGGAGAGGGTGGAGCCCGAGCCGCCCACGTCACCGGCTGCCAGTGCGACGGCTGCCTGGGCACGGCGGCACTGAAGGCCACCCCGCCAAGCGACGACCCGCAAGACCAGCTCGACCGTATCGACCCCCCCACCCAGCACGACCAGGCGCAAGCCCTGATCCGCCCCCTGCTCGATGCCCTGCGCGAGGGCATGAGCCCCGAGCAGGCCCTGGACGCCGTGGCCGAGGGCTACCCGGCCATGGATGCCGACCTGCTCACCGAGGCCCTGGCGCGCGCCATGTTCGCCGTCGAGCTGGCCGGGCGGCTGGAGGCGCAGCGTGAAGCACAATGACCACGCCTGACATCGCCTTCGCCATCGGCCTGCCGCCCGAGGAGGCCATCCGCTACTTCGAGGGCAAGGGCCTGGTGCTCACCGGCGACTGGCGCGAGCTGTGGCAGGAG
>SDAY01000159.1 GCA_006212015.1 Halothiobacillaceae bacterium
ACCTCCCCTACACCCCGGACCAAGTTCTGCTGCTCCCCCCATCGCTGGATGAATGGCTGCCGGCTGGACACTTGGCGTATTTCATCAGCGACACGGTGGATGCCCTCGACCTGTCGGATTTCCATGCCCGATACGCGGGAGGCGGTCCGCGCAACCAGCCGTTCCATCCGGCGATGATGGTGAAGGTCCTGCTCTATGGTTATGCCACTGGGGTGTTTTCCTCGCGCAAGTTGGCCAAGAAGCTGCATGAAGACGTGGCGTTCCGGGTGCTGGGGGCGGGCAACTTCCCGGCGCATCGCACCTTGTGCGACTTTCGCGCCCTGCATCTTGAGGCATTGGCGGCGTTGTTTGAACAGGTGGTTCAGCTGGCGCGGGAGTGCGGACTGGTCAAGCTGGGAACGATTGCGGTGGATGGCACCAAGGTCAAGGCGAACGCTTCACGCCACAAGGCGATGAGCTACAAGCGCATGATCGAGGCGGAGGCGGAACTCAAGGCGCAGATTGCGGCCCTGCTGGAATGCGCCCGCCAGACTGACGACGCGGAGCGGCATGAGCCCGAGCAGGATCTTCCCGCCGAGATCGCCCGGCGTGAGGCACGTCTGGAGGTCATCGAGGCCGCCAAGGCGCGCCTGGAGGCCCGTCAGCGTGCCGTGGATGAAGCGCGCGGGCGCGCGCCGGACGACGATCGTCGTCCTCGCCATCCTGATGGCACGCCGAAACAAGGCGGGAGCTACGCGCGATTTCGGCGTACCGGCTGACCGTGACCAGGAAAGCTTCACCGACCCCGACAGCCGGATCATGAAGCACTCCGGCGGCAACTTCGAGCAAAGCTACAACGCGCAAACGGCTGTGGACGCCGAGCGCCAGATCATCATCGCGGCGGAATTGAGCGCCTGCGCATCGGATAGCGGCCAGCTTGCCCCCATGCTCGATGCCGTCGAACGTCATCTTGGCGCCCTCCCCGCGCAGGCCCTGGCGGATGCCGGTTATCGCAGCGAGGCCAGCCTCGAAGTGCTGGCCACCTATCCCTGCGAAGTGATCGTCGCCCTGGGACGCGAGGGACGGGACGACGCCCGAATTGACGCACAACGCCATCCCCACACGGCCGCCATGGCGGCACGCTTGCAGACCGAGGACGGCCAAGCCGCCTACCGAAGACGCAAGGCCATCGTCGAGGCGCCCAACGGCTGGATCAAGACGATCCTGGGCTTCCGGCAGTTCAGCATGCGAGGCATCGAAAAGGTCCGTGCCGAGTGGAAGCTCGTCTGCATGGCGCTGAACATGCGGCGGATGGCCTATTTATGAGGCCAGGGTGGGTAATAGGCCGGCCGACTCACCCGATGGGGTGTCGGATGATCATGCTCCACAGCACATGCCAAGCTTGCCCAGCCCCGCGAGCCCAGTTGGCGCCCACAACGTCAGACCCAGAAGACTCAAATGCATCGCTGTTCGCGCTGTTAGCCTTCTGCCGCGCAGACTCCTAGGTGCCGCTTCGACGGCAAGGGTCTTGGATTCTGTAATGCGTTTCAGTTTGTTATCGACACTGCTGATGTCGACGTAGATGAACTCCACTGCTTTCGAAGGGCCGCCTTGATCAACCTTCGGCATAGTGGCTTCTCCGAATGAAATTCTTTCCACGCTTTTTTGTGGGCACGTTATGGCCGAATATTCCGCTCGCATTTCTTCGGCCTTCATGCATCTTCCCCCGCCACATTCGCCTTCAACCACGCCTCGCCCTTGGCCGTGAGCCGGTATTTCTGCTGGCTGCTGCGCGGCTTGTCGGGGAGGGTCATTTCGAGCCAGCCTTGTTCGATCAGTGGCCTGATGACTTGGTCCCTGAACTTGGTCCGGTTGGTGCGGTTGGCCACGCTCATCAAGTCGGTCAAGGCCGCACCATTTCCTGCTTTCACAAGGATTTCGACTTGGTCCCGACTTGGTCCCGACTTGGTCCCTGACTCGGTGCCTTCCATGGGCACCTCTGCAAGCCTTGTCGCGCCCTTGGGGCGCCACAGGGTCTGGATGAACTCGCCGCCGTCCTGGCGGAACTGGGGCGGGGGCAGGCCGGCATCCTTGCACAGGGCGATCATGTCGAGGGTGCCGGTGCCGGCCTTTTCGATATAGCGGGCGAGGAACAGCGGCTCGGCGATGAGCGGGTTGTGGGGGATGGAGGCGTGCGGGCGGCTCAGCTTTTCGATGGTGAGCGGTGCGGGCAACTGGCCGGGGTTCCGGATTTCCAGGCGGTCGGCGAAGAGCATGACCTGCACGGATGCGTTGGAGGCATAGTCGCGGTGGGCAATGGCGTTGACGATGGCCTCGGCGACGGCCTCGCGCGGCAGTTCGTAGTCCACGGGGGCGGCCGGGCCGGCGGCGCGGGTGCCGACGGCGCGGGCGATCTTGGACATGACGAAATCCAGCGCCTGGTTCGCCAGTTCGAACACGGTGCCCTTGTAGATCTGGTAGGACGGGATGGGCTTGCGCACTTCGGTGCCGTGAAAGTGCATGCACTTGATCTCGGAGCTGGGCAGGAAACGCTGCGGGGCCTTGCCGAACAGGAGCACGGCGGCATGGCTGGGGCGGCCGCGGTCGAGCAGGTTGAGGTGGGTGAGCGCCTTGTCCATCGGGGTGCCTGGGCTGAGGACATAGCCGCGATGGCGCTGGGCACGGCCGAGGAAGTCGGACAGCTTTTCATCCGAGAGGTCGTCCAGCGTGGCGCCGGGGCAGGCGGCGGCGTCGAAAGGCCCGGTGCGCAGGGCGCCGCTGCGCTCCAGGTATTCGACCAGGCTGGCGTAGAGCGCGGCGATCAGTTCCGGAATGCTGGCGAAGCGCCGGCGTATGAGTTGTTCGCCCGCATTGAGGATCAGGGCGCGCATCTTGGGGTGACGGACGCTGTCGTCATGACCGGCGAGGAAGATGAGCCGCTCCCTGCCTTGGGCGGTGGCACGGTCGAATTCGCGCTCGGTGGGCGAAAGCCCTTCGGCATCTTCGTGGCCGTAGTCGTTGCCGAGCAGGGCAACATAGACGGCGCAGCGGTCAACCTCGGCCAGGTAAACATCGTCGGCCCGGCGGTCGGCAGCAGCGATGTCCTCGAACAGGAACACTTCGAAAAAGCGTTTCAGTAACGGGTCGCCATGAGTGAATTCCTTCAACGCCCGGCGCTCGGCGGCGAATTCCTTTTGCACGGAGCTGATGAAAAGACGCTGCTTGTCGCTCATGCCGCCAGGCTCTCGTTGAGTTGCTCGATGAGGGTGTTCAGCTCATCGCCGAAAAGCTGACTGGTCAAGCCATTGCGGAAAGGGAACAAGATTCCTCCCGTTGGTCGGAATGACAAGGTTGGCGCTGGTCGGAATGACAAGGTTGGCGCTGGTCGGGATGCCAAGCAGCCGGGAGGTCGGAATGACAGGGTGGACGCTGGCTGTGTCATGTTCCTCCATACACCTCGTCATGGCTGCCGATGTCGATCAACAAAATTTCCTGTTCGGTGATTTGCAGTGTCAGGGTGATGCGGTAGCTGTAGGTGAGGCTGACGGCCTGCATGCCCTGGAGTTTGCCGCTCAGAGGGTGCAGGCGCAGGCTGGGTTCAAAGGGGTCGGCGCGCAATTGCGTCATCGTTTCGATGAAGCGCGACCGGAGGTCGGGATGTTTGGCGAAGAACTTGCGCGCACGGCGGTCGAAAAAGGCTGTGGTGGCCAGTGTCCAGGTCATGCTGCCGATTCGCTGTCCAGATGTTGCATCAGGGCTTCGACGCTGTTGTGCCGGGTGACGCGCCCGGCCTTGGCGTCTTCCAGCGAGACCTTGATGCGGGCGAGGGTGGCCTCTTCCAGGGCTTCGATCAACTCGCTGTAGCGCTCTTCGGTGAGCACGACATATTGCGGGCGGTTGTTCTTGATGATGTGCACCGGACCTTGGGCAAGTGCTTCATCCACGGCGGCTATGCCACGGCGTTTGATTTCCTGGGCGGGGACGGTGTTCATTTGCCGCTCCTGTACTTGACGCGGTACTTATTTAAGCACTCGATCTGGTTTGACTCAAGCCACCTGGGGATCTGCCCCTACCAAGTTGTCATCTCGACCTACCAAGTTGTCATTTCGACCGCAGGGAGAAATCCTGTTTTTAAGTTGCATCAAGATTCCTCACTTCATACGGAATGGCAGGACAAGCCTATGT
>SDAY01000160.1 GCA_006212015.1 Halothiobacillaceae bacterium
GCGCGCACGCATCTCAGCCTGTGGCCGGAGCGTCTCAAGGCGCTGGAGGTCGAGCGCCTGAGCGCGCTGGCGCTGGACTGGCTGGCGGTCGAGCGGGAACGGCCGCCGTTCACGGTCGAGGCGCGCGAGCTGCAGAAGGGCATCGAGATCGGCGGGCTGCGCCTTGGCGTGAAGCTCGACCGGGTGGACCGTCTGGAGGGCGGCGGGCGGATGATCATCGACTACAAGACCGGCCGGGCCTCGGTGCGGGACTGGCATGGCGAGCGCCCCGCCGCGCCGCAGTTGCCGCTGTATGCGCTGATGAGCGAGGATGCCCGCGCCATCGCCTTCGCCCAGGTGCGGGCGGGCGAGATGGCGCTCAAGGGCGTGCTTGACCATGCCGAGGGCTGGGAGGCATTGAAGGGCATGCAGCCCGCCGAACCCTCCTGGCCCGAGGTGCTGGCGGGCTATCGGTCCGCGCTGGAGCGGCTCGCGCGGGATTTCCGTGCCGGCCATGCGGCGGTCGACCCGCGCGACAGGTCGGTCTGCACCCATTGCCCGCTTGGCATGGTCTGCCGCATTCACGAACAGGCCGGGCTGGAATACGCCCTGGAGGAGGTCAAGGATGATGAATAAGCCGAATATCCCCGCTGATGCCGCTACCCGCGAACAGGCGCTCGACCCGCGCCTGTGCTGCATCGTCCAGGCCCCGGCCGGGTCGGGCAAGACCGAGCTGCTGATCCAGCGCCTGCTGGTGCTGCTGGCGCGGGTCGAGCGGCCGGAGGAGATCCTTGCCATCACCTTCACCCGCAAGGCGGCGGGCGAGATGCGCAGCCGCGTGCTGCAGGCCCTGCGCGATGCGGACCAGCCGCTGGCGGCGGACGCCTCCGATCACCTTCTGCGCCAGCGCGAGCGTGCGCGTGCCGCCCTGGCGCGCAACAGGCAACTCGGCTGGAACCTGTTGCAGCAGCCCTCGCGCCTGCGCATCCAGACCATCGACGCGCTCTGCGCCGGTCTTGCCGCCCGCCTGCCGCTGACCGCGCGCTTCGGCGCGGCCGGGGTGATCGCCAAGGAGCCCGGCGAGCTGTACCGCGAGGCCGCCGACAAGATCATCGAGCAGATCGAGGCGGGCATGGATGACGACGGCGAGGATGTACGGGCCCTGGAAACCCTGCTGCGCCATCTGGGCAACGACCTTGGCCGGGTGCGCGACCTGCTGGCGGGCATGCTCGGCAAACGCGACCAGTGGGGGCGGCATGTGTTCGCCGGAGTCGGTCGTGAGGGGCTGGAGGCCGCCGTGCGGCGCATGGTCGAGGACGAGCTGGAGGCCCTGCATGGGCTTTTTCCCGATCGGCTGAGGGGTGAAACCGGCATCCTCGCGGCGACCCTGTGCGCGCACCTGGCCGAGCAGGAGGTCGGCGATGACGACCCGCGCATGCATTGGCAGGTGCGTGGCTGGCCGCAACAGGGCATCGAGGGGGTGGTGCGGTGGCGTGGTCTGGCCGGCTTGCTGCTGACCAACACGGGTGAGTGGCGCAAGGCCTTGAGCGTGAAGAATGGCGTGCCCGCCCCGAGCGAGAAGGGGATCGACAAGGACATCAAGGCCGAGCGGACCGCGTTCAAGACAAGGGTGGTCGCACTGCTGGAGGCCTTGCGCGAGCACCCGGATCTGGCGGCGGCGCTGCATGCCGTGCGCGCCATGCCTGCGCCCGTGTACGAGGACCCTGACTGGCGTGTGCTCGATGCCCTGCTGCGCCTGCTCAAGCTGGCCATGGCTGAGCTTGGCCTGGTCTTCGCGGCCCGTGGCGAGGTCGATTTCGTCGAAACCGCGCTGGGCGCCGCGCGCGCGCTGGGCGATGCCGACGCGCCGAGCGATCTGTTGCTGGCCTTCGACTACCGCATCCGCCATATCCTGCTGGATGAGTTCCAGGACACCTCGCATACCCAGTTCGCCCTGCTGGAGCGGCTGCTCGCTGGCTGGCAACCGGGCGAGCACGACTGCACCGAGGCGCAGGGCCGCAGCCTGTTCCTGGTCGGCGACCCGATGCAGTCGATCTACCGCTTCCGTGAGGCGGAGGTCGGCCTGTTCCTGCGCGCCCAGCGCGAAGGGATACGCTGTGGCGACGGACTGCTCCGGCTGGCGCCGCTGGTCCTCAGCACCAATTTCCGCTCGCAGGCGGGCGTGGTGGACTGGGTCAACGCGGCATTCCCGCATGTGCTGGCCGAACGCGAGAACATCGCCGAGGGCGCGGTGCCCTACACCGCGTCGACCGCCCATCACCCGCGGGCGGACGGCGAGGCCGTGCGGGTGCGCCTGTTCCCGAGGCCCAAGCCGGACGGGGAGGGTGAATCGGCCAGTGAATCGGGGGGCGATGCGCCGGAGCCCGGTGTGCGCGAGGCCGCCGAGGTCGTCCGCCTGACCCGCGCGGCGCTGCAGGGTCTGGATCAGGACGGCGCGCTGAAGGCCGCGGATCGGTCCGTCGCCATCCTGGTGCGCTCGCGCGGTCATCTGGCGCGCATCCTGCCCGCCCTGCGCGACGCGGGCATCGGCTTCCACGCGGTCGAGATCGAGCAGCTGGCCGACCAGCCGATGGTGCAGGACCTGCTGGCCCTGACCCGCGCCCTGCTGCACCCCGCCGACCGCATCGCCTGGCTGGCGCTGCTGCGCGCGCCCTGGTGCGGGCTGACCCTGGCGGATCTTCTGGCGCTGGCGGGCGATCATGCCGGAACCCTCTGGCAGGCCATGCACGACGAGGCCCGGCTTGCCTCCATGAGCGCGGAGGGCCGCGAGCGCCTGCTGCGCGTGCGCGCCGCGCTGGCCGCGAGCCTGGCGGACGGTGGTCGCGTGCCCCTGCGGCGGCAGGTCGAAGCCGCCTGGCTGGCGCTGGGCGGCCCGGCCTGCGCCCGTGGTCCGCGCGAGCTTGAGGAGGCGCGCATCCTGCTCGACCTGCTCGATGCGGTCGGGGAGGAGCCGACCCCGCGCACGCTGGACGAGGCCTTGAAGAGGCTGTTCGCGCCGCCCGCCGGGGAAGCCCGGGTGCAGGTGATGACCATTCACAAGTCCAAGGGCCTGCAGTTCCATACCGTCATCCTGCCCGGCCTTGCCCGCGTGCCGCGCGGCGAGGACAGCCAGCTGCTGCTGTGGCTGGAGCGGGAGGCCAACCATGTCAATGGCCATGAGGTCGACCTGCTGCTGGCGCCGATCAAGGGGCTGGGCGAGGCCGAGGCGCCGCTGTACGCCTGGCTGGCCAGGGTGCGGCAGGCGCGCGGCAGCTACGAGGACGGGCGGCTGCTGTATGTCGCCGCGACCCGCGCCATCCAGCGCCTGCACCTGCTGGCCGAGGTGCCGCTGGGCAAGGATGAGGACTGGCAGCCGCCGAAGCGCTCCCTGCTGGCGCGACTGTGGCCGGGGATCGCGGGCCGGGTCGAGCCGCCCTCCCGTAGCCCGGATGAAGGCCGCAGGCCGGAATCCGGGGCGGTGCGCCTCCCGGATTCCGCCAAGGCTCCATCCGGGCTACGACGCCTGCCTGCCGACTGGCGCGCGCCTGAGCCACCACCGGGCATCCGTGTCGATCGTGTCAGTCCGCAAGCCTTGAGTACCCGTGCCGCAACTGAAGAAGGCCAGACGACCGGCTGGGATGAGGGCGACGAGACCCCGCGTCATGTCGGCACGCTGGTGCATCGTCTGCTGGAAAGCATGGCCCTGCAGGGCGTGGATGGCTGGGATGGCGGGCGGCTGAACGCACTTAAGCCCGCGCTGCGCCAGTCGCTGATGCGGCTGGGTGTCGAGGCGCGCGCACTGGACGGCGGCGTCGAGCGGGTGATCCGCGCGGTACGGAACACCCTGGAGGATGCGCGGGGTCGCTGGATACTCGCCAGACACGAGGATGCCCGCTGCGAATGGGCGCTGGGCGGCATGCTCGAGGGCGCGCCGGTCAGCGCCGTCATCGACCGCAGCTTTGTCGACCGGGGGGCGCGCTGGATCGTCGACTACAAGACCAGCGAGCCTCAGCCGAACGAATCGCTTGAGGCCTTCCTCGACCGCCAGCAGGAGCACTACCG
>SDAY01000161.1 GCA_006212015.1 Halothiobacillaceae bacterium
ACCAAGATCCGCGAAGGTCAGTTCCATCACCTGGGTGCCGACATCATGCGCCAGCGCGTGCTTCTGCAGCAGGGCCGGAGTCCTACAGCAGCCTGATTGTTTGCGCTTCTGTCGATGTGTGCAAGAGTGGAGGCAAGGAATGGAAAAGGACGCTCTTATGAACACGCGATCAGACAACGACATCGTGATCGAATACACCGTTCGGCTCGAGCGCTTGCTCAAGGAGTCGTATGGGGCGACAGGCACGGGACTAGGAACGCTGCTCACGTCGGTTTCTAACATGGTGCCAGAAACCGTCGTCAAAGAAGGCCGTCGGCTCGCTGCCATGCGGAACAAGGTGGTTCATGAGCACGTTCCGCTCGAGAACCGCAGCGAGTTCATCCGGCGCTGCGAACGCCTCGAAGATAGGTTACGCCGTGGCGTTCATGTCGGACAGCAGGCGCCTCGTGATGACGTGATTGACGCAAGTCACTTGCGACCACCCTCCACTGGTGTGATGCCGCTGCTTGACCGTACTGGCCGTCATCTTGAGCGGTGGATGGTTCCCTTGCTGGTGGGTACGTTCGCCTGGGCGGCTATGCAAGCCGGGCTGGTCCTGTATGGGGTCAAGGATGCGGACGTGTTCTGGGATCGACTCGTCGACACATACGCTGGGGGCATCCTTGGAGCAGCGTATCTGGTTACCTTAGTGCTCTTTTTTAAGAACGCCCGTGCTCTCATCTCCCGGATCGGATTTCTCCCTGGAGGGATCGTGGCGGCTGGGGTCGCCGCGGTGCTGGCGATTCCTCAGATCCTGACCTTCCTCATCTCACCATCCTTCTTGGGGGGCATGCTGGCGGGCTATCTGCAGGTTTTGTCTCCCGTCTCCGATTTGATGAGCTCCCATTTCTGGCAGGTTCAGCGTGGTGTGTTGACGGATGACGCCGAAGAGTTTGTTCGCCTGCAGCGGATCGATGCCTATATGGAGGCGGCCCGGTTTCTGGCTTATTCCGGCCTTGGAGTTCTCCTGCTGATTGCGGGACTGTACTATCGCCTTGCCAAGGTTTACTCCGGACACCTCGCTGCTGCCCTCTTGGTCTACGTTGCATTTTTTGGTATCAGCGAGGTGAATCCATCGATCGTCATGGCTTTGCCCCTCCTCATGCTGGCGATCATCGATTTGGCCGGCATCATCCGCACGGGCCGGATTAACGTCATGCCGACCGACATCATGAAGCGGGTCGTTGGGAGCCCTGCGCGCCGCAGACAGGGCGCGACGCACGAAGGACAGGATGGTGCCGAGGCGACAAGTAGTCCCTTCCGGGCCGAGAAACCCCGCTACAACTTCAGCCATGTGGTCGGCATGTCCGATCTGAAGGCTCGTCTTAGCGAGGCCGGACGCGAGATCGTCAACGCACGGCGCCGTGGCGTGGCGGCGCGCAACGGCATTTTGCTCTACGGCCCGCCGGGCACGGGCAAGACCTTTTTCGCCGAAGCGCTGGCGGGCGAGCTTGGGCTGAAGATCATCAAGGCGAACTTCGGCCAGACCGCCAGCCGCTGGGTGAACCAGACCACCGAGCAGGTAATGGCCGTTTTCCGCGAGGCCGAGCAACAGGCACCAGTGGTTTTGTTCATGGACGAGATCGATACGATCCTCATCGACCGGAGCAAGGTATCCAATGCCGACTCGGAGGCCGCACGCCTGGTGAGCGCCTTCCTTCCCGCCATCGAACGCCTGCGCGTCCGGGGTGTGGTGGTGATCGGCGCGACCAACTTGCTTGACCAGCTGGATCCGGCCGCCATCCGCGAGGGCCGTTTCGACTTCAAGATCGAGGTGCCGTATCCCGACGAGGAGGCGCGGTTCGCCATTCTCAAGGAGCGTGTCATCAAGACCGGACTGACCACGCAAGCTGAAACGCTGAAACGCCTGGCACGCCGGTGGAGCGGCTTTTCTGTCGCCCGTATGCAGGCGATCGTCGATGAGGCTGCGCGCATGGGCATCGACGGCCCGGCCGACTTCGACGGCTTCATGGCCGCGCTGCGCAAGGTGCAGGGGCGCAAGGGTGCGCGAGGGGAGGGCGGTCCAACGCTCGAGCAGCTCACGCTCTCACCGCGCATGCAGGAATCCCTTGAGGATATCGCCGGCCGGATGAAGAACATCGAGGCCATCGAGCGCCTTGGTGGAGCGCTTCCACGCGGCATCCTGTTCTACGGCCCCCCGGGCACGGGCAAGACTTTTACCGCGCGGGCGCTGGCCAACAGCGCGGATTGGGCGTTCCTCACCACGACCGGGCATGACCTGCTGGCCAACCCGAAGAAGATCGACGAGATCATGAGCGAGGCTTCCGACCTCCGTCCTGTGGTGGTGTTCATCGACGAAGCGGACGACGTGTTCGGGCATCGGGGCTTCAGCAACGCCGCCAGCATCACCAACAAGCTGCTGACCGCCATGGATGGGGCCAATGGCCGGGTGCCGGACGTGGTGTTCATCGCTGCGACCAACCATCCGGACAACTTCGATCCCGCGGCACTCCGCGGCGGTCGCTTCACCGAGAAGGTCGAGTTTGAACTGCCGGGCCGCGAAGCCCTGCGCGACCACATCCAGAAGTGGATCGACGCCGTGCGTGCGACAATCGAGCCGGCGGTTCGCGCGGAAGACATCGCCGAACTGGTGTTAGGCCATCCCCTCGCAACGGTGAACGAGGTCCTCCAGGCCGCCGTCAACCGCATGGCGTCGAAAGCGGCCGCCCGTGGGGAGGGCGGTGCGAGCATCGGCATGGATGACATCCGCGAAGGCTTCCGCCGCGTCGCAGGCGGAGATGTACTGTGAGCTTGTGGCGTCATGGAGGAGGTCGCTTCGATTTCACGCGCGTGGACACCACGCCAGGTGCGCCATGCGCCTTCGCCCCGCCTGCCGACTGGATTGGGGATGCGCAAGACTACATGCAAATACTGCGCGAGCGCTACAAGGGCCACCCTGGTTACGGCCAGCATTTCTACATCTACCACCGGACCTTATCTGCCGGTAAGATTTCGAGCTTCGAGGGGCCTTTCGCAGATCATGCGCGGGCGGCCCTCAGCAGAATGTTTAAGGAAAAAAGGAGTGAATAGGATGTTTTACACATCAAGGACTGTTGTGGCTTCGGCCATCATGATCGCCATTTCGGCCCCCGTCGCGGCCGACACCATTTATTTCGAGTGTACCGTCCCGCCTTCCAGCGTGGGCATTCCGATGCTCGGTGGAATGACCTGCAACCAGGTGCCGTCGCACCTTATTCTGCGCCTGTCTGACACATCACGAGCCGAGCAGCCGGTCGCGAAGAAAACTGAACCCGTGTCCGCCCCCGCGCCAGAGGTAACGGCTCTCGTGCCAGCCGGGGAACCAGTTGTCGCGCCGATCATCCCTGTGCCTGTCGAGGAGAAAAAACCAGACGAAAAGATTTTGGTTATCGATAATGCCCCCGCAGCCGCGCCAGTCGATCAAGATTCCCGAGAGGAAGTGAAATCGGTTGTTGCAGCGTCAGTTGACGACAAGGTCCAGTTGTCGGACGTCCCTGCAATGTATGGACCGATCCGTTCAGGGGAAAGCATCAATCTGATAGCCGAAGCCTTGTTTCCGAAGGGTGCGCATCGGATCGATGAGGTCATCGCCGCCATCGTCCACCTGAACCCGTCTGCTTTCATCCATGGCAACCCGGACAAGATCAAGACGGGCGTCACGATCAAGGTTCCGACCCCGGAGCAAATCGGATCGGTGCCGCTCGCCGCCCAAAAGAAGCTCCGACCTGCGCCCACCGAAAAGCCGGTCATCGAGTCGCCCTTGCCGGTCAAGCCCGAGCCTCGGCCCGGAATCCTGATCCTTCCTGGTGGCGCAAGCCCCAAGCCTGAGTCTGCCAGGCCCGCGATCGTTGAGCCGGACGTCCCGGTGGCTGCTCCCACAGCACCAGCGGCGACCGAACCCAAGCCCGCCGTGAAGGCTGGCCCTGCGTCCGCATCAAACGAGGAGGCCAAGAGGGCCCTGATGCAGGAGATCGAGGCGATCCGGA
>SDAY01000162.1 GCA_006212015.1 Halothiobacillaceae bacterium
CACGGCATCCACCTCGGCCAGGCGTTGCGCGGGTTCGCGCAAGGGCCCCGCCGGCAGGCAGCGGCCATTGCCCAGGCCACGGGCGCCATCGACCACGGCGATCTCGATGTCGCGCGCCAGTTGCAGGTGTTGCAGGCCGTCGTCCAGCAGCAGCACATCGGCGCCAAGCTCCATCGCCTTCCGTCCGGCGAGTGCGCGTTGCGGATGGACGATCACCTCGATCTCGCCCAGACCGCGCTTGAGCAGCAGCGGTTCGTCGCCCACCTCGGCGGCGCTATCTTCGGGGCGAACACGACGCGGCTCGCCCTCGATCCTGGCGCCGTAGCCCCGGCTGATGACGGCGGGATGCCAGCCCTCGGCCTTGAGGCGACGGGCCAGCCAGTGCGTGAGGGGGGTCTTGCCGCTGCCTCCGACCGTGACATTGCCGATCACGATGACGGGCACGGGCAGGCGCTCGGAGGGCTTGCGACCTGAGCGATAGGCTTCGAGGCGGTCACGAGCGAGGCGGCACCACAGCCAGCCGAGCGGCGCGAGCAGCAGGCTGCGCGGATCCACCCTCGACGGCCAGAAGCCGGGGGTCTTCACGACGACCCCGCAGACTCGTTGAACTGCAGGCGATACAGGCGCGCATAGTGCCCGCCCCGTTCGAGCAGCTCTTCATGGCGGCCCTGTTCGACGATGCGCCCCGCCTCCATGACCACGATCAGGTCGGCCTTCTGGATGGTGGACAGGCGGTGGGCGATGATCAGCGTGGTGCGATGGCGCATCAGGCCTTCCAGCGCCTGCTGGATCATGCGCTCGGAGGCCGTGTCCAGCGCCGAGGTCGCCTCGTCCAGCAGCAGGATGGGGGCCTGCCGCAATAGGGCGCGGGCGATGGCGATGCGCTGCCGCTGGCCGCCGGAAAGCAGCACGCCGCGCTCGCCGACGCGGGTCTCGAAGCCCCGAGGCAGGGCCTCGATGAAGGTCGTGGCCTGCGCCTGGTCCGCCGCCGCGCGGATGGCCTCCATCGGCATGCCCTTGAGCCGGCCATAGGCGATGTTGTTGGCGATGCTGTCGTCGAACAGGGTGACCTCCTGCCCGACCCACGCCAGTTGCTCGCGCAGCACGCTCAGGGGGAGATCGCGAATGTCGATCCCGTCGAGCAGGATGCGCCCTTCGGTGGGCTCATAGAACCGCGGCAGCAGATTGAGCAGGGTGCTCTTGCCGCTACCGGACTGGCCGACGATTGCTACCGTGGTCTCCGCCGGCACCTCCAGGTCGATGCCGAGCAGGATCTCCGGTGATTCCTCCGCATAACGGAAGCGGACAGCCTCGAAGCGCAGCGCGCCCCTTGGCTTGTCGATGGACCGATGGCCGTTGTCCGGCTCGTCCGCGATGTCCAGCGTGGCAAAGATCTGCTCGCCTGCGGCAATGCCCTTTTGCAGCATGGCATTGAGGTTGGTCAGGCGCTTGAGCGGCGAGAGCAGCATGGCCAGCGCGGTGATGAAGGAGATGAAGGTGCCGACGGTCAGCGCCTCAAGACGTTCACCGCTGGTCGCGAACGCGATGATTGCGGCAATGGACAGCGCCACCAGCAACTGAACCACCGGCGTGGTCAGCGCACTGATCCCTTCCATCTTCATGAAGGCGCGGAGGTTCTTGTCATTGACCGCGGCGAAGCGCTGGCGCTCGTAGTCCTCGCCGCCATAGACCCTCACCAGTCGGTGCCCGCCAATGACCTCGTCCGCCACCTGGGCAATTTCACCGACCGAGACCTGGATGTGACGGCTGTAGCGACGGAAATGACGACCGACCAGTGCAATCAGGCCAACGACCATGGGCGCGACGACGAGAATGAACACGGTGAGCTGCGGACTGAGCCAGAGCATCCATGCCAGCAGACCGATGACGGTGAGGCCATCGCGAATCAGGGTGGAAAGCACCGTGGTTCCGGTCGTGGCCACTTGCTCGACGGTGTAGGTCATGCGGGCCAACAGGTCGCCCGATTGGGCATGGTCGAAAAAGCGTGTCGGCAGCCGGGTGAACTTGTCGAATATCTGCTGGCGCAGGCTGCTGATGACCTGACGGGAAATCCAGCTCATCCCGTATTTGGCGGCAAACTCGCTCACCGCGCGGACGAGAAAGACGCCGATCAAGGCAAGCGGCACCCAGGTGATGGCCTGCTGATCCTTCGCGACGAAACTGCCATCCAGCAAGGGCTTCATCAGCGCGGCGAAGGCCACATCCGTGGCGGACGCAGCGGCCATGCCGATGATCGCAAGCACGAAGATGCGCCAGTGCGGCCGCACATAACCCAGCAAGCGGCGGTAGGTGTCCATCCCTTTCGAGTCGGAAGGCATCGGGTTCATCGGCGCCCGGTCGATGAAGGGTTCGATTCGGTCGCAAGCCCGACATGGACAAGCCCGGCCGCACGCGCCGCATCCAGGGCATGGACCACCGACTGATGGGTCGCCTTGCCATCCGCGCGGATCAACACGGAGGCGTCGGCGTGAGGCTCGGGGATGGACTCGAGCCGAGCCGTCAGCTGGTCTGATGAAACCAGATCGCCGTTGAGCGAATAGCGGCCACTGGCATCGATCTCGATGGTCCAGGACGCCTTGGTCTTCGCCCCTTGTCCCTGCCCTGCCTCGGGCAGATCGACATTGAGACGCTGGGCCTGAACAAAGGTCGTGGTCAGCATGAAGAACAGCAACAGCAGGAACACCACGTCGATCAGCGAGGTCAGATCGAGCGTCACCTCGTCGCGCGAACGGGGGCGGAAATTCATGCCGCGCGCGCCTCGGCCGCGAACACGGCGTCGATCAGGCGCATGGCCTCGCGCTCCATGTCGATGACCAGGCGATCGACCTGGGCGCGAAAGGCGCGATGCGCGATCACGGCGGGCACGGCCACGATCAGCCCCCCCGCCGTGGTGAGCAGCGCGGTGGAAATGCCACCCGCAAGGTCAGTCGGCTGGCCCAGCCCCTGGGTCGTGATGACCTCGAAGGTCATGATCATGCCGACCACGGTGCCCAGCAGGCCCAGCAGCGGGCTGATGACCGCGATGGTGCCAAGCGCGCTCAGGCAGCATTCAAGGTCATGGGCGACATGACGTCCCGCGTCCTCGATGCGGGCCTTCATTTCCTCGCGACTGAGGGTATAGGGCGCGAGTCCGGCGGACAGCACGCGCCCCAGTGGCGAACGATCCGCGATGTCTCTCAGGCGCGTCATGGACACCTCACGCCGCCGGACCAGGGCTTCGAGCTCATCCACCACGCCCGGCGGGATCACCCGCTCGCGGCGCAGGCTCCAGGCGCGCTCGATGATGATGCCGAGCGCGATGACCGAGGAGAGGATGATCGGCGCCATCCACCAGCCGCCCGCGAGGACCAGATCCAGCATCGGTGCTTACCTTGCTTGACGACGTTTTCTGACCGCCATGGCCAGATCGTGGAGGACCCGCACGCTGTCCTCCCAGCCGATGCAGGCATCGGTGATGCTCTGGCCGTAGGTCAGGGTGCAGCCGTCCTGGACATCCTGGCGACCGCCGACGATGTGGCTCTCGATCATCGCGCCGACGATGTGGCGATTACCCGCCGCGACCTGCGACGCGACATCCTTCGCCACCTCGATCTGCAGCATGTGCTGCTTGCGGCTGTTGGCGTGGGAGAAGTCGATCATGATGCGGGGCGGCAAGTGTGCCTTGACCAAGGCCTCTGAAGCCTCCGCAACGCTCGCCGCATCGTAATTCGGTTCGCGCCCGCCGCGCAGGATGATGTGACCGTCCTCGTTGCCTCGGGTCGAGAAGATGGCCGAATGGCCTTCCTTGGTGACCGAGAGGAAGTGATGCGGGCGCTCGGCGGCGCGGATGGCGTCGATCGCCACCTGCAGGCCGCCGTCGGTGCCGTTCTTGAAGCCGACCGGGCAGGACAGGCCGGAGGCCAGCTCGCGGTGGACCTGGCTCTCGGTGGTGCGCGCGC
>SDAY01000163.1 GCA_006212015.1 Halothiobacillaceae bacterium
TGATGCTGCGCCCTTCGCATGACATCGACATGACGCGCATCGAAAGTGGTTATAGCCCGAAATGCGCGGGACGGGAACACAAACTTTTACCTGCTTGCGCCCCCCGGACAACCCGACAGGCTGCTAGCAGCCTGTCGGACTTGAGGCGATCTGGCTGCAAAAGCCGCGGGCCGGTCCATATCTCGCCGCTTTTTTGGGCCATAGTCTGTGCTATGGCCCGGCAAAATCGTCAAAATCTGTCCTCGGCCGGCGACTTTTTCGCTTCAGCCGCTCAAGCCCGACAGGCTGCTAGAGTCGGAATGTCGCCCCATGAGATCTGGAGGATTGTTCCATGAACGCATGCACCACCCGCACCGCCCCTGCCCTGACCGCCCTGGCCCTGTCCACCCTCATGCTGGCCGCCTGCGGCGGCGGAGGCGGGACGAGCACCGGCACGCTCAGCCTGTCGGTGCAGGACGCCCCGGTCGACGGGGCCGACGCGGTCAACATCACCTTCTCGCGCGTCGAACTGCACCGCGCCAGCGGCGAGACGCTCAACGACATCCTCGACAGCGATCCGGTGGCGGCCGGCAGCCAGCCCTACACCGTCAACCTGATGGATTATCAGGGCGTCGACCGGCTCAAGTTGCTGGACGGCATCACCGTGCCCGCCGACCGCTACGAGTGGATCCGGCTGTATGTCGATGCGGCCGCGATCGTCTTCAACCAAGGACAGTCGAACGAGGTCATCGAACCGCTCGACATCCCCAGCAACGAGAACAGCGGCCTCAAGCTGCATTCCGGCTTCAGCGTGGCGGCCGGGGGGGTCAGCGACTTCACCGTGGAATTCGACCTGCGCAAGTCGGTGCATGAGGACGCCAAGGGCTACACGCTGCGCTCCAGGCTGGCCACTTCGCCGGCACGGTGGGAAGCGCTGCGGCAGGCGACGACTGCGCGGTGTATGTCTACGAAGGCACGGGCGCCACGCCCGACGACATCTGCTACGTGGACAACGGCGGCGTCCTCTCGGACTGTCCGTCGCCGCACGGCCTGAACCCGATCACCAGCGCCGCGGTGACTTGCGACGCCTCGACCCCGGCCGTGTGCCGCTATGTCACCGCCCCGCTGGTTGCAGGCAGCTACACCCTGGCCCTGACTTGCGATGCGGCCTCGGATGATCCGAGCGCCGATGACAGCCTGAGCTTCCTGTCCACGCCATCGGCCACGGTGACGGTGAGCACGGGCGCCACCCCGCTGAATTTCACCCTGCCCTGAGTCGTTTAGGCAGGCACAAAAAAGGCCTCGCGGATCTCCCCGCGAGGCCTTTCTCACTCCGGGCGATGCGAATCAGCCCCTGGCGAGCACCAGCGCGTCGCCTTCCACATCCACGCGGATGACATCCCCCGGCCCGAACTCGCCCTTGAGGATGGCCTGCGCGAGGCCGTTCTCCAGCTTGTGCTGGATGGCGCGCTTGAGCGGGCGGGCGCCGTAGACCGGGTCGAAGCCGGCCTCGCCGAGCAGGTCCAGCGCCGCCTCGGACAGCACAAGCTGCATGTCGCGGCCTTCCAGGCGCTTGCGCAGGTTGGCGGTCTGGATCTCGACGATGCGGCGGATCTGCTCACGGCCGAGCGGATGGAACACCACCGCCTCGTCGATGCGGTTGATGAACTCGGGGCGGAAGTGCTGGCCGACGACCTCCATCACCTCGGACTTCATCTGCTCGTAGTTGGCCTCGCCCGCCAGCTCCTGGATGCGGTGGCTGCCCAGGTTGGAGGTCATCACGATCACGGTGTTGCGGAAGTCCACGGTGCGCCCCTGGCCGTCGGTCAGGCGCCCGTCGTCCAGCACCTGCAGCAGCACGTTGAACACGTCCGGGTGGGCCTTCTCCACCTCGTCCAGCAGCACCACGGCGTAGGGCCTGCGGCGCACGGCCTCGGTCAGGTAACCGCCCTCCTCGTAGCCGACATAGCCCGGCGGCGCGCCGATCAGCCGGGCCACGGAATGCTTCTCCATGAACTCGGACATGTCGATGCGCACCATCGCCTCCTCGGTGTCGAACAGGAAGCCCGCCAGCGCCTTGGTCAGTTCGGTCTTGCCCACGCCGGTGGGGCCGAGGAACAGGAAGGAGCCGCTCGGGCGATTCGGGTCGGACAGCCCCGCGCGGGCGCGACGGATGGCATCGGACACCGCCCTGACCGCCTCGCCCTGGCCGATCACGCGCTTGCCAAGTTCGTCCTCCATGCGCAGCAGCTTGTCGCGCTCGCCCTCAAGCATCTTGCTGACCGGAATGCCGGTCCAGCGGGCGACGATCTCGGCAATCTCTTCCTCGCCCACCTCGGTGCGCAGCAGCTTGAAATCGGTCTGATCGACGGCCTGCGCCTCGGCCAGCCGCTTCTCCAGCTCGGGAATGCGACCGTATTGCAGCTCAGACATGCGGGCGAGATCGTTGGCGCGGCGCGCCGCATCGAACTCGACGCGCACGCGGTCGAGCTCTTCCTTGATCTTGGACGCGCCTTCGAGCAGGAATTTTTCGCGCTTCCACTCCTCATCCATCGCATCAAACTCGCGCTGCAGGCGCTCGATGTCATCCTCCAGCGCGGCCAGCCGCTTCTTGCTGGCCTCGTCGCTCTCCTTCTTCAGCGCGACCTGTTCCATGCGTAGCTGGATCAGGCGGCGCTCGAGGCGATCCATCGCCTCCGGCTTGGAGTCGATCTCCATGCGGATGCGGCTGGCGGCCTCGTCGACCAGGTCGATGGCCTTGTCCGGCAGCTGGCGGCTGGTGATGTAGCGGTGCGAGAGGGTGGCGGCGGCGACGATGGCCGGGTCGGTGATCTCGACCCCGTGGTGCACCTCGTAGCGCTCCTTCAGGCCGCGCAGGATGGCGATGGTGTCCTCCACGCTCGGCTCCTCGACCAGCACCTGCTGGAAGCGGCGCTCCAGCGCGGCGTCCTTCTCGATGTACTGGCGGTACTCGTCCAGGGTGGTAGCGCCGATGCAGTGCAGCTCACCGCGCGCCAGCGCAGGCTTGAGCATGTTGCCCGCGTCCATCGCGCCCTCGGCCTTGCCCGCGCCGACCATGGTGTGCAGTTCGTCGATGAACAGGATGATATTGCCCTCGGCCTTGGCCATGTCGTTCAGCACCGCCTTGAGGCGCTCCTCGAACTCGCCGCGGAACTTGGCCCCGGCCAGCAGCGCACCCATGTCGAGTGAGAGCACGCGCTTGCCCTTCAGGCCCTCTGGCACCTCGCCGTTGACCACCCGCTGGGCCAGCCCCTCGGCAATGGCGGTCTTGCCCACGCCCGGCTCGCCGATCAGCACCGGATTATTCTTGGTGCGGCGCTGCAGGATCTGGATGCAGCGGCGGATCTCCTCGTCGCGGCCGATCACCGGGTCGAGCTTTCCGCTCTCGGCGCGCGCGGTCAGATCCATGGTGTATTTTTCCAGCGCCTGACGCGACTCCTCGGCATTCGCATCGTCCACCTTCTGGCCGCCGCGCAGCCTGTCGACCGCCTGTTCGAGCATGCCCTTGGTGGCGCCCGCCTTGCGCAGCAGCTCGCCGGTCGTGCCCTTGTCCTCCACCGCCGCGAGCAGGAACAGCTCGCTGGAGATGTAGGCGTCCTTGCGCTGCTGGGCCAACTTGTCGGTCACGTTCAGCAGACGGCCCAGGTCGTTGGAGATATGCACCTCGCCGGCCGCGCCGCTGACGGTCGGCAGCCGATCGAGCGCCTCGTTGAGCTGGGTGCGCAGCAGGTTGACATTGACCTCGGCGAACTGCAGAAGACTGCGCGCCGAACCGCCGTCCTGATCGAGCAGGGCCGCGAGCAGGTGGGCGGGTTCGATGAGCTGGTGATCGCGGCCAACGGCGAGCGACTGGGCGTCGGCCAGGGCCTGCTGGAACTTGGCGGTGAATTTATCCATGCGCATGGGGCGGAACTCCTCGGACATCACAAATGGTGTTGTTTGAACTAG
>SDAY01000004.1 GCA_006212015.1 Halothiobacillaceae bacterium
CCGCATGCTTTTGCAGCCAGATCGTCTCAAGTCCGACAGGCTGCTCGATCCCTCGTGACCGGTTTGTGCCCCCTCAAACGGCAGGGGCGGCCGCCGGGTCGATATGCCACTCCAGGCTCGCCTGGGCCCGAAGCCGGGCGATGGGCAGCAGGGAGTCGGGCTCGTGCAGGACCTCGGCCAGGGCAGCCCGCTTGTCGGCGCCACTGACCATGACGATGCGATGCCGCGCGGCGGCAATCACCCGGCGGCCCAGCGAGATCCGCCAGGCGCCGAGCTTCTCCACCCGGACCGGCAGGACGAGGCCTTCGCGGTCCTCGAGCGCGGTGGTGCCGGGAAACAGCGAGGCGAAGTGGCCGTCCGCGCCCATGCCGAGCAGGACGAGGTCGAAGCAAGGCACGGGGCCGTCCTCGGTCAGGCGGTCACGCAGCAGGGCGCTGTAGCGGGCGGCGTCCTGAGCGGGCTGGTCCGGCGTGCTCACCATCGGGAAGAAGCGGGGCGGGTTCGGCAGCCGGTCGAGCAGGGCCTCGCGCACCATGCGTGCATTGCTGTCGGCATGGTCGCCGGGCACGCAGCGCTCATCGCCCAGATAGAGTTCGGTCTGCGCCCAGGGCAGGCGATCCGCCCAGGCGGGGCTGGCGAGCCGCTCGTACAGGGCGCGGGGCGTGCGGCCACCGGAGAGGGCGACGGTGAAGCGTCCATGCTCGCGGATGGCCTCCCCGGCCAGCGCCGCCCAGCGCGCGGCGACCGCCTCGGCGAGGGCGGCGGCATCGGCGTGGATGCTTGGTGTAGCCGTCATGGCGCCTCATCTGTGGGAGCGAGCTTGCTCGCGATCAAGCCACCATCGCGGGCAAGCCCGCTCCCACAGGCCACACGACTCAGGGTGGCGAATTCCTCCAGGCTCAGGGTTTCCGGCCGGCGCACCGGGTCGATGCCCGCGGCTTCGAAACCGGCTGCGTCGACAAAGCCCTTCAGCCCGTTGCGCAGGGTCTTGCGGCGCATGTTGAAGGCCTGGGCCACCATGCGGTCAAACAGCCCCTTGTCGCCGACATCCACCGGCGGCTCGCCATGGGGGGTCAGGCGAACGATGCCGGATTCCACCCTGGGCGGCGGGTTGAACGCCCCGCGCCCGACATGGAACAGGAACTCGATCCGCGCGTGATACTGCGCCATCACCGACAGCCGGCCGTAGTGCTCGGTATTCGGCGCGGCGGCGAGCCGCTGGCAGACCTCGAGCTGGAGCATGAAGGTCATGTCCGAGATGACCGGGCGGTCGTCGCGGGTCTGATCGAACAGGTGGAACATCAGCGGGGTGGAGATGTTGTAGGGCAGGTTGCCGATGACCCGCAGCCTTTCATCCGGCCCGGCCAGATCGGCGAAGCGGAACTGCAGGGCATCGACCTGGTGGACGACCAGCTCGCCCCTGCCCTCGCAGGCCGCGATCAGGTGCGGGATCACGTCGCGGTCCAGTTCGACCACGTCCATGCGCTTGCAGCGCTCCAGCACCGGCAGGGTGAGCGCGCCAAGGCCCGGACCGATCTCGACGATGCGCTGGCCGGGCCGCGGGTCGATGGCCTGCACGATGCGCAGGATCACGCCGCGATCATGCAGGAAGTGCTGGCCGAAGCGCTTGCGGGGGATGTGGGTGGTCATGGGGTTTTCGATGAGGCCATGGTGTGGGCCATCAGCACGGCCTGGCGCAGGCTCATCACCCGGGCGCGGCCGGTGCCGGCGAGTTCAAGCGCGGTGCCGTGATCGACCGAGGTGCGCAGCAGCGGCAGGCCGAGGGTGATGTTGACCGCCTCGCCGAAGCCTGCGTACTTGAGCACGGGCAGGCCCTGGTCGTGGTACATGGCGAGCACGGCGTCGGCGCCTTGCAGGCGGTCGCGGGTGAACAGGGTGTCGGCGGGCAGGGGGCCGATCAGGTCCAGGCCCTCGGCGCGCAGGCGCGCAAGCACGGGCTCGATGATGTCGATCTCCTCGCGCCCCAGATGCCCGCCTTCGCCGGCATGCGGATTGAGGCCGGCGACCAGGATGCGCGGGCTGGCGATGCCGAAACGCACGCGCAGGTCGTGATCGAGGATGCGGCAGACCTTCTCCAGCAGCGGCTGGTCGATCGCGTCGGCCACCTCCCGCAGGGGCAGGTGGGTGGTGGCGAGCGCGACGCGGAGATGGCCGGTCGCCAGCATCATGACCGGATGGCCGTCGCTCAGTTCGGCGAGGAATTCGGTGTGGCCGGTGAATGAAACTCCGCCCTCGTTGATCACGCCCTTGTGCACCGGGCCTGTGACCAGCCCGGCCAGTTCGCCGGACAGGCAGGCGCGGGCGGCGAGGCGCAGGGTGTCGAGCACATAGTCGGCATTGGCGGGATCGAGCCGGCCCGCGTGGGCGGGGGCGCGCAGCGGCACGGGGGCGATGCTCAGCTCACCCGCGTTGCCCAATCGCGGCGGGCGGTGCGGGTCGTGCGGGATCAGTCGCAGCGGCAGGCCCAGCCGCGCGGCGCGCGTTTCCAGCAGATCGGGGTCGGCGAAGGCGACCAGTTCGACCGGGAGGGCCTCCTGGGCGAGCTGGATGGCAAGATCAGGCCCGATCCCGGCCGGTTCGCCAGGGGTCAGGGCCAGTTTCGTGGCGGCGCTCACTTCTTGCCGTTGTCGCCGATCAGGATCTCGACGAAGGCCTCGTCGCGCAGGCGGCGCTGCCAGCGCTCCAGCTCTTCCTCGGCCTTGCGGCGACCGATGGCCTCGCGGGCCTGCTGGCGCAGGTAGTCGACATTGCCGCTGGCGTCGCGGCGTTCGATCACCTGGAGGATGTGCCAGCCGAACTGCGAGCGGAAGGGCTCGCTGATCTGGCCGGGCGGGATGCTGTTCATGACCTGCTCGAAGGCCTCGACCATCTGTCCGGGGCGCGCCCAGCCGAGGTCGCCGCCACGCTCGGCGGAGCCCTTGTCGTCCGAGTAGGTGCGCGCCATGTCGGCGAAGGATTCGCCCTTGGCGACGCGGTTGCGCAACTCGCCCAGGCGGCGGCGGGCCTCGTCGTCGGAGACGTTGTCGCGGGTCTGGATCAGGATGTGGCGGGCATGGGTCTCGGTCAGCTTGGCGACCTGATCCCGTGCGCCACGGACGTCCTGCAACTGGACGATGTGGAAGCCGCTGGGGGAGCGGATCGGTTCGGAGGTCTGGCCGGCCTTCAGGCCCTGCACGGTCTCGGCATAGACCGTGGGCAGGCGGTCGATGGCGCGCCAGCCCAGGTCGCCCCCCTCGATGGCGTCGCGCGCGTCGGAGGACTTCGCGGCCACGGTGGCGAAGTCGGCGCCGCCCCGCAGTTCCTTGAGGGCGCCCTCGGCCTTGGCGCGGGCCTTGGCAATGTCGTCCGGGCTTGCGGATTCCGGCAGCGCGACGAGGATGTGGCGGACATGGAACTCGCGGGTCTCGCCCGACTTGATCTGCTTGTTGGCGAGGAAGTCATCGATCTCCTTGTCGGAGACCTGCATCCGGTCCAGCACCTCGCGCTTGTGCAGGCGACCGAGGATGATCTCCTGGCGGACCTGCTCGCGGAAGCGCGCCCAGTCCGTGCCTTCCTTGGCCAGCGCGGCGCGGAACTGCTCGACGGCCATGCCGTTGTCGCTGGCGATGCCGCGCACGGTGTTGTCCAGGGTCAGGTCATCGACCGAGATGCCGCTCTGTCTGGCGAACTGGAGCTCGGCGCGCTCGACAATCATGCGTTCCAGCACCTGCTGCATCAGCACGGACGTGGGCGGTACGGCACGCTTGCTGCCGCGCAGCTGGTTGCCGACGCGGACCATCTCCGCCGCCAGTTCGCGTTCGGTGATGGCCTCGTTGTTGACGATGGCGACGACGCGGTCGAGTTCGACCCGTTGATTGTTCGCCGCGGCGGGGGCAGCTGCCAAGGTGGCGGTCGCCGGGGCGGCATGAAGCGGGCTGCCAAGGGTGAGCAGCATGCCAAGGGCGATCAATGAGCGGGGCATCAAGCAAGGACCTTAAGGATGGGTGTTGATGCTCGCGGGCCTGTTTCAGTCGGCCTGGAGCGAAGAGAAGCCAAGAATATCACGTTCGAATTGCCTGTCAGCCTGCTGGCCAAGGCCGCCAAGGCCCTTCAATTCAAGCTGGATGAGCACGGCGGTATCGGTTTCGATGACGTCGATATCCGGGCTGTCGACCACGTAGCGGCGCGCGCCCATGCGCAGGCGCCAGCAGCAGCTGTCGTACTCGACCCCGGCCAGCGCCTGGATGACGGCCTCGCCCTTGAGGTCTTCCACCACGCTGCCCAGCAGTCGCCACTGGCGGCTGACGGGCCAGGCGAAAGAGAGGCCGGCCTGTTCGAGGTCGGGCAGGCCGGGGTCGTCCTTGTGCTGGGCGTAGTGGAGATTGAAGAGGTGGCCGCCCTGACCGCGGTAGCCGAGCAGGGCGTAGGTCTGGGTGAGTTTGTCGATGTTGGCGTCGGTCGCGGCGGTCAGGCGCAGGCGCCAGGCGCGGCTGAGGCCGATGCCGATCTCGCCCATGACCTCGCCCGCGCCGCTTGAGTTACTGGGGTCGCCCGGGTTCAGGGTGACGCGCTCGTCGCTGAAACGGTAGCGCTGGCCCAGTGCGACGCTGGCGCGCTCGAAGCCTTCCAGCGCATCCAGCGCCCGCCAGGTCAGGGCGTAGCTCAGTGCATGGGCATCGCCTAGGCGATCGCGGCCGACGAAACGGTTGGGGGTGAACAGGCGTGACAGGCTCGGGCTGGCGAGGCCGCTGTCGAACAGCGGCCCGTCCTGCTTGCGGTACGGGACATAAAGGTAGTACAGGCGTGGCTCGAGCTGCTGGTGCAGGGTGTCGCCGTAGCGGTCGAAGAACAGGCGGGTGTCGAGGCTTGTGATCGGCGTGGTGCGCTCGAAGCTGCCGGTGTCGAGCTGGTCGTGGGTCGAGTCCAGCGCCACGCGCGGGGTGATGCTGTACCAGCCCTCCTGGATCGGCAGGCTGAGCGCGGGCTGGATGGCGTAGCGCTCGCCCTCGGGGTTGGGGGCGAATTCATGGGCGAAGCGCACGGCCTCGGTGTCGAGCGTGAGCTCGAGCGGACCGAGCGCCTCGTGGCCGGTCAGGCGGACCTGCGGCAGGCGACGGTAGGGGCGCGCGGCCTCGGTGACGTTGTAGGTCAGGGTCTGCCATTGCTGGGCGTTGAGCAGCAGGTTCCAGTGGCCGTAATCGCGACGCGCGCTGGCGTGGGATTCCAGATAGTCGGTGGTGCTGCCCCAGGGGGTCAGGCTGAAGTCGCGCATGAAATCCCTGTCGGAGGCGCGGCGCAGGGCGAGCGAACCGTTCCAGTCGGCGACCTGGCCATCGGCGCGTGTGTTGACGAGGTAGCGGTTCTGCTGGCCGCTGTCTTCATCATGGGGCAGCCAGTCGAGGTTGGCCTGGGCCTGGCCCGCCCGCCAGAGCTGGCGGTATTCGCCCTGCAGCATCAGGCCGCGCTGGCTCATGGGCCGGAAGGTGAGGGTGGCATCGCGGTCGGGGGCGATGTTCCAGTAGTAGGGCATGCCCAGCTCGACGCCACGCGGGCTGCTGAAGCCGAGGCTCGGGTAGAGGAAGCCGCTGGCGCGTCGGTCATCGAGCGGGAAGTCGAGCCACGGCGAATAGAACAGCGGCACGCCCTTGAAGCTCAGCCAGGTGTCATGGGCCACGCCACGGCCACGGTCATGGTCGAGGTCCATGCGGGCGGCCTCCAGCACCCAGTCGCGCTTGCTGGTGGGGCAGCTGCTGAGGCTGACCGCATCGAGCCGGTCCTGCCGGGCGTTCAGCCGGGTGACCTTCGCGCTCTCGCCGGAGAGGTGGTTCGGCGGCAGCCAGAAGCGCACGGCCTCGAGTTCGCCGCGATCCTCGCCGGGCCAGAAGGCGGCGCGTTGCGCGAACAGGATGCGCTGGCTGTCCCAGAAGCGCAGGTCGCCATCGACCTCGATCTTTTCGGGCGCGAGGGTGTAGCGGATGTGTTCGGCCAGCAATCGCTGGTCGCCGCGCTGCAGGCGGACATCGCCCTGCATGTCGGCCACGCGGCCATCATGGCGCGCGCGGTCGGCCTCGGCCCTGGCCGGAGCATCGGGGGCAAGGGTCGGGAGTTCGGGCAGCTCCGGCCCGAAGGGCGGGCAGAGTGCATAGGGGTCGGCGGCATGACCGGCCGCCGAGAAGCTGGCCGACGCGAGCGCCACCGCCAGGGCGAAGGGGATGCGCTGGTTAGACATGCGACCCCCCACTCGATCAGGCCAGGCCGTCAATGATGGCGCGGAAGTCCGCGAAGATGGCGTCCATCGCGCGGCGTCCGTCGACGCTGTGCAGCTTGCCCTCGGCCTTGTAGAAGTTGACCAGCGGCGCGGTCTGCGCCTCGAACACATGCAGGCGCTTGCCGACGGTCTCCTCGTTGTCGTCCGCGCGCTGGGTCAGTTCGCCGCCGCAGGCGTCGCACACGCCGGCCTTGCGCGGGGCGTGGGTGTACTTGTTGTAGACCGCGCCGCACTTGGCGCAGGTCATGCGACCGGTCAGGCGCTGCATCAGGTCCTCGAACGGCACGTCCAGCAGGATGGCGGCCTGCAGCGGCTTGCCGAGGTCTTCCAGCATGGCGTCCAGGGCGCTGGCCTGGGCGATGTTGCGCGGGAAACCGTCGAGAATGAAGCCAGCCTGGGTATCGTCCTCGTCGAGGCGCTCGCGGATCATGCCGAGCACGATGTCGTCGGAGACCAGCTGGCCGTTGTCCATCGCCTCCCTGGCCTTGCGGCCGAGCGGGCTGCCCGCCGCGACCTGGGCGCGCAGCAGGTCGCCGGTGGAGATCTGCGGCACCTTGTAGTGGTCGACGAGGAACTTGGACTGGGTGCCCTTGCCGGAGCCGGGCGCGCCGAGGAGAACGATACGCATGCTGGATGCTCCTGGTACGAGGTGGGGGCGCCGCATGGTCGGCGCCCATTCAAACCGTTTATAATACACGCTCACCCAATATGACGAGGCATGGAACATGCTGCTTGAACACATCCCGGCGGGCAAGAGCCTTCCCGAAGACATCAACGTGGTCATCGAGATCCCGGCTCAGGGCGCCCCGATCAAGTACGAGATCGACAAGGATAGCGGCGCGCTGATGGTCGACCGCTTCATGGCCACCGCCATGTTCTACCCCTGCAACTACGGTTTCATCCCGCACACCCTGTCCGAGGACGGCGACCCGGTCGACGTGCTGGTGGTGACCCCGACCCCGCTGATGCCGGGCGCCGTGATCCGCTGCCGTCCGGTCGGCATGCTGAAGATGAGCGACGAGGCCGGCGTGGACGCCAAGCTGGTGGCCGTGCCGTTCGGCAAGCTCACCCCGCTGTACGACCATGTCCAGGAAGTCACCGACCTGCCGGAGCTGCTGCGCGGCCAGATCGCCCATTTCTTCGAGCAGTACAAGGCGCTGGAGAAGGGCAAGTGGGTCAAGGTGGACGGCTGGGCGGACGCCGCCGCCGCGCGCGCCGAGATCATCGCTTCCGTCGAGCGCTACAATAACGACATGCCGGGCTGATCCCTTTCGTCCCGAGACCCCTGTACGGCGCCCATGAAACAGCCCCGCCCCATGGAGGATGCGGCCCGCGCGCGGGACATCCTCCTGCGGCGGGCCGTGCTGGCCGCCGTCTTATGTTTTCTCCTGCTTGGCGCGGTGGTCGCGCGCGTGGCCTGGCTGCAAGTCACCGCCCACGAGCGCTTCGTCAACCTGGCCGAGCAGAACCGTACCCGCATCGAACCCATCCCCCCGGCCCGGGGCCTGATCCATGACCGCAACGGGGTGGTGCTGGCGGACAATGCGCCGTCCTTTCAGGTCGAGCTCGTTCCCGAGCAGGTGCCCGACATGGAGGCCACGCTCGCCCATCTTGCGCGTGTGCTTGTCCTGGACGAGGCCGATCTGTCGCGTTTTCGCAAGGCGCTCAAGTCGGGCAAGTCCTTCGACAGCATTCCGCTGAAACTCAATCTCGACGAAGAGGAGATCGCGCGCCTGGCCTTCGAGCGCCCGCGCCTGCCGGGGGTGGAGGTTCAGGCGCGCCTGACCCGGGTCTACCCGCATGTGGAGCGGGTTTCCCATGTGGTCGGCTATGTCGGGCGGATCAACGAGCGCGAGATGCAGGTCATCGACGCCGAGGCCTACCGCGGCAGCTCGCATATCGGCAAGACCGGGCTGGAACGCTTCTACGAGGATCGCCTGCACGGCAAGGTCGGCTACCGCAAGCTGGAGGTCGATGCCCACGGTCGCACCCTGCGCGTGCTGGAGGAGGTTCCCGCGACCTCGGGCGAGGACGTGCACCTCACCCTGGACCTGCGCCTGCAGGCGGTGGCCGAGGCCGCGCTGGGGGACTTCCTGGGTGCCATCGTCGCCATCGACCCGCGCAATGGCGAGGTGCTGGCCTTCGTCAGCAAGCCGGGCTTCGATCCGAACCTGTTCGTCAACGGCATCCGTACCGGCGACTACAAGGCGCTGATCGAGAACCCGGACCGCCCGCTGTTCAACCGGGCCCTGGCCGCAGCCTATCCGCCGGGCTCCACGGTCAAGCCGGTGATGGGGCTGGCGGGGCTGGAGTACGGACTGATCACGCCCGAGTACCGCATGTTCGCCGGGCCGCACTATCAGTTGCCCGGCCAGGATCACAAGTATCGCGACTGGAAGAAGGGCGGACATGGCTGGGTGGATCTGGATCATGCCATCGCCCAGTCCTGCGACGTGTTCTTCTACGATCTGGCTCATCGCATGGGCATCGATCGCATGCATGCCTTCTTTTCGGAGTTCGGTCTCGGTCGCCCGACCGGCATCGACCTGCCGGGCGAGGTGTCCGGCCTGATGCCTTCGCGTGAGTGGAAGCGCGCGGCCAGGAACCAGATATGGTATCCGGGCGAGACCCTGATCGCGGGGATTGGCCAGGGGTACATGCTGGCCACGCCGCTGCAGCTCGCACAGATGACGGCCACGCTGGCGCGGCGGGGCGAGGCCGTGCGCCCGCATCTGTCGCGGGATGCCGTGATGGATCCCCTGGCGCCGATCAAGCTGCGCAGGGAGGCCTACTGGGACGTGGTGCTGGGCGGCATGGATCATGTCATCAACTCGGACTACGGCACGGCCAGGGCCCTGAAGGGCGGGCCCTACCGCATGGCCGGCAAGAGCGGCACGGCGCAGGTCTTCACGGTGAAGCAGAGCGAGAGCTATGACGAGAAAAGGCTTTCCCGCAAGCTGCACGACCATGCGGTGTTCGTCGGCTTCGCCCCGGTCGAGCAGCCCCGGATTGTCGTGGCGGCCTTTGTCGAGCATGGCCAGCATGGTTCGAGTACCGCGGGGCCGATCGTGCGCAGGGTGATGGATGGCTGGCTGCTGGGGGACTTCGAGCTGAAGGCGGCGGAAGTGAATGACAAGGCGGAGACCGACTGATGTCCATGTTGCGCGAGGGCTGGAACCGGGCCATGCAGCCCTACCGTGAGGGTGATGGCGCGCTGTTCCACTGGCTGCGCCTGGATCCATGGCTGCTGTTCGCCCTGCTGCTGCTGCTCGGCGCTGGCGCGGTGACGGTCTACAGCGCCTCGCACCAGAGCATGGCGCAGCTGACCAGCCTTGCGGCGCGCATCGGCCTCGGTTTGACGCTGATGCTGGTCATGGCGCGCATCCCGCCGCGCATCTACCTGCTCTGGTCGCCTTGGCTGTTCGGCGCCGGGCTGGCGCTGCTGGTCGCGGTCGAGTTGTTCGGCCATGTCGGCAAGGGTGCGCAGCGCTGGCTCGATCTCGGCTTCATCCGCTTCCAGCCCTCCGAAATGATGAAGCTGGCGGTACCGATGATGGCCGCCTGGTACCTGTCCCAGCGCACCCTGCCGCCGCGTCCGCTGGATGTGCTCGTGACCCTGGCCCTGGTGCTGGCGCCGATGGGGCTGATCATGCTGCAGCCGGATCTTGGCACCGCGCTGCTGGTGGGGGCCGCGGGCATCTTCATCCTGCTGCTTGCCGGGCTTTCATGGCGATACATCGCCGGGGGGCTGCTGGCGCTGGCGGCCATCATCCCGGTGATGTGGAGCTTCGTGCTGCACGACTACCAGAAGCAGCGGGTCATGACCCTGCTCGACCCGGAGGCCGATCCGCTCGGCGCCGGCTACCACATCATCCAGTCCAAGATCGCGATCGGCTCGGGCGGGGTGTTCGGCAAGGGCTGGCTGAACAGTACCCAGTCCGGGCTGGACTTCCTGCCCGAGGGCCACACCGACTTCATCTTCGCGGTGTACGCGGAGGAGTTCGGCCTGATCGGCGTGGCGCTGCTGCTGGCGCTCTACCTGTTCATCATCCTGCGCGGGCTGGTGATCGCGGTACAGGCGCCGACGGTTTACGGCCGCCTGCTGGCCGGCAGCCTGAGCCTGAGCTTCTTCGTCTACGTGTTCGTCAACACCGGCATGGTGACGGGCCTGCTGCCGGTGGTCGGCGTGCCGCTGCCGCTGGTGAGCTACGGCGGAACGGCCATGGTGACCCTCATGGCGGGATTCGGTATGCTCATGTCCATCCACAGCCACCGCCCCTTCCTTGCCGCCCGATGATTTCTTCACCCGCACTCTCTGCCCTGCTCCTTCCCCTCGCCCTGCTGGCCACCCAGGCGCTGGCGGCCCAAGGCTTCGCCGAGCGCGCCGACGTGCAGGCCTTTGCCCGGGAGATCAGCGAACGCAACGGGCTGGACCTTGCCGACGTGCGTGCGGCCCTGGGCCGGGCGGAATCGCAGAAATCCATCATCGAGGCCATGACCCGTCCGGCCGAGGCCAAGCCCTGGCACCGCTACCGCCCCATCTTCCTGACCGAGAAGCGCATTGCCGATGGCGCCGTGTTCTGGCGCGAGCATGCCGAGCGGCTGGAGAGGCTGGAGAGGCAGTACGGCGTGCCGGCCGAGATCCTGGTTGCCATCGTGGGGGTGGAGACGGGCTACGGCCGCAACGTCGGCAAGTACAACGTCATCGACGCGCTGGCCACGCTGGCCTTCGACTATCCGCCGCGCGCCGCCTTCTTCCGCAAGGAGCTGGAGCAGCTGTTCCTGCTCTCGCGCGACGAGCGTGTGTCGGTCAACGGCGTGAAGGGTTCCTACGCCGGCGCCATGGGCATGCCCCAGTTCATGCCCTCCAGCTACCGCGAGTATGCGGTCGACGGGGATGGCGACGGCCGTCGCGACCTGTGGGTGAATGTCGACGACGTGCTGGCCAGCGTCGCCAACTACTTCGCCCGCCACGGCTGGCAGCCCGGCGGCGAGGTGGCCTGGCCGGTCGAGCTGGCCGATCCGGCGGCGCTCGATGGCCTGATGAATCGAGGCCGCGACCTTGCGGCCAGGACCACCGTGGGTGAACTGCGCAAGCACGGCGTGCGCCTTCCGGCCGGGGGCGATGAACTCGCGGCGATGCTCATCCCACTCCAGGACGAGGAGGGCGAGGCCTACTGGGTGGGGCTGCCCAACTTCTATGTCATCACCCGCTACAACCACAGCGCCCTTTACGCGATGGCGGTCTGGCAGCTTGCCCAGGCCGTGAAGGCGCGGGCCGCCGGGGCTGACGGCGCATGACCCGCCGGAGCACCGCCACGCGCGCCCACGGCCTTGCGCTGATCGCGGGCGTGCTGGCGCTGGCGGGGTGCTCATCCTCGCCATCCACGCGCGACGCGGTGCCGCGCGCCGAGCCCTACAGCAAGTACGGCAATCCGCAAAGCTACGAGGTGCTCGGGCATCGCTACGAGGTGATGCGCGACAACGGCGGCTACAGGGAGACCGGCATCGCGTCCTGGTACGGTCCCGGCTTCCACGGCAAGCGCGCCTCGGCGGGCGAGGAGTACGACATGCACGCCATGACCGCCGCCCACAAGACCCTGCGCATCCCCTGCTATGTCGAGGTCACCAACCTGCAGAACGGCAAGCGTGCCGTGGTGCGGGTGAACGATCGCGGCCCCTTCCACGACAACCGCATCATCGATCTTTCCAAGGCCGCCGCGGACAAGCTCGGCGTGACCGCCAAGGGCACGGCGCTGGTCGAGGTGCGGCACATCGAGCCGGGCGATCCCGTCAGTCCGGATGCGGCACCCGTCCAGCTGGCCATGGCGCCGGCAGCGGCGATCATGGTGCCGGGGGCCATGACCAGAACCCCTGAGGCCATCGAGGAATCGCGGCGCCCGGCGCCCGAGTGGGGGCGCAATGTTTTCATGCAGATCGGTGCTTTCTCCGAATCCATCAATGCCGATCGCCTGCGTTCACGCCTGGCATCGGCCGGCATCGAGCGGATCAGCGTGACGCGGCAGGTGGATGGGTTTCATCGGGTCAAGATCGGTCCGTTGACGTCGGTGGACGAGGCGGACGGGCTCTCGGTGCGGCTTGATGCCCTGGGCGTGTACGGGCGTCACATCGTGGTGGAGTGATCGGGAGATGGTCGTTGCCTGAAACATGCGCCATCCGAAGGGCAACCCGGCTTGCCCGGGGCGATAAGTTCCAAGTATATTAGCAGCAACTAATTTATGCCCTGCCCCCGCGGGGCTTTGATTTTTCTTGAGGGACGAGTGGATGAACCAGATATTCAGCCTGCGGCGCATGGCACTGAGCCTCGCGCTGGCCGCCCTGAGCGGGGTGGCCGTGGCGGAGACGCTGGGCTTCGAGCGCTGCGCCGAGATCGCCCTGGGCCAGAATGCGGACATGGAGATCAGCCAGGCGCAGATCGAGCAGGCCCAGGCGGCCGTCCGCCAGGCCGAGGCGAACCACATGCCGAAGGTGAACCTGTCGATGACGGGCACCTACACCAATGACGCGCTCAATGCCTTCGGCCTGAAGCTTGGTCAGCGCAAAGCGACCTTTGGTGATTTCGGCTTCAGCCAGATCAATCCCACGATTCCCTTTTCCGATCAGCTCAACGTCGCCCCGGATGACCTCAATCACCCGGGCAACGTCGGCAACGTCAATACCCGCATCGAGGTGCTGATGCCGGTCTACAACGGCGGCATGGTCGCAAGCTACGTGCGCCAGGCCCGCGCCTTCACCAAGGCGGCGCAGGAGGGCGATGCCCATGCGCGTCAGCAACTCCTCAAGCAGGTTCTGCAGGCCTATCAGGGCGTGCATGCCGCGCGGGCCTACGTGAAGGTCGGCGAGCAGGCGCAGGTCGCGTCCGAGGAGTATGTGCGCATCACCGAGCGCCTGATGCAGCAGGGCATGGCGGTCAAGAGCGATGTCCTGACCGCCAAGGTGCATCTGGAAGACGTGAAGGTGCAGATGGCCCAGGCGCGCAATGCCGAGGCCACCGCGCTGGACCAGTTGCACCTGCTGATGGGCAAGCCGCTGGACGAGCCGCTGGATGTTGGCCCGACCGTCATGCCCCGCCCGCTTCAGGGCGAGATGAGCGAGCTGTTGGCACAGGCCCGGGCCAATCACCCGGCGCTCAAGGCCATGCGCAACCAGCTCGATGGCGCCGCCGCGAATGTCGATGTGGCGCGCGCCGGCCTGCTGCCGCAGTTCAATGTGATGTTGCGCCAGGACTGGAACGACAAGGATCTGGGCTTCGACAGCGCCTCCTATACCGCGGCCGGTGTGCTCTCCTGGAACGCCTTCGATGCCGGGGGCACCAGCGCCGCGGTGGACCGCGCCCAGGCCGCGCGCATCGAGCTGATGGCCAGGCTGCGTCAGGCCGAGGAGGGGGTGCAGTTCCAGCTCAAGGAGGCGGCGCGCAAGGCGAGGGAGGCCGAGGACCGCGTGACCGCGCGGGAACTGGCCGTCGAGCAGGCCGAGGAGGCCCTGCGCCTGGTCAGGAAACGCTACGAGAACGGTCTGGCCACCATCGTCGAGCTGCTCGCCGCCCAGACCCAGCAGGACAAGGCCAACGCCGACCTGGTCTCCGCACGCTACGAGCAGGTGGTCCAGCGCGCCGAATACAAGCGCGCCGCCGGCATGCTCACGATCGAACAACTTTAAGGACTGCCCCATGCGCCCGTCACTTGCCCCCATGCTCAAGCCGCTCGCCTTCGCCCTCGCCGTCCTGATGGCCGGGTGCTCGCATCAGGACGACACCCAGACTGCGCAAACCGCCCCTGCGCGCGAAATGACCGCCACCCTGGCGGAGGTTCGTTCGGTGGACATGGCGGTGCAGGTGCCGATGGCGGGCCGTGTCATTGCGGTCGAATCCGTGCAGCTCAGCTCGCGCATGATGGGCTACCTCCGTGACCTGAAGGTCGTGGAGGGGCAGGCGGTCAGGAAGGGCGAGCTGCTGTTCGAGATCGACCCGGTCGACGTGCAGGGCGCGGTGGCGCAGGCCCAGCAGGGGTTGATCCAGGCCGAGGCGGCGATGCGCGATGCGCGGGCGGATTTCGAGCGCTTCGAGCAGCTCTACAAGGACGAGGTGGTCAACCGCCAGCAGTTCGAGAAGATGAGGCTGAACCATGAGGTGGCCAGGAGTCGCGTGGCCCAGGCACGCGCGGCGCTGGCCCAGGCGCGCGGCCAGTTCGACTACACGCGTGTGACCGCCCCGATCGACGGCGTGGTGACGGGCAAGTTCGCCAACGAGGGCGACATGGCCGCGCCCGGTCATCCGGTCGTCGCGCTCGAGGACAGCTCGCGCCTGCAGGTGCAGACCAGCGTGCCCGAGTCCATCTTCCGCCATCTCTCGCTGGGCATGGCGGTCAACGTGGAGATTGACGGCCAGCCCAAGGCCCTGACGGGCAAGGTCGCGCGCCTCTCGCCTTCGGCCGATCCGGTGGCCCATACCTATCCGGTCAAGCTGGATGTCGAGGCGCCGGGCCTGCGCAGCGGAATCTTCGCGCGCGTGCTGTTCACCACGGGCACCCGCAAGGCGCTCGGCATCCCGGCCAAGGCCGTCATCCAGCGTGCGGGCATGACCGGGGTGTTCGTGATCGACGCCCAGTCGCTGGCCCAGTACCGCATGGTGCGTACCGGCGCCCAGGTCGACGGCATGATCGAGATCCTGTCCGGTGTGCAGGAGGGCGAGAAGGTCGTGGTCGTGGGCGCAAGCCAGATGCAGAACGGCGACAAGGTCGTTACGGGGCAGGCGGGCTAAGTCATGCACAACGCAACGCACCAGGACGAAGCCGCCGAGCTGAACATCGCGGGCAAGCTTGCCCGCATGTTCCTGCATTCCAAGATCACCCTGCTGGCCATCATCGCCCTGTTCCTCACCGGCCTGCTGGCGCTGGCGGTCACGCCGCGCGAATACAACCCGAAGATCGTCGTTCCGGCCGCCAACATCATCGTGGCCAAGCCCGGCGCCACGCCCTCCGAGGTGCGCAACCTGATCGTGGCCCCCTTGGGCACCATCATGAATGCGATGGCCGGGGTCGATCACACCTATGGCTACGCCACCCAGGATTTCGGCCTGGTCACGGTGCAGTTCAAGGTGGGCGAGGATCAGGAAGACAGCCTGGTCAAGCTGTACAACCAGCTGATGCAGAACATGGACCGGATGCCGGCGGGCGCGATGCAGCCGATCGTCAAGCCGGTCAATGTCGACGACGTGCCCATCCTGACCATCAACCTGGGCTCCATGGTGCATGACGAGGTGCAGCTGCGCGAAATCGGCCTGCATGTCATCGAACAGCTGCGCAATGTGCCGGGCGTGTCCTTCACCGAGGTCGTCGGAGGGCGTGCGCGCGGGGTCAGCGTCTGGCTCGATCCGCAGCGTCTCGATGCGCACGGGCTGACGGTCGACCAACTCGGCCGGATGCTGGAGGGCACCAATGTCGCGGCGCCCCTGGGCGAGCTCGTGGCGGGCAACCTGAGCGTGCCGTTGCGCCTCAAGGGCTTCCTTGGCACGGCCGAGGAGGTGGCGGACATCGTTGTCGGCGTGTCCAGGCAGGGTCGACCCATCTACCTCAAGGATGTGGCCCGGGTCGAGGATGGTCCGGTGGAGATCGAGCAGGTACACCGCCTGGCCCACGGCCCGGCCCATGCCGCGTCACCGGGTCAGTCTGCCGTGGCGGGTGAAATGCCTGCCGTGACCCTGGTCATCGCCAAGCGTGCCGGTACCAACGCCGTGCAGGTGGCTGAAAGCGTGCTGGCCAAGCTCGATGAGCTCAAGCGTAAGGCCATTCCAAGTGGCGTCGAACTGGTCGTGTCGCGCAACGACGGCGCCAAGGCCGACGAGGCGGTCAACGTCCTGATCGAACACCTCGGCATCGCGGTCGGCTCGGTGGTGCTGATCCTGATCGTCTTCCTTGGCTGGCGCGAGGCGGGGATCGTGACCCTGACCGTGCCGCTGATCCTGTTCGTGGTGCTGGCGGTCGGCCTGCTGTTCGGCCAGACCATCAACCGCATCACCCTGTTCGCCCTGATCCTGTCCTTGGGCCTGCTGGTGGACGCGGCGATCGTGGTGATCGAGAACATCCACCGGCACATGCACCAGGGGCAGATCACCGACTTCTCGGCCTTGCTGGTGCGCGCGACCAACGAGATCGGCAATCCGACCAACATCGCCACCATCGCGGTCATCCTCGCCTTCATTCCCATGGCCTTCGTGACCGGCATGATGGGGCCGTTCATGATGCCCATCCCGTTCAACGTGCCGGTGGCCATGATCGCCTCCCTGGTCATCGCCTACATGGTGGTGCCCTGGGCCACCCGCCTCTGGCTGGGCGGGAAGGTCGCGGCCATGCAGGCGCTGGCCTCCACGCCGAGCATGGAAGAGCTGGGCCAGGAGAAGAAGGACATCCTGCACCGCGCCTATCTGGCCGTGATCACGCCCCTGCTGCACAAGCGCGGCCTGCGCTGGTTCGTGATGCTGGGCGTGATCGGTCTGCTGATCGGCGCCATGCTGATGCCGGCCTGGCAGTTCGTCCGCCCGGCCGGCATGAACGGTCCGCTCTCGCCCCTGGGCGTCGAGCTGAAGATGCTGCCCAACGACAACACCAACACCCTCCTGCTGCAGGTCGACACCCCGGCCGGAACGGCGCTGGCCGCGACCGATCAGGTGGCGCGTTCGGTGGGGCAGATCCTGGGCCGGCACCCGCATGTGACGGACTACGGCACCTATGTCGGCATGACCGCGCCGATCGACTTTGCCGCGCTGGTGCGGGGGGACATGATCAAGCGCGGGACCAACCTTGCGCAGATTCGCGTCAACCTGATCGGCAAGGCCCATCGCGATGACAGCTCGCACACCATCGCGGAGCAACTCGACCGGATGCTGGAGCCGGTGCGCGTCGCCTTCCCCGGCACCAAGCTGAAGATCTACGAGACCCCGCCGGGACCGCCGGTGCAGGCGCAGATCCTCGCCGAGCTGTACGGCCCGGACTACGACACGCTGCGCGAGGCCGCCGCCAGCGTGAATGACGCCTTCGGCGAGGTCTACGGCATGATCAACGTGGACGATTCGGTGACCGCCAACGCCGACAGTTTCCACATCCATGTCGATGCCGAGAAGGCCATGCTCTCGGGCATCGCGCCGGGACAGGTGGCCAAGCTGCTGCGCGACCATGTGAGCGGGCTGTCGATCGGCACCCTGCATGTGGAGGAGGCGCGCGAGCCGGTCAACATCACCCTGCGCCTGCCGCGCGAGCTGCGTTCCGCGCCCGAGGCCCTGCTGGCGTTGCACGTCACCAATCCCCAGGGCGTCAAGGTGCCCTTGTCGGCCATCGCCACCATCGAGCGCGTGACCCAGGCCAAGCCCTACTACGGCCGCGACCGCCACTCCATGGTCATGGTCGGCGGCGAGCTGCTGCGCTCCAGCCCGGTGTACGCCGTGCTCAGCCTGGACACGATGCTGGACGGTGTCGAGCTGCCGAACGGGGTCAAGTTCACCACCGGCAACCTCGGCTTCGTGGAGGCCCAGCCGAAGGACCTGGTCGACTACACCCTGCTGTGGGGCGGCGAGATGCGCCTGACCCTGGACGTGTTCCGCGACCTCGGTTCCGCCTTCATCGTGGCGCTCATCCTGATCTACCTGATGCTGGTGGCGTACTACAAGTCCTTCATGATGCCGTTCATCGTCATGGGCGCCATCCCCTTGACCATGGTCGGCATCTTCCCGGGGCATTGCCTGACCGGCCAGGCGTTCACCGCCACCTCCATGATCGGCCTGATCGCGCTGGCGGGCATCGTGGTGCGCAACTCGCTGCTGCTGATCGACTTCATCCTCGACTATCGCAAGCAGGGGTACTCGCTTGAGGACGCCGTGATCGAGGCGGGCGCCGTGCGCTTCCGCCCGATCCTGCTGACTGCGCTCGCGATCATCCTCGGCTCGCTGATCATGATCACCGATCCGGTGTTCGGCGGACTGGCCGTGTCGCTGATCTTCGGCACCTTCGCCTCGACCCTGCTGACCCTGGTGGTGATCCCCCTGCTGTACTGGCGCTGGCAGCGCGGTACGGACAAGGCTGTTTGATAGGGGTTTAACGAAATTTATGATTGAAGCTAGAATGAGCCTTGTTATTCATCATCCGCGGAAGACGACATGGCCGATCGCAGACTGAAGGTGTTCTACACCGTGGCCCGGTTGCTCAGCTTCACCAAGGCCGCTGAGGCCTTGCACATGACCCAGCCGGCGGTCACCTTCCAGGTGCGTCAGCTTGAGGAGTATTTCGATACCCGTCTGTTCGACCGTACCCACAATCGCGTGACCCTGACCGATGTGGGGCGGGTGGTCTACGAGGTGGCCGAGCGCATCTTCGAGCACTACGACGAGATGGAGCGGCGGGTGCGCGAGATGACCGGCGAGCGGGGCGGTTCGCTCAACATCGGCGCCAGCATGACCATTGCCGAGAACATGTTGCCCGCGCTGCTCGGCCAGTTCCGCAAGAAGCACCCCGAGCTGAACGTGCGCCTGAAGGTGGGCAATACCGAGGCGGTCGTGTCCATGGTCGAGCACAACGTGATCGACCTCGCCATCGTCGAGGGCAGCATCACCAACAAGAACCTGCTGGTCGAGGTCTGCCGCAGCGACGAGCTGGTCGTGATCATGCCGCCGGATCACCCGCTGGCGAAGCACAAGAGCCTGAGCGTCGACCAGCTGATGCCCTACCAGTTCATCTGCCGCGAGGAAGGCTCCGGCACCCGCGAGGCCATCCTCAACTACCTTGCCGAGCAGGGCTATCCCGACGGCTGGAGTGTCTGCATGGAGCTGGGCAGCCCCGAGGCCATCAAGGGCGCGGTCGAGGCGGGCATGGGCCTGTCGGTGATGTCCAAGACGGGCATTTCCAAGGAACTGAAACTGGACATGCTGACCTGCCTGCCGCTGGACCCGCCGCTGCTGCGCGACTTCTCCTTCGTGCGCCAGCGTCACAAGTTCCGTCTCCCGGCGATGGAAGAGCTGCTGGAGTTCTCGCGCCAGTTCTGCCAGAAGGCAGGCTGATCCGGCCCGAGCAGGGGCAGCGGTCCTCGCCAAGACGAAAGGCGGTCCACATGGGCCGCCTTTCTGCTTTCATGGCCTGACTTTCTGGCGCCCGATCCCGTCGCCGTCAGCCATCGGCTGGGCGCGTCATGACGCGATCGCGGCCCTGCTGCTTGGCCTGGTACAGCGCCTGGTCGACGCGCGTGAGGCAGCCATCCAGCGTGTCGGCCGGGGTGCAGGCCGTGACGCCGAGGCTGCAGGTGAGCCTTTCGCCATGCGGGAAACCATGGTCCGCGATGCCCGCGCGCAGCCTCTCGGCAAGCTGCCTCGCTTCTTCGAGGCCCGTCGGGCTCATGATGACGAACTCCTCGCCGCCCCAGCGGGCGAACAGGTCGGTCGAGCGCAGCTTGCCGCAGACGAAGCGGGCGAGTTCCTTGAGGACCTCGTCGCCGACCAGGTGGCCGTAGGTGTCGTTGATGGCCTTGAAGTGGTCGATGTCGAGCAGGATGACGTCCATTTCGCCGCCGTAGCGCCTGATGCGCGCCATCTCCGCCTGCATGGCGCGGTCGAGGCGGGCGCGGTTGGCGATGCCGGTGAGGGCATCGGTCTCGGACAGGCGGGTCACCTCGGCGACCTGCTCGACCAGCCTGGCGTTGAGTGTTTCGGCGTCGAGTTGTGCCTGCTTGAGGTCGCTGATCTCGAACATGTAGCCGTCGAAATGCGTGGCCCGGCCCTCGTCGTCGCGGCGGATCACGGTGAAATCGTGAATCCATATCCAGCGGCCGCGGGCGTCCCGGATGCGGTACTGCTCCTCGAAACGCTCGGCGGTGCCGGCGGCGTGGGCCTGCACGCGTTCGCCCACATGTTGCAGGTCGTCGGGGTGAACGATGTCCGCATAGGGCAGCTTGCCATTGAGGACGTCCTCGGGCGGGTATCCCCACTGCGCCACGCTCGGCGAGACGAACTCGACCGGCCAGCCCGGGGCGTTGCGCCAGGTGAAGACCACGACCGGCCCGGCCTGGAACAGGCGCAGTTCGCGCTTGAGGGCCTCTTCCCGTTCCAGGCGCGTGCTGTCGTCATGGAAGATGGCCAGCGAACCCAAGACCTCCCCGTTGATCATGACCGGGCTCGTGGCATAGGACACCCGCAGTGGCTGGCCATTCTTGTGCCAGAAGACATCGTCCTCCCTGAACAGGGATGCCCCGTTGTCGATGGCGAGGTTGATCGGGCAGGCGCTGGCTGGTACGGGGGCGCCGTGGACGTCATGGTGGTGAATGAGGTCATGCAGGTCGCGGCCCATCAGCTCGCCTTCCTGGTAGCCCAGCATGTCGAGCGCCGCCGGGTTGATGAAGACCAGCTTGCCATGCGGGTCCAGCATGTACATGCCCTCGTTCATGCTCTTCGCCATGGCCTGCAGGCGCGCATGCCCGGTGGCAAGCTCCCGTTCCATGCGGCCCAGGGTGCGACGGATGAACAGGACGATGGCCAGCAGCGCGATCAAGGCGCTGGAGATGATGGCCAGCACGGTCTGATGGAACCCCTGGAGATGCTCCGAGATGTCCTGGATGACGACCAGCGAGGCGATGCGCTGCCCCTGGTCGTCCCTGAAGTCGATGTCGCTGTGCAGGATGTAGGTCCGCCCGTTCAGCCTGACGCGCTCCGGAACGGGGGCCGGCACGAAGCCCTCGGGCAACTGGAAGACGGTGTCCTCCAGGCAGAGGCGCAAGGCGATGCCCTGGCAGCTGGGCGGTGAGGGGGCGAGGTCGCTGACCACCTGCTGCGCGGCCTCGGGGGCGATCAGCAGGATGGCCTCGGCGCCGGTCGCGTCCCGCACGCGCTTCAGGATGGCCTGCGGATGGACGCCGAATTCAAGCGCGCCCACATAGGTCTGGTCGATGAAGGCCGGCACGATGGTGCGCAGGAACAGCCCGAAGCGCCCAAGCTCCAAGGTGCGGGATTCGGCATGGGTCTGGTGGACGCGCGCCAGCAGCGGGCGGGTCGAGGCAATCGGGTCCCCCCACGGGTCGGGGTGGTGCATGCGCAGCAGGCTGGTGCCGTCGGCGGCATGGAAGTGCATGACGGCAAGCTCCGGGCTTTCCCGCTGCAGGATCTCGAAGCGCCCCCTGGTGAGGGCGAGGAGGGCATCGTGATCCCTGTCGCGCATGGCCTCGAGGATGCCCGGCGAGGCCAGGTTCGCGCGGGCCCGATGGCTGAAGAACTCGAGCTGGCGCTGGGTGTCCTGCTCGGCGATGCGGTGCAGGGCCTGGTGGAAGTCCTCGATGTCCTGCTCGATGCGGGCATGATGCAGGCGCAGCAGCAGGATGATGAAGATGGTTGTCAGCAGGACAACCACCCCCATGGTCATCAGCAGGGTTTTGCTGCGGGTAGCGAGTTTGATGCGTGGCATGGAGGGACCTGTTGCGGATACTGCAATGATAGGCCCCCGCGCAAGCAATCAGACAATCAGAGGGTTTCGGAAGCGAACTCCGCCAGGCGCGAGCGCTCGCCGCGCAGCAGGGTGATGTGGCCGCCATGCGGCCAGCCCTTGAAACGGTCGACCACGTAGGTGAGGCCCGAGGTGGTCTCGGTCAGGTAGGGCGTGTCGATCTGCGCGATGTTGCCGAGACAGATCACCTTGGTGCCGGGGCCGGCGCGGGTGATGAGGGTCTTCATCTGCTTGGAAGTCAGGTTCTGCGCCTCGTCGATGATGAGGAACTTGTTCTGGAAGGTGCGTCCGCGCATGAAGTTGAGCGAGCGGATCTTGATGCGCGAGCGCACCAGGTCCTGGGTGGCCTGGCGCTCCCAGCTGCCGCCGCCCTCGGTCTTGGTCAGCACCTCCAGGTTGTCCATCAGGGCGCCCATCCAGGGGGTCATCTTCTCCTCCTCGGTGCCGGGCAGGAAGCCGATGTCCTCGCCCACCGGCACGGTCACGCGGGTCATGATGATCTCGGAGAACAGGTTCTTCTCCAGCGTCTGCACCAGCGCGGCGGCCAGGGTCAGCAGGGTCTTGCCGGTGCCGGCCTGGCCGAGCAGGGTGACGAAATCGATCTCCGGGTCCATCAGCAGGTTGAGGGCGAGGCTCTGCTCCCGGTTGCGTGCGTGAATGCCCCACACGGTGTTCCTGGGCAGGGTGTAGTTGATGGCGGTCTCGACGATGGCGGCGCCATCCTCGTCATGTTCGCGCACCACGCCTTCGAACGGCGAGGCGCCGTCCAGGCAGATGAATTGGTTGGCGTGCCACTCCGCAGTCAGCGGGCCGTGGATGCGGTAATAGCTGCGGCCTTCGTCCTGCCAGGCGTTCAGGTCCTTGCTGTGGGTGGTCCAGAAATCGTCCGGCAGGGTGGTGACGCCGGTATAGAGCAGGTCGACATCGTCCAGGACCTGGTCGTTCTCGTAGTCCTCCGCGAGGATGCCAAGCGCGGTGGCCTTGATCCGCAGGTTGATGTCCTTGGACACCACGATGACCTGGCGGCCCTTGTGCTCCTTCATCAGGGCCAGGGTGACGCCGAGGATGGCATTGTCCGCCTTGGCCCCCGCCAGTACCTGTGGCAGTGGCGCGTCGAGGATGCGGGTCTGGAAGAACAGGCGGCCGCTGCTGCTGCGCAGGCGCGCTTCATGGAAGGGGTGGTTGATGGGCAGGCCGGCGTCGATCTCGGTGACGTTGGCGTCCGCCATCAGTTCGTCGAGGAAGCGGCTGGCCTGGCGGGCGTTGCGGGCAATCTCCGAGGTGCCTTTCTTGATGCCGTCCAGTTCCTCGAGGACGACCATCGGCAGGTAGAGGTCATGTTCCTGGAAGCGGAACAGGGCGGTGGGGTCGTGGATCAGGACATTGGTATCGAGTACGAACAGGCAGGGACGGGTGCGTTCGTGATGGATCATGATCAGTCCTTATCCTCTGGTTTCAGTGCTGGTGTTTCAACATAATTCTTTCAGCGCGGCCAGTACGGCCTCGGCATGGCCTTGAACCTTCACGCCGCGCCATTCGGCGCGGACGCTGCCTTGCGGGTCGATCAGGAAGGTGCTCCTGTCGACCCCAAGATACTCCTTGCCATACAGCTTTTTGGGCTTGATGACACCGAAGGCCTGGCACAGGCCTTCGTCGCGATCACTGATGAGATCGAAGGGGAAATCGAACTTGGCGCGGAAGTTGGCGTGGCTCTTCAGGCCGTCGCGCGAGACGCCGAGAATGCGGGCACCCAGCGACGCAAACTCCGGCGCCAGGCGGGCGAACGCCAAGCCTTCGGTGGTGCAGCCCGGGGTGTTGTCCCTGGGATAGACGTAGAGCACCAGCCACTGGCCGAGCAGATCATCGGGGAGATGCAGGGGGCCTGCCGTGCTTTCAACATCGAGTCGGGGCAGGGTGGCTTCGGGCATGCGGTCCTCCTCGCGATGCGGGTGCTTCAGCGGACGGGGTCGAGCGTGGCGTCCAGGTTGAGTTCGTCACAAAGGTCGTAGAAGGCGTCCTTGAACAGGGCGAGGCGACGGTCGGCGGGCAGGTCGATCTGCAAGCGCAGGGAAAGCATGCCGGTGGAGGAGCCGGCGGCCTGATAGGGCATGGTGCTCAGGTCGCGGATATTGACGCCCTGCGCGGCGAAGAACTGGGCGAGGACATGGGGGATGTCCGGGTCGTTGATGCCGACGATGTCGATCACGTAGGGCAACTGCGCGCTCATCGGCGGCGGGGGTTCGGTGCGGGTGAGCAGCAGGGACATCTCGAACTGCGCGGCCATCTGGCGGAGGGCGATCTCGAGCTTGGAAATGCGGTCCCAGCTTCCGCTGATCAACAGCGAAGCGGAAAACCGATCACCGAGGGTGACCATGCGGGAATCAAGGATGATGCATTTGTTCTGCGCAATCGGGCGTGTCACACGCTCGACCAGCCCGATGGCATCCTTGGCAAGCAGGTTGACGGCCAGATGGGTTTGCATGACTTACACGCTTGGGGGCTTGGCCCGAGTGTACACGCCGTTTCGGGCGTGTGGAACCATGCCCGTGCATGTCGTTCCAATGCCTTGCGCCACGCGCCTTGCGGCGGGTACCATGGTGCGATTTTCTTGTCTGGGGTGATCTCATGTTTCACGGCAGTATGGTGGCCCTCGTCACGCCGATGCACGCGGACGGGTCGCTGGACTACGACGCCCTGCGTCGGCTGGTCGATTGGCACATTGCCGAAGGGACGGACGCCATCGTCGCGGTCGGTACGACGGGCGAATCCGCGACCCTGGATGTCAAAGAGCATCTCGAGGTCGTCCGCCGCACGGTCGAATATGTGGACGCTCGCGTGCCCGTCATCGCCGGCACGGGGGCCAACAGCACAAGGGAGGCCATCGAACTGTCCAGGCAGGCGGTCGAAGTCGGCGCCGAAGCCTGCCTGCTGGTGACGCCCTATTACAACAAGCCGACCCAGGAAGGCCTGTACCGTCATTACATGGCCATCGCCGAGGCCGTGCCCGCGCCGCACATTCTCTACAACGTGCCCGGCCGCACCGCCTGCGACATGCTTCCCGCCACGATCGAGCGCCTCGCCGACGTGCCGAACATCGTCGGGATCAAGGAGGCCTCCGGCTCGCTCGCGCGTACCCGTGAGCTGATCGACAGGGTCGGCGGTCGCATCGATGTCTACAGCGGCGACGATGACCTCGGCCGCGAGGTCATCCTGCAGGGCGGCAAGGGCGTGATCTCGGTCACCGCCAACATCGCGCCGCGCGCCATGCACCTGATGTGCGAGGCGGCGCTGGCCGGTGATGCCGCCGCTGCCGAGCAGTTCGACCTGCCGCTGCGCGGCCTGCACAAGAACCTGTTTATCGAATCCAACCCGATCCCGGCCAAATGGGCGCTGCATGCCATGGGTCTGGTCGGGAATGGCATTCGCCTGCCGCTGACCTGGTTGTCGGCGGCCCATGAAGAACCACTGCGCCAGGCCATGCGGGCCGCTGGCGTACTGAACTGAGGAATTGAAATGCCATTGAGCCGTGTGAAAGCGCTTGCCCGGATCGTACTGCCAGCCGCCGGGATCATGCTCCTCGCAGGCTGCTCGTACATCCCCGGCATGGGCAAGGATGATGCCCGCGAGGCGCGCCGGACCGGCAGCCTGCCCAAGCTTGAGGTGCCCCCCGTCTTCACCGCCCCGGACCCCGCGCTGGTCACCAGCGTGCCGCGCGCGGCCACTGCCTCCGGCGAGGCGGCCAAGGGCGCTACGGCGGGTGGCGGCGTCCTGCTCAAGTCGGCCTCCGTCAGCGTCGAGGGTTCGCCGGATGCGCGCTGGCTGAAGGTCGACGCGGCACCGGCGTCGGTCTGGCCGCGCCTGTCCAGTTTCCTGCAGGAAGAGGGCTATCAGCTCGATCGCCAGGATCCGAAGCTTGGCATCCTCGAGTCCGACTGGACCGGCGGCAGCGCGGGCGGCCCGGACACCGGCGGCCTGCAGGGCCTGCTCAAGGGCATCACCCGCCTGTTCTTCGTGCCCGATCACATGGATCGCGTGCGCCTGCGCATGGAGCGCGGCGAGTCCGATGGCGAGACCCGCGTGTTCCTGACCAGCCAGCGCATGGAGCGGGTCGAGGATGCCCCGCTGGTGCCGGGCGGCTCGTCCGATTCCTTCAAGTGGCAGATGGGCCAGAGCAACCGCGACTTCGAGGCCGAGATGCTCAAGCGCCTGATGGTCTACCTGTCCGGCGACAGCGCCGAGGCCCGCGCCCAGCTGGCAGCCTCGCTCCAGCCGCGTGCGCGCATGGTGTTCGATGCCAACAAGGACCAGCGTTACCTGCTCGTGCAGCAGGCCTATCCGGTGGTGCTGAACCGTACCAGCATGGCGATCGAGCGCCTCGGCTTCGATGTGGTCAAGAAGGATGCCGAGAATGGCGTGCTCCAGCTCAAGCATGCCCAGCCGCGTTCGCTCTACGAGGGCGTGATCCTGCGTGGTGCCGAGCTCAAGGAAGGCAGCGGCGCCGTGCCGGTCGCCGTGACCCTGCAGCTCAAGCCGCTCAAGGATGGCGATACCCGCATCGACATGGTGGACGTGGCCGGCGACAAGGACCTGCCGAAGTTCACCGCAGTGTTGGGCGAGCGCCTGACGCAGATGCTGCGCTGATCCCCCACGCGGGCACGTGACGCGACGAACCCGGCTTGTGCCGGGTTCGCTTTTTTGGGGACGGCCATGGACCGTCGGGGGCCGCCACGTGCCCGTTTCCCCCTTCGGAAACGACAATCCCGGCTCAACAGGTCTGGGGTTTCGGGTTTCCGCCGGATACCCATCATCAGTCGAGTCGCCCGGATGCAGCGCAGCGAAATCCGGGAATTCGAGGTGTTGGGCAAGGGTTCATGCGTCAGTTCCCCGGATTGCGGCCCAAGGGCCTTCATCCGGGCTACGCTGGCTGTCCGGCAGACGAAGGTTTGGCGGACAGGCTGGCAGGAGGGCTCATCCCCCTTGGGGCCGCTTGCCTTCGGCAAGTTCCCGTGCCCCGAACCCGATCAAGGGGCCGCTTTGACGGGGCATCCTGCCCCGGCAAAGCTGAATGCGCCATCCATGGCTCATTCACCCCTCGCTCGGGCTCGCGTCCCGGCGGCTCCCGAGGGGCGGGAACCCTGCCTCATCCTTTGGCCTGTCCGGCCAAACCCTCGGTTGACGAGCATCCCCGGCGATCAGCGGCTCAGGCGCGCGTAGGCCGAGTGGTTGTGGATGGACTCGAAGTTCTCCACGTCCACGCTGAAGCCGTGGATGCGCGGTTCCTCGCCCAGCGCGTGGGCCACGTCGCGGATCATGTCCTCGACGAACTTGGGGTTCTCGTAGGCGCGCTCGGTGATGTGCTTCTCGTCGGCGCGCTTGAGCAGGCCGTACAGCTCGCAGGAGGCCTGCGCCTCCAGCCGCTGGATCAGCTCGGTCAGTGACAGGTCGGCATCGGCCTGCACGTCCACGCGGATGTGGGAGCGCTGGTTGTGGGCGCCGTACTGGGAGATTTCCTTGGAGCAGGGGCACAGGCTGGTGACCGGCACCTCGACGCCCATGGTCACGTGCGTCGCCTCGCGGTCGCCGAAGGCGGACAGGCGGGCGACGTAGTCCATCAGGCTGGAGACGCCCGACATCGGCGCGATCTTGCGCACGAAGAAGGGAAAGCTCATCTCGATGCCGCCCTCGTCGGCTTCGAGCAGGACCAGCATCTCGCGATGCATGTCCGCTATCAGCGGGGCCGAGATGGCGCGCGGCGCATCGCCCAGCAGGCCGACGAAGCGCGACATGTGCGTGCCCTTGCGGTCGTGCGGCAGGTTGACGGTGAAGCTGCAGGTGGCGACGGTGGACTGGCTGGAACCGTCGGGCTCCTGGACCACGAGCGGGTGGCGCAGGCCCTTGATGCCGACCGCGTCGATGGCGATGCGGCGGGTGTCGATCAGGCCCTGGATGTCCGGAATGGCTGCGCTCATCGGTCGTTGGTCTCTCTGTAGGTCACGCAGGCGCGGTCCGTCTCCCACAGGGTGACGGCGCTGACCTGCTGGTGTTCGCCGTTCAGGCGCTGGGCCACCTCCTGGTAGAACCAGGCGGCGATGTTCTCGGCGGTGGGATTGATCCGATCGAACGGCGGGATGTCGTTCAGGTAGGCATGGTCGAGATGCTCGGCCACCTCGCGCGCGGCGCGCTTCATCGCCTTGAAGTCCACCACCATGCCGACGTCATTGAGGCGCGATCCGGTGACCTCCACCTCGACCTTCCAGTTGTGGCCATGCATGCGGGCGCAGTTGCCGGGATAGCCGTGCAGCTGATGGGCGGCGGCGAATTCGGCGTGGACTTTGAGGGTGTATTGGGCGGCCATGGTGGTTCGGGATGGGCAAAGCGGGGATGTTAAGGGCGCGTGTCGCGTGAGGCAAGCAAGGCCCTGATTTTTATCAGGATACCCTCGGCATCCAGGCCATAGTGGCGGTACAGCTCGGCCTGCGTGCCCTGCACGGTGATGACGTCCGGCAGGCCGATGCGCAGCACGGGCACGGCCAGCCCCTCCTCGCACAGGGCCTCCAGCACGGCACTTCCGGCGCCACCCATCAGGGCATGATCCTCGATGGTCACCAGTTGCGTGTGACCGGTCGCGGCCTCGCGCAGGGCCTCGCGGTCGATGGGCTTGACGAAGCGCATGTCGATCACGCTGGCATCCAGCGCTTCGGCGGCCTTCATCGCCTCGTGCAGCAGGGGGCCGAAGGCGAGGATGGCGATGCCCTGGCCGCGTCGGCGCCAGATGGCCTGGCCGATGGTCAGGGCCTCGGTAGCCCGGCTGACCATCGCGCCGCAGCCGGCGCCGCGCGGGTAGCGCACGGCGGCCGGGCCTTCATGCGCAAGCCCGGTGTTGAGCATGCGATGGCATTCGGCCTCGTCGCTCGGGGTCATCAGCAGCATGTTGGGCACGCAGCGCAGGAAGGCGAGGTCGTACAGGCCCGCATGGGTGGCGCCGTCCGCGCCCACGAGGCCTGCGCGGTCGATGGCGAACAGCACGGGCAGGTTCTGCAGGGCGATGTCGTGCACGGCCTGGTCGTAGCCGCGCTGCAGGAAGGTGGAGTAGATCGCCATGACCGGCTTCATGCCGGCGGCGGCCAGCCCGCCCGCGAAGGTCACGGCGTGCTGCTCGGCGATGCCGACATCGTAATAGCGCTCGGGGAAGCGCATGGAGAAGTCCACCATGCCCGATCCTTCGCACATGGCGGGGGTGACGCCGACCACCCGGTCGTTGCGTTCGGCCGCCTCGCACAGCCAGTCGCCGAACGCGCTGGTGAACGTGCTGGCGCTTTTCGCGGGCGTGGCGGGTTCGATCTTGTAGGGGTTGAACCGGCCGACGCCGTGGAAGCGCACCGGGTCGGCCTCGGCGGGGGCGTAGCCGCGACCCTTCTGGGTGACCACATGCAGCAGGCGCGGGCCGGTCTGTTCGGTCAGGTTGCCAAGCACCTCGATCAGGGTGTCGAGGTCATGGCCATCGACCGGGCCGACATAGCGAAAGCCGAGCTCCTCGAACAGCGCGCCCTGGGTCAGCATGCCCTTGACCTGCTCGCGTGCCCGGTGCACCAGCTGGCTGCCGGGCAGGACATCGAGCAGCTGCTTGCCGCCTTCGCGCACCCGGTTGTAGGTGCGGCTGGTGATCAGGCGGGCGAGGTGCCTGTTGAGCGCGCCGACGTTGGGCGAGATCGACATGGCGTTGTCGTTCAGCACCACCAGAAGGTTGGCGCGGCCTGCGCCGGCATGGTTGAGCGCCTCGAAGGCCTGCCCGGCGGTCATGGCGCCGTCGCCGATGACGGCCACGGCCTGGTGCGGCAGGCCCTGCATCCTGAAGGCCTTGGCGAAGCCCAGCGCGGCGCTGATCGAGGTGCTGGAGTGTCCCGCGCCGAACGGATCGTAGGGGCTCTCGTCGCGCTTGGTGAAACCGGACAGGCCGCCGAACTTGCGCAGGGTGGACATGGCCTCGCGGCGACCCGTGAGGATCTTGTGCGCATAGGCCTGGTGGCCGACGTCCCAGATCAGCGCGTCGTCGGGAAGGTCCAGCACGCGATGCAGGGCGAGGGTCAGCTCGACCGTGCCAAGGTTGGCGGCGAGGTGGCCGCCGGTGGATGAGACACTGTCGATAAGGAAGCCGCGCAGTTCGGTCGCGAGGTCGCCGAGCTGTTCGGCTGACAGCGCCTTGAGGTCGGCAGGGGTGTGAATGGATTCGAGCAGCTGCATGGGGACTCAGGCCTGCCGCTCGACGATGTAGCGGGCCAGTCCGCGCAGGGTCTCCGCCCCGGCGAGGCCTTCCAGCGCGGCCTCGGCCTCGTCGCGCAGGCGCAGGGCGAGCGACTGGGCGGCGTCCAGACCGAGCAGGCTGACATAGGTGGGCTTGTTGGCGGCGGCGTCCTTGCCCCGGGTCTTGCCGATCACCGCGCTGTCGCCGGTCACGTCCAGCACGTCGTCGCGCACCTGGAAGGCGAGGCCGATGGCGCGGGCGTAGTCCTTCAGGCGGGAATGGAGGGCCTCGTCCGCGCCTCCCGCCAGCGCGCCCATGCGCACGCTGGCCTCGATCAGGGCGCCGGTCTTCATGCGGTGCATGGCCTCAAGACCGACCAGGTCGAGGCCCTGGCCAACGGCAGCGAGATCGAGCGCCTGCCCGCCCGCCATGCCCAGCGAGCCGGATGCGCGGGTGAGGGTTTCGATCATCCCGAGGCGCGTCTCCGCCGAAAGGCCGGGGGCGGTGCTGAGGGTCTGGAAAGCCAGGGTTTGCAGGGCGTCACCGACCAGGATGGCGGTCGCCTCGTCATAGGCGCGGTGGCAGGTCGGACGGCCGCGGCGCAGGTCGTCGTCGTCCATCGCGGGCAGGTCGTCGTGGACCAGCGAATAGGCGTGGATCAGCTCCAGCGCGCAGGCCGGGGCGTCGAGCGTTTCGGCGGGCGCACCGGCAAGCGCGCCGGCGGCATGGACCAGGAAGGGGCGCACCCGCTTGCCGGGGCCCAGCGCGGCGTAGCGCATGGCCTCATGCAGGCGGCCAGGCGCGGCGTCGGAGGCTGGCAGGGCGCGATCAAGCGCGGCTTCAACCCGGATGCAAGCGGCCTTCAGCGCGTGTTGCAGGGGCTCAGCGTGCATCGTCGTCCGTGACGAAGGGCTCGATCTGGCCGGTCCTTGCACTGAGGATGTCGACCCGTTGTTGTGCGCTGGCGAGCATGCCCTGGCAGGTGCGGGTCAGTTGCACGCCACGCTCGAAGTCGCGCAGCGAGGCCTCCAGCGACTGCTCACCCTGCTCCATGCGCTGCACCACCGCCTCAAGCTCCTTGAGCGAGGCCTCGAAAGCGGCGAGGTCAGGCTGGGCCTGGTCGGGTTCGGGTTCAGCCGTTTTACGGGGACGGGTCGCCATGCTGCTCGGGATCGATGGAAGTAAAGCCCGTGATTCTATCACGCAAAGGATGCGCTTATCGTTCACCAGATCAGCGAGAAATCAAGGCGGATCCGGCACTTGCCAAGGTCGAAGTCGACGGTTTCGGTCCCGACATCGGCCAGCTTGATGTAGCGGCCCTCGAACAGGACGAAGATGCGGACGGTACGGTCCTCGGGCGCGACCATGGCGTAGTACTTCACGCCTTCGCGCTCGTAGATGGCGAACTTGGTGTTCTGGTCCTTGAGCGCTGTGGATTTGGACAGCACCTCGAAGATCAGCACCGGGGCGCGGGTGATATAAGCGCCCTCGACCGGGTGGCAGACCACGAGGTTGTCCGGCTGGAGCACGGTGTCCTCGGCGATGCGCCAGTCGACCGGGAGCAGGGCGCGGCATTCGTCACATTCATCCAGTGCCTCGTCGAGCAGACGGGCGATCTTGCTGCTGACCGACGGGTGGGCGATGGATGGCGCGGGCGACATGGCATGGGGGATGCCGTCGATCAGCTCCCAGCGGCCTTCCCATAGCCTGTAGTCGTCGTAGGTGTAGTGCGGCAGGTCGAAGCGTTGTGCGTGGCCCATCTTTTGGCTCCGAGGCGGACAGTGCATGGGATTCGATATTAACGCGCCGGACCGGATTTGGCGCGCACGACGCGTCAGAGCAGCCCCAGCGCCTCGGTCAGGCGGGTCACGCCGTGCAGTTCCATGCCCTTGGGGACGTCGCCCTGCAGGTTGGCTTTCGGCACGATGGCGCGCTTGAAGCCGTGCTTGGCGGCCTCGCGCAGGCGTTCGAGACCATGGGGCACGGGGCGTAGCTCGCCTGCAAGGCCGACCTCGCCGAAGATGATGGTGTCGGCGGGCAGGGGGCGGTTGCGCAGGCTGGAGAGCGCGGCGCAGAGCAGGGGCAGGTCGGCGGCGGTCTCGCTGATCTTGACTCCGCCGACCACGTTGATGAACACGTCCTGATCGAACATGGCGATCCCGCCGTGACGGTGCATGACCGCCAGCAGCATGGCCAGGCGGTTCTGTTCCAGACCCAGGGTGACGCGGCGCGGCTGGCCGAACGGGCTTTCGGAGACCAGCGCCTGGACCTCGACCAGCAGCGGGCGCGTGCCCTCGCGCGTGACCATGATGACGCTGCCGGAGACCGGCTCCTCGTGGCGCGAGAGGAAGATGGCGGAGGGGTTGCTGACCGGCTTGAGGCCGTGCTCGGTCATGGCGAACACGCCGATTTCATTCGCCGCGCCAAAGCGGTTCTTCACCGCGCGTACCAGGCGGTAGCGGCTGCCGGGCTCGCCTTCGAAATACAGCACGGTATCGACGATATGCTCCAGCAGGCGCGGCCCGGCAATCGCGCCTTCCTTGGTCACATGGCCGATGATGAAGACGCAGATGCCGCGCTGCTTGGCCATGCGCGTGAGCAGGGCGGCGGCTTCGCGTACTTGCGAGACCGAACCGGGGGCGGCGGTGAGCTTGTCGGAGAACAGGGTCTGCACCGAATCGACCACCATCACGCCGGGGTTGAGCCGTTCGGCCTGCTGCACGATGCGCTCGACCGAGGTTTCGGCCAGAAGCTGCAGGTCGGCGGCTTCGAGGTTGAGGCGTTGGGCGCGCAGGGCGATTTGCGCCAGCGATTCCTCGCCGGTGACGTACAGGCCGGGCAGGGTGGATTGCAGGGCGACCAGGGTTTGCAGCAGCAGGGTGGATTTGCCGATGCCGGGGTCGCCGCCCAGAAGGATCACCGAGCCCGGCACCAGCCCGCCGCCGAGCACGCGGTCGAGTTCATCCATGCCGGTGGGCAGGCGCGGGGTGTCGGCCAGCTTCACTTCGCCGAGACGGCGCGCTTCCTGCGCGCCGGCGTACTGCATGATCGCGCGCTTGGCCGGACCTGAAGCGCCGGGCGCGGCCTGTTCGGCCAGGCTGTTCCAGGCGCCGCATTCGCCGCACTGGCCGGCCCATTTGGGCGAGGTCGCGCCGCATTCGGCGCAGACGTACTGGGTCCTGGGTTTCAGTGCCATGGCATGCCCATCAGGGTTCCAGCTCGGTGGCGTGTTCGAGCGACGACCACAGGCGCGCCTGCTCCACCACCTTGCGGGCGATGCGGGTGACCTCGACCGTGCAGCCGTACATGTCCAGCCGCACGCCGACATCCGGCAGCTCCTGCAGCTGCTCGAGGATCAGGCCACTGAGGGTGTTGGCGGTGTCGGTCGGCAGCTCGGTGCCGAGCCGCTTGTTGATCTCGCGCAGCGGGATCTGGCCCTCGATCAGGTAGCTGCCATCCTCCTGCAACTGGATGCCCATGCATTCGTCGGTGGGTTGGGAGGTGAATTCGCCGACGATCTCCTCGAGGATGTCCTCCAGCGTGACCAGGCCGAGGATGTCGCCGTACTCGTCGACGACCAGGCCCATGCGCTTCTTCTCGCGCTGGAAATTGAGCAGCTGGGTGTGCAGCGAGGCGCCCTCCGGCACGTAGAAGGGCGCCTCGACCGACTTCACGAGCGTCTTCAGGGTCAGTTCGCCCTTCTGCACGATCGGCAGCAGGTGGCGCAGGTTGACCGTGCCGACGATGTGTTCGAGCCCGCCGCGATGGACCGGCAGGCGGCTGTAGGGGGTCGAGCCGATGGTGCGCAGGATGTCGTCCCAGTCGGAATCAAGATCGATGCCGCCCATCTCCTGGCGCGGCACCATGATGTCCTCGACCCGGGCTTCCTCCAGATCGAGGATGCCGAGCAGCATGGCCTGGTAACGCTCGGACACCAGCCCGCCGGCCTCGCCCAGCAGGGTGCGCAGCTCCTCGCGCGAGATGTCGTGGCTGCGCGCGGAGGTGACGCGCACGCCGAACAGGCGCAGCAGTCCGTTGGACAGCAGGCCGACCGCCCACACCAGCGGGCCGAGAACCTTCTGCAGCCCGGTGTAGACATAGGCCGCGGGCCAGGCGATGCGTTCGGGATGCAGGGCCGCCATGGTCTTGGGCGCGACCTCGCCGAAGATCAGCAGGGTCAGGGTCAGGATGCCCGCCGCGATGGCGATGCCGGCCTCGCCGAACAGGCGCATGAAGATCAGGGTGGCGAGCGTGGAGGCCAGCACGTTGACGAAATTGTTGCCGAGCAGGATCAGGCCGATCAGCCTGTCGGGACGTTCCAGCAGGCGCTGGGCGAGGATGGCTGCGCGGCGCCCCTGCTGGGCGAGATGCCGCAGGCGGTAGCGATTGAGGGTCATCAGGGCCGTTTCGGAACCCGAGAAGAAGGCCGACAACATGATCAGGCCGATGAGCGCGCCGATCAGGGCGCCGAGGGATATGTCGTCCAAGAAGGATGCGCGGGTAGTGGAATCAGTCTGGATGATAAGGCATTGGCATGATCAATCAATGACTGATGCCCAGCACCCACTCCAGCACGATCTTGCTGCCGAAGTAGGCCAGCAGGAGCACGCCGAAGCCGCTGAGGGTCCAGCGCACCGCGGTGCGGCCGCGCCAGCCCATGAACAGGCGGCCGAGCAGCAGGGCGCCGAACACCGCCCAGGAGACGATGCTGAGGACGGTCTTGTGGACCAGGTGCTGGGCAAAGATGTCCTCCAGATACATGAAGCCGCTGGCCAGCGCGAGGGTCAGCAGGATGAAGCCCGCGCCGATGAAGCGGAAAAGCAGCGTTTCCATCAGTTCGAGCGGGGGCAGGATGCGCGACATGGCGAGCGGGCGGCGCTCGTGCAGGGCGCGGTGCTGCCTGGCCAGCAGCAGAGCCTGCAGCGCGGCCAAGGTGAACAGGCTGTAGGCCAGCACGGACAGAAGGATGTGGGCCTCCAGGGCCGGCTGGGTGCCCACCAGGTTGCGCGGCGCGGTGGGCCAGGCCAGCTGTGCGCCGAGCGCGAGCATGGTCAGCGGGAGCACGGCGAGGGCGAGGTTCTCCAGCGGCTGGCGCAGGCTGGATGCCAGCACCAGCAGCAGGGTGACCAGGCCGGACAGCGACAGGGCCTTGAGCACGCCCAGGTCGAGCCCCTCGTCGATGCAGGCGCAGCTGGCCAGGGTTCCTGCATGCAGGACGGCGCCAAGGAAGGCGATGGCCATCGCAGCCCGCTTGGAGGGCGATTCCCCGGCGCGCAACAGGCCGATGCGCCGCCACAGCAGCAGGGCGGCGATGGCATAGGCGATGAGGGCGGTGATTCCGAATCCGAGCGAGGCGGACATGGGCTATTCCTTGAGTAACGCGCTCAGAGGCTGTGAAGAAATCGTAGCGAGCGCCCCGAACAGGATGCTGAAAAACCTCATCCATGAGTTTTTCGGCCATACCAAGTCCGGTACACGCCCGGACTTGCCATGCGAAAATCAATCACTTACGTGATTGATTTTCGTGCGGGACATCCATGTCCCGCCTTAGCAGGCTGCTGAAATAAGTATTTCAGCAGCCTGCGAGAGCTGCGTTGGGGCGCGCAGTAAATTAATTTACGATTTCCTAGTTTATGACGCGCTTGCCTGCCCCGACAATGGGGCGGACAGGCCGCCGGTCAGCGGCAGCGTCTTGTCGGCATTGAGGATGCCCGCGGGATCGAACACGGTCCTGATCTGGCGCATCAGGTCGAGGGCGGTGTCACCCAGTTCCCTGTCGATGAAGTCGCGCTTCTCAAGGCCCACGCCATGCTCGCCGGAGAGCGTGCCGCCGAGTTCGAGCACCAGGGCGAAGACCTCGTCCAGGCAGGCATGGGCGCGCTCCCATGCGCCGGGTGCGTCCGGATCGAGCAGCAGGTTGACGTGGATGTTGCCGTTGCCGGCATGACCGAAGTTGATGATCGGGATGGCATGCGCGGCAGACAGCTTTTCCAGCCCGCCGATCAGGGCGGGGATGCGCGAGACCGGCACGACCACGTCCTCGTTGATCTTCTTCGGCGCGACCTTGCGCAGGGCCGGGGAGAGCGCCTTGCGGGTCGCCCACAGGGTCTGGACCTCGGCCGCATCCCTCGCCTCGCGCCATTCCAGCAGGCCGTCGACCCCGGCCGCCGCGCGGATGGAGGCGAGGGCTGGTTCCAGGCAGGCGGCCGGGCCGTCGACCTCGATCATCAGCATGGCGCGGGCGTGCACGGGCAGGTCGGCATCGGTGTGGCCGCGGATCATGTCCATCGCCGCGCCGTCGATGAACTCCAGCGCGCAGGGTGTGACCGGCTGGGCCATCAGGCGGGCAACCGCGTCCGCCGCGCTCTGCATGTCGCGGTAGAGCGCGCGGGCGGTGCGAATGGCCTCCGGCAGCGGGGTGAGCCGGAGCGTGGCCTCGGTGATGATGGCGAGGGTGCCCTCCGAGCCGACCAGCAGGCGGGTCAGGTCATAACCCACCACGCCCTTGGTGGTGCGGGTGCCGGTGCGGAAGTCGCGGCCGTCGCCGCTGATCGCCCGCAGGGCCAGCACGTTGTCGCGCACCGTGCCGTACTTGACCGCGCGCGGTCCGGCGGAGTTGTAGGCAAGGTTGCCACCCACGGTGCAGAACGCCGAGCTGGTCGGGTCGGGTGGCCAGAAAAAACCATGCTCGCGGGCGGCGTCCTGCACCTCGCCATTGGTCACGCCTGGCTCGACGACCATCAGCCGGTCCTCCGGGTTCACCTCCAGAATGCGGCTCATGCGCTCGAAGCTGAGCACCACCCCGCCATGAATCGGCACGGTGGCCCCGGTGGTGCCGGTGCCCCGCCCCCGCGCGGTCAGCGGGATGCGATGCGTGAAGCAGGCCTGGACCACGGCGCGGACCTGCGCGTGATCGCTGGCGTACACGACGGCATCCGGCAGGGCATGGCGGCGGCTGTTGTCCATGCCGTAGGTCCACAGGGTGGCCCGCTCGGTGGACATGTTGCCCGGACCCGCAGCGCGCTGGATGGCTTCAAGCTGAACCGGCCCAAGCATCAGGCCAGTCCGAGCAGGCGATGATCGAGTGCCTCGCACAGCGCATGGGCCGCTGCCAGCGAGGTTTCATGCAGGGTGGTGGGGCAGGAGGTATCGAAGCTGATCACCAGGTCATCGTCCTGCAACTGACTCATCATGCTGTCCGCAAGGGCCGTGCCCATCAGGATCAGTCGCATGTCATGCTGGCGGGCACGTTCGATCAAGACGTCCAGGCCCTTCTGACGCCCACCGCTCAGGGCGAGCAGGGTGTCGCCGGGCGATGCGAGGCTACCGATCTGGATGCCGCATGAGGGGCCTTCGCCGGGCAGTGGGTGAAGCAGCACCACGGGCAGTCCGGGTCGCGGCATGACCACGCCACGCAGGAGCAGGCCGGCAATCTGCTCGGCCAGCGATTGGGTTTCGCGCTGCGGGCAGAGGTAGACGCGGTGGCCATTGAGGCAGGTGCTCAACAGCAGTTCGGCGGCTTCGGCGAGCCTGGGGGCGGCGAGCTCGAGATGGGCGCGAACGCGCTCGAGGCGCTCGTTTGAGAGACGCAGGATCAGGTCGGAAAGAGGACTCATTCGGGACTCATGCGGGGGAGGCTTCAAAGGCATTTTGCAGCCATTCTATCGAATGCTTGCCCGCGGCATGGGTGATTCCGACCACATCGAAACGGCAGGCCCGTTGCGCATGTTGGGGATTGCGGCCGAGGAAGATGCGCGCGGCGGTCACGATACGCCGCTGCTTGGCGGGCGTGACGCTCTCCAGTGCGCCGACCAGGCCGCGCGCGGCGCGGGCGCGCACCTCGACAAAGACCAGCGCCGGGCCGTCGAGCATCACCAGGTCGATCTCGCCCCCTCGGGCATGGACGTTGCGCGCGACCAGTCGCAAGCCTTGGCGCTCGAGGTGCTCGAGTGCATGCTGCTCGCCCGCGGCCCCGCAGGCCTGGCGTGCTTCCGATCGCTCGGTCAAGGCTGGATGACATCCAGCGGGTTGGCCAGTCCGCCACGGAACAGGGCCCAGCCTGGCAGGCGTCGAATCCGGTTGCCTGCATCAAGCTTCAGCAGGCCGGTCTGGCCGCGCAGGGCGCCCTTGTGCCTGAGGTCGTCAAAGCGGGTGGCCAGCACATAGGCATCGTAGCCGAGTGCGAACAGGCGTGGCTGGCCTGTCAGCGCGGCCTGTTCGAAACGGCCGGGTTGCTCCTGGCCCGGGCGGCGTGCATAGGCGAGGATCAGCGGCATGTCGCAGAAATAGAGGCCGTCCTTGTCGCGGTCGCTGGCTGGCCTGGGGGCGCCGTCGTAGACATGCGAGGTGGCGAGGATGGGCAGGTTGCCGCCACCCTGGGCGCGCAACAGGGGCACCCATTGCTGGGCGTCGCGGGACCGCGCGACGAGGAACAGGGCATCGGCATCCTCGCGCATGCGCGGGCTGCCATCGATGGGGTCCGGGTGCGGTTGAAGCAGCTGCCGGGCCTGAGCGTCCCAACCGCCGGGCTGGTTGCCATAGCGCATGGACTCGACAATCCGCCCCCCCGCCGCCTGGTAGCGCGCGGTAAAGGCCTTGAGCGTGCGCTCGCCCAGGCTGTCTGACGGGGTCAGCGCCAGCACGCGCAGGCTGCCCTGGGCGATCAGGCGATCGGCCACCGCTTCGGCTTCATCCTCGGGCGGAAGGCCGAACTGAACCATGTTGCCTTGCGTTCCGCCGCCATTCTCGAGCGTGTTGAGGGCGATCATGGGGACCGCCGAACGAAAGCCGACCAGTGATTGCAGGGTTTCGCGGTCGAGCGGGCCAATGACGCTGGTGGCCCCTTGGGCGATGGCCTCCTCGTAGTTGCGCCTGAAGGCCTCCCGGTCCGTGGCGCCGGGATATTCACGCACGGGGAGGGCGGCCTCGCCGGCCTGCATCTGTGCAAGCATGACGCCGGCGCTGATCGCGTGCGCGGCCTCGGCCAGGCGGGCGTCCTGCGACAGGAGCAGGGCGACATGCGGGGTGATGCGTGGCGCCCGCGCGGCCGCCTCGCGCTGGAGGCGTTCGAGGATGACGGGCAGCAAGGGATGACCCGGGTGACCCTGGCGCCACTGGGCAAGCTTGTCCCCGCCATCGTGGTCAGCCTTGACCAGTTGCAGCCAATCGGCCAGCTCGGGTTCCATGATGTCGATCAGGGCCTTGTCGAAGGCGGCCTTGCCCATGCCGCCAAGCAAACGGAGGATGGCCTCCTGATTGGCCTGGCGAAGCGACTGCGGAACCAGTGTGTCGAGCGCGATGCGCTGGCGGGCGGCGTCCAGTGGGCGTTTGTCGGCGTCCAGTGCCTGGGCCAGCAATTCCAGCCGGCGAGCCGCCTCTGGCGGGGCCAGCGGCGCGGGAATATCCTGCAGAATCCGGATGGACTCGGCGGTGCGCCCCTGCTGGAGTGCCTCGTAACCCTGCACGATACGCGCCCGGCGTGGTTCGAGGCGCAGCCAGTCCGCGCGCCGGGCCTGTGCGTCCTTGAGGTAGGCCTGCGCATTCTGGGGTTTGTTGGCGTCGATCAGGACTTCGATGGCGCCAAGCTGAAGATCGCTGCTTTGCGGGGCCGGTTGCGCGGCGGCCTTGCGCCAGAGCGCAGCGGCCAGACGAATGGGATCCTGGCTGCGCTCGGCGTCGATAATCGCCTGATCGAGCGCCGGATCAGGGCGATGGGGTTGCGGCGCGCATGCGCCAAGCAGGGTGGCGATCAGGGCCATGGTCAGACCCATGCGCGTCAGTCGGGTCCGGCGTCCACGAAGCAATCCCGTCACAATAGTTTCCCCTGTCATTTGGCAGCGGGCTAAAGTATATCCCAGTCAGAAATGCTCATTAGGATCGTCTCATGCCTTTCGGCACTTTGTATGTTGTAGCAACGCCCATCGGCAATCTGGGTGACTGGAGTCCGCGTGCCCGTGAGGTGCTGGCCGGTGTCGATCTGGTGGCCGCCGAGGATACCCGCCACAGCCGGCCCCTGTTGCATCATTTTGGCATCGGCACGCCGATGACGGCGGTACATGCGCACAATGAGAGCGCGCGCGTGGATGACCTCATCGAACGGCTCACGGGCGGACAGTCCATCGCCCTGATCAGCGATGCGGGCACCCCCCTGGTCAGCGATCCCGGCTTTCCGCTGGTGCGGGCCGCCCTGCGGGCGGGGGTTCGTGTGTCGCCCATCCCGGGTCCGAGCGCGGCGATGGCGGCCCTGTCCGTAGGCGGCTTGCCGAGCGACCGGTTCGTGTTCGAGGGTTTCCTGCCCGCGCGTTCATCGGCACGCAAGAGACGCCTTCAGGACCTGGTCGATGAAACGCGCACGCTGATTTTCTTCGAGGCGCCGCATCGCGTGCTTGAATCCTTGCGGGACATGACGGAGGTGATGGGGGCGGGGCGGGCAGCGACGCTGGCCCGTGAAATCACCAAGACCTTTGAAACCATTCGTATGGATACCCTGGGGGCCTTGGCCGAATGGGTGGCCAGCGATACCGATCAGCAGCGCGGGGAATGTGTCATTCTGATCCAGGGCGCCGAGCCCAGGAGCGAGGAGGGCGCGGCGGGAATCAGGCAGGACGTCTTGCTGAAAACGCTTTTGCAGCATGGCGTGTCGGTCAAGAGCGCGGCATCCATTGCCGCTGACCTGCTGGGTGGCAGCAAGAAAACCTACTACCAGGCCTGTCTTGAATTGCAGAAGACGGAATGAAAAAAAGGCCCCGAAACCGGGGCCCTTTTTTGAATGATGTCCGGGTGGATCAGCGAATCAGGAAATCCTCCTGATGCGCGCCCTGCTCCAGGCGCTCACGCAGCCAGACCGGCTTCTGGCCGCGGCCAGTCCAGGTTTGCTCCGGGTTGGCCGGGTTGCAGTATTTCGCCGCGACCTTGCCGCCGGTGACACGCTTGGTGGCCTTGGCCGGCTTTTCCAGGCCAACCAGTTCGGCAACGGAAATACCCAGGTCTGAAGCGGTCTGCTCAACCTGACGACGCAGATCACCGGCGCGCTTGGCCTTGACCTGGCGAATGGTGGCTTCGGCGCGGTTAATCAGGGTTTCCAGGTCTTCGATGCTGAATTGACCGAGGTCGATGGAATCAATGTGCATGATGGTTGTTCCTGTTTGAGGAGGCTGGGGAAACTCGGGCCATTCTATGCATCAATCCCGTTTTTTCAAACGAATTATTTCGAACGGCCCACCGGAATGCATTTTTCATGATTGAAAAGCCATTCTCCGGTTTCATCCTGTTCTTCAATCATCTCCAGTGTGCTGGCGACGACCCCATCTTCCGCGCGCATCTTTTCATTCTTCATCCAATCCTTGATTTCCGTTTCATGTATCCCCTGCAGGCGCGCGCAGGTCATCAGGTGGGTAATCGCCATGCGGTGGTTTTCCGCGTGGCGCGGCACATCGCGTGACAGGCCTTCGATGATCGCCAGCACGGCGGCGGCGACCCTGGCGGCCTCCGGCAGGGATTTCTGCTCCTCGCGCATGAACAGCCAGGCCTGCGCGTTCATCAGCCCGTCCATCGGGCCGCCCTGGGCGAGCATGACCCAGAGGGACTGCCAGGCGGCATCGCGGCGGGACTGGGTGCGGGCGATACGGAACAGGGTGCGCGCCAGTTCCGTCCACAGGCCGGCCTCGGCCAGGGCCTCGATGGCCTCCTTGCGCAGCTCGATCTCGGCCTCGGGCTGGCCTTCGGCCTTGGCGACCTCGGCCAGCTCCAGCAGGGCGCGGGCCGCGTCTTCCGGCAGGTGGGATCGCCTGGCGATGTCGAGCACGTTCAGCCACTTGTCGGCGGACTGGGTGTTGTCGCCCATGTCCAGCGCCAGGCGGGCGAGGGCGCTCTCGCAGCGCAGGCGCGCGGCGGCGTCGCCCAGGCCTTCATGCTGTTCGCTGGCCTGCTCCAGCGCCTGCCAGGCGCGCAGGGTCTTGCCCTGCTCGCGGCAGATCGTGCCGAGGTGCTCGAGCATGTCCGCGCGCAGCGCGGCGAGCTCCGCATCCCCGGACGCATCCCCGGCCGTGCCGATCGCCTTCAGCGCCTGCTCCAGATGACCGATGGCATCGTTCGGACGCCCCAGCGCGTGCTCGGCCAGGGCCTGGGTGTGCAGCAGGGCGAAATCCGGCCCGGCGGCCAGGGCCTGTTCCGCGATGGCTGCGGCCTCCTGCGCCCGGCCGGCGGAAAGCAGGGCATAGGCCAGGTGGTCGGCGGCCTCGAAGGCGATGTCGGCCTGGCCCCTGGTCAGGGCCTGGTCGATCAGGGCGCGCTGGCCGGCCTCATCGAGGGTGCCTTCGCGCAGGGCGTTCAATGCGTCTTGTGTGTTCATGATCAATGAGGACAAGGCCCTTGCGGGCGCGGGGTTGGAACGGGCTGAAACGGGCCGCATGGTATCATCCCGGCCATCCCCCATACCGAATACCCGCCAGCGCGCCGGGTGAGAAACCCCTGAAATGACAGCCTCCAAGAATACCGTTCCCGCCCATCATTCCGCCTTTGCCTTCAAGCGCCGCCAGTGGATCGAGGCGCTGCAACTGCATGTCGACGAATTCGAGCACCTCGCCACCGGCGCGCGCCATTTCCATCTCGCGGCGGCGGATGGCAACAACGTCTTCCTGGTCGGCCTGCGCACCGTGCCGCAGGATTCCACCGGCGTGGCGCATATCCTCGAACATACCGCGCTATGCGGCAGCGAGCGTTTCCCGGTGCGCGACCCGTTCTTCATGATGACGCGCCGCTCGCTCAATACCTTCATGAACGCCTTTACCTCCAGCGACTGGACGGCCTATCCCTTCGCCAGCCAGAACCGCAAGGACTTCTTCAACCTGCTGGACGTCTATCTGGATGCGGTGTTCTTCGCCCGCCTGGATGCGCTGGATTTCGCCCAGGAAGGCCATCGGGTGGAATTCGCCAAGGCGGATGATCCGGAGAGCGAGCTGGTATTCAAGGGCGTGGTGTTCAACGAGATGAAGGGGGCGATGAGCAATCCCGTCAGCACCCTCTGGCAGTCGCTCACCCGATACGTCTACCCCACAGTCACCTACCACCACAACAGCGGCGGTGATCCCGAGGCGATTCCCGATCTGACTTATGAGCAACTGGTCGCCTTCTACACGCGTCATTACCACCCGTCCAATGCGGTGTTCATGACCTACGGCGATCTCCCGGTGGCCGAACTGCAGGCGATGTTCGAGGACAAGGCGCTCTCGCGCTTCCAGAAGATCGACCCGAACACCACGGTGCCGGCCGAGCAGCGCTACGGCATGCCCAGGGCCGTGACCGAGCCCTATGCGGTCGAGGGCGAGACCGCCGACAAGACCCATCACGTGGTCGGCTGGCTGTTGGGCGAGAACGCCGACCTCGAGGGCCTGCTGGAGGCGCAACTGCTCTCCGGCGTGCTGCTCGACAACAGCGCATCCCCGCTGATGCAGGCCTTGGAGACCACCAAGCTCGGCAGCGCGCCCTCGCCGCTGTGCGGGCTGGAGGACTCGCAGAAGGAGATGCTGTTCGCCGCCGGGGTGGAGGGTTCCAACCCGGAGCATGCGGGCGCGGTCGAGCAGATGATTCTCGACGTGCTCAACAAGGTGGCCACCGAGGGCGTGTCGCTGGAAATGGTCGAGGCGGTCCTGCACCAGCTCGAACTCTCACAGCGCGAGATCACCGGCGATTCCTACCCCTACGGCCTGCAACTGATCCTGCATGCCCTGCCTGCCGCCATCCACGATGGCGATCCGGTCGCCCTGCTGGATCTGGAACCGGTGCTCGCCCGTATGCGCGAGCGCATCCAGAATCCGGATTACATCAAGGGGCTGGTGCGCCGACTGCTGCTCGACAACCCGCACCGCGTGCGTCTGGCGCTGGTGCCGGATACCGAGCTGGCCGCGCGCAAGGTCGAGGCCGAGAAGGCCCGCCTGGCCGGGATGAAGGCGGGCATGAGCGAGGCTGACAAGCAGGCGGTGGTCGAGTTGGCTAAAGCCCTGCTCGCGCGTCAGGCCCGCCAGGACGACCCGGACATCCTGCCCGAGGTCACCCGCGAGGACATTCCCGCCACGCTCGACATCCCCGAGCCGGCCAGGGTGGACACCGCGCCGCGCCGCACCAGTTGGTTCGATGCCAGCACCAACGGCATCGTCTACAGCCAGGTGGTCATGCCGCTGCAGCAGCTCTCCGACGACGAGCTGGAGCTGCTGCCCTTCGTCACCGGCATGCTCAGCGAGGTGGGCGCCGGCGAGCACGACTACCTCTCCATGCAGCAGCGCCTGTCCGCCGCCACCGGCGGCATCCATGCCTATGCATCGGTGCGCGCCCAGCTTGAGGACGAGCAGCGGACGCGAGGTTATGTCGTGGTTTCCGGCAAGGCGCTGGCGCGCAACGGCGCGGCCCTGCAGGGCCTGATGCGCGAGGTGCTGGAGACCGCCCGCTTCGACGAGCTGCCGCGCCTGCGCGAGCTGGTCGCCCAGACCCGCTACGCGCGCGAGCAGGGCGTGACCTCGGCCGGGCACAGTCATGCCATGGCGATCGCCTCCTCGCGCCTGTCGCCCTCCGCGCGCCTCGCCCACCGCTGGGGCGGCCTGCAGGGGTTGCAGGCGCTCAAGGCGCTGGACGACGGCCTGGACGATGAGGCGAACCTTGCCGCCTTCGCCGGGCGCCTGCGCGCGCTGCATGGCAAGCTGGTCGAGGCCCCGCGCGAGTGGCTGATGGTGGCCGAGGGCCGCGGCTTCGCCGATCTGACCAAGGCGCAGGCCGCGACCTGGGGCGAGCGTGCCGCGGGCGCCTCGACCATCGCCCTGCCGGGCATCCGCGAGGCGACCCGCGAGGCCTGGCTGACCAACACCCAGGTGCACTTCTGCGCCAAGGTCTACCCGGCCGTGCCGGTCGATCATCCGGATGCCGGCCCGCTGGCCCTGCTGGGCGCCTACCTGCGCAACGGCTTCCTGCACCGCGCCATCCGCGAGCAGGGCGGGGCCTACGGCGGCGGGGCGAGCTACGATCCGGAATCCGCGAGCTTCCGCTTCTACTCCTACCGCGATCCGCGCCTTTCCGACACGCTGGCCGACTTCGACCGCGCCATCGACTGGCTGCACGCGGACGGCCATAGCGCGCAGGCGCTGGAAGAGGCCCTGCTCTCCGTCATCTCCAGCATCGACAAGCCGGGCTCCCCGGCGGGCGAGGCGAAGAAGGCCTTCCACAATGCCCTGCATGGCGCCACCCCGGAGCGCCGCATGGCCTACCGCGCGCGCCTGCTGGACGTGACCCTGGACGACCTGCGCCGCGTGGCGAGCGTGTACCTGAAGCCGGAGCAGGCCAGCCTGGGCGTGCTGACCCATGCCGGGGCACGCGCCGAGGTCGAGGGGCTGGGGCTGGCCATCGAGCAGGTCTGAATCGAACCGCTCAGAGGCTGTGAATTTTTCACCCCACCCTGCCTGATCAGGCGTCGACATGTAGCTCGGATGCAGCGCAATCCGGGCATTCGAGGCGCCCACCCGGGCTACGCGGGCCCTTGGCGGTAGGCGCGAGATTGCTCGCGAGCAAGCTCGCTCCTACGCGCAGAGGCTTGTGAAATCATCGGCAAGCACGGTCAAGGTCGTGATCGGGGCTGGGCGTCATTCGGCCCGGGGGCGGGCTCCCGCAGGCGCATCATCGTCATTGCGAGGCCGAAGGCCGTGGTGGGAAGCCATCCATGAACCGCCGAGCCCGTGGATCGCCACGGCCTTCGGCCTCGCGATGACGTTGCAGGAGCCCTCGCCGCGATCAAGGCAGTGTGCGAATGAATACGCACCCACGAGGGAGCGCAGGAGCGCGTACCGCCCAACGCAGCCATCGGGACGGGCAGGCGGTTTCTTCACAGGTTCTCAGACCACAAAGGGGGCTTCGGCCCCCTTTTTCATGTCTGTCAGTGTGTGCGGGTGAGGCGCTGGAATTCCGGGTCGGCGAGCAGCAGCTCGCGTGCGGCACGGCGAAGGGCATCGACATCGCCTGGCGGGAGCGTCAGTGCGGTCGGCAGCATTTGCAGACGGACGCGCTGGGTCGGGTCGGCAAGCTGGGCGAGGTTCACCTCGATCATGTCGACGTCCAGACCCTGCGTGCGCCAACTGTCGGCGCGCGCCTTCAGGGCTTTCATGGTCTCGCGATTGGCGTTCAGCAGCGGGATGCCCGAGGCGGCCTCAAGCACGGCTTCCGGGGACGGAATGCGGTCCGTGCGTTCCCAGCGCCGGTCGAGCGGCGCGGTGGCATCGGCCAGGATGACCACGACCTTGCGTGTATTTGGAAATCCGGCGTCGCGCAGTACCTGCAAGGGGTCGTCGTGTTCACCGGCCCGCGCCAGCAGGACGCCAAGGCCAAGGTTGTCGTGCAGGCCGCCATCCAGCAGCTGGATGTAGCAGCCGGTGCTCGGTTCGGCCTGGGCTTCGGTCTTGTCCGTGGAGGGTGGCGGGAGATTCAGGCAGCTGGTGTCACGGAAATCACGCAGCACAATGGGCGAAAACACGACCGGTACCGCCGATGACGCGGCCACGGCGCGCGCGACGGTGAAGCTGTCCGGGTTGGAGCCCATCGCCTCGAACTGGCGCGGCGTGAAGGCGAAGGGCGTGCCGCGGGTCATGCGGGTGGCGTTGATGATGATGCGCGGACCGCCGTTGCGATGCAGGTCACCCAGGGTTGCGCCATGAAACAGGAGGCGATCGTAGTGTTCCGCCAGTGCATCCGATCGACCGAAAAAGGGCGAGGTCAGGCGGGAGAGATTGCCCGTCGTCAGCATCTGGTCCTTCAGTTCGGCCTCGACGTCGCGCTTGAGGAAGGCGGCTTCGAATTCGTTGAAGGTCTGCTCGCCGCGCAGTCCGAAATAGGCGGCGGTGAAGCTGCCGCCGGACACGGCGGAGATCACGTCGATCTCGTCCAGCAGGCGGCGTGCCCGGCCTTGCCAGGTGATCTCCTGTGTTGCCAATGTTTCGAGCACGCCATAGGAGAGGGCTGCCGCGCGCGTGCCGCCGCCCGAGAAGGCGAGGATGACCAGCAGGTCGTCGGCATTCGGACGTGCCTCACCTCGTGGCTGCGGCTTGGACAGCACGGCGCCGGCCTCGGGCTTGTTGATGGGGTAGTGCGCGTTGCTCGCGCAGCCTGCGGCCATGGCGGCGATCAGGACGGCAAGGGATGCCCGAAACCAGGCGCGGAACGGGGCGAATGAGCTTGGCTTGATGGGGTTCATGCAATGTCACCTTCGTGGAAGGGCTGCATTGAAGGGGAGAATGAGGTGGGGTGATCGATGGGGCTCGAACCCACGACAACTGGAATCACAATCCAGGGCTCTACCAACTGAGCTACGACCACCATAACAAACTGGGCACATGGTGCGCCCGGCAGGACTCGAACCCGCTACCCTCGGCTTAGAAGGCCGATGCTCTATCCAGATGAGCTACGGGCGCAGTATGAGCACGAAAACCATTCAATATGGTCGGAGAGGGGGGATTTGAACCCACGACCACCTGGTCCCAAACCAGGTGCGCTACCAGGCTGCGCTACACTCCGATACTGAATATCTTACCTGCTCAAACGTAAGAGGCGCGCATGATAGCCATTGCGCGCCGATGCGTCAATCGTTCTGTTGAGCGCCTTGGCGCAGCAGGGCAAGCACGGATTCAAGTTGAACGATCATGGCCTGTACCGAGGGCGGCGCTCCGCCGCCATCGCCCTCGGCGCCGTCCATCTGTTGGCGCGCCCCGTTGATGGTGAAGCCCTGATCGTAGAGCAGGGTACGGATGCGCCGGATCAGCTCGATATCCTCGCGCTGGTAATAGCGACGGTTTCCGCGCCGCTTGACCGGGCTGAGCTGCGGGAACTCCTGCTCCCAGTAGCGCAGCACATGCGGCTTGACGGCGCACAGCTCGCTGGCCTCGCCGATGGTGAAGTAGCGCTTGCCCGGGATGTCGGGCAGTTCATCCTGATCTTCAGGTCGCTTGCGAGCTTGCATGTTCCTCGACCAGCGACTTGAGTTTCTGACCGGCGCGGAAGGTCACCACGCGGCGTGCACTGACCGGGATCATCTCGCCGGTCTTGGGGTTGCGGCCGGGGCGTTCGTTCTTGTCGCGCAGATGGAAGTTGCCGAAGCCGGAAAGCTTGACGTCGTCGCCCTGGGCGAGCGCACTGCGGATCTCTTCGAAGAACATCTCGACCAGGTCCTTGGCCTCGCGTTTGTTGAGACCGAGCTCCTCGAAGAGGCGTTCGACCATGTCGGCCTTGGTCAGCGCCATAGCGTTACGTCCTCAGGGTGATGCCAAAACGGGTGTGCAGTCGGGCAAGCATCGCGGCGATCAGCGCATCCACGTCTCCGTCGCCAAGAGTGCGCTCGCTGTCCTGCAAAATCAAGCGGATAGCGATGCTTGCGAAGGTATCAGGTACGCCCTGGCCGCGATAGACGTCGAACACTTCGACTTCGCGCAGGAACGCCGGGGCCTCTTCGCGCATGCAGGCGAGCACCTCGGCGCTGCCGATCGCGTCCGGCACCAGCAGGGCCAGATCGCGGCGGATGATGGGGAAGCGGGAGGCGGCCTCGTAACGGGGCACGCGACGCTGGAGCAGGGCATCCTGGCGAAGCTCGAACAGGAACACCTTGCCGGGGATGTCGAGCGCCTTTTCAAGGCTGGGGTGCAGCAGCCCCGCCCATCCCATGTCCTCGCCATCCACCATCAGGCGCGCGGAAACGCCTGGATGCAGGGCAGGGCATGCGCTGGAGTCGGTGGCACGCGTCCATTGCACGCGGTCCTTCAGCTGGCCGAGTTCGAGCAGGGCTTCGATATCGCCCTTCATGTCGAAGAAGTCGGCCTTGCGTGCCTTGTCGCCCCACTGTTCGGGCAGGGCATCGCCGTAGATCAGGCCTGCGAACATCGGCTCCTGGGCCAGGCCATGGCCGCCCTGGACAAAGCGCAGGCCGCTCTCGAACAGACGGGCGCGGCCCTGCTGGCGGTTGAGGTTGTAGCCCAGTGTGTTGAGCAGCCCGGCCCACAGGGTGGTGCGCATCGCCGCCATTTCGCTGGAGATGGGGTTGGCGAGCACCAGCGGGGTGTGATCCGGGGTCAGCTTTTCCAGCAGCGGGGTGTCGACGAAGCTGTAGGTGATGACTTCGCGGTAGCCCAGGCTGACCATGCGGTCGCGCAGGGCGTCGAGATCCAGGCGGTTTTCCGGGCGGGGTTCGATGGCAAGCGGCGCAATGGGCAGGGTGGCGGGCAGGTTGCGGTAGCCGTTCAGGCGCGCCAGTTCCTCGATCAGGTCGACCTCGATGGCCATGTCATGGCGATGGCTGGGGGCGGTGGCGATCCAGCCCCCGGCGCTGCGCTCGATCCGCAGGCCAAGACGGCCGAGGATGCCTTCCACGGCCTCATCCGCAAGCACAAAGCCGAGGATGCGCTCGATACGCGCACGGCGCAGGGTGATCGGCTCGCGCATCGGCATGTGCTTCGCGCTGGTGTGCTCGACCACCGGGCCGGGCGTGCCGCCGTAGAGTTCGCA
>SDAY01000164.1 GCA_006212015.1 Halothiobacillaceae bacterium
GCGCCCTTGTGATCGATGGCTTCCAGCATGTGCCGGGCGGTCGTGTTGTCCGGATTCTTGTCCAGGATGTAATTCAGCATCATTCGCGCGGACTCCCGCGCGCCGCTTTCCGCGTAGATGCGGGCCAGCTTGAGCTGGGTTGAGACGTCCTCCGGGAAGATGCGCAGGTGCGCATGGCACAGGTCCGCCGCTTCATTCAGGCGATCCATCGTGTATAGCAACTCCACGAGATGCGGCCGGTAGATGGGCGAGAGGCCGCTGAGGGTTTCCAGCGTCATGAACGCGCCCTCGGGGTGCTCCATGGCCAGGTAGCAGGAGGCCACCCGAATCAGCGCGTTTTCGAGCAGGGGCTCGAATTGCGCCTCGAAGATGGGCAGGTAATGTTCCATCGCAGCCTCGACATCGCCCGCGAGTTCAGCGAGCAGTCCCCGGGCGAACGCCTGGTAAAGCATGGCATCCTCCTGCTCCGGGTGATGCTCCAGGGTGTGGATCAGCCTCTCCAGTCCGTCCTGATCCCGATGAGAGAAGAGAAGGCGCGCACGATCGATGCTTGCCGACAGCCTTGCATGCCCCCTGGCGCGGCGGGCGTGGGCCGTGTCCGTTTCCCCCATCTGCGTATCAAACTCGCGAAGGCAGACCTCCAGCCGCTCAAGGTCATCGGGCGTGGACCGCGCGACCGCCTCCGGATGGCGACTCATCCACACCCTGGCGCGGCCTGGCTGGCGATCCTGAAGCCACTGAGCCGTCAGCGCTGACAGGTCGGGGCATGAACTCTCCTCGGCCATGCGGCTATCCAGCCGTTCCGCGCATTCCTCGATGAGGGCCTTCAGTCGCTGGGTCCCGTCCCGATAGGACTCATAGTACATGCGGGTGAGTTCCTCGGTCACCGAGAACTCCGCCTCGATGATCGATTCATGCGGCCGCGTGATGCGAAGGAAGTCACGGATGCCCAAGGCCTTGGTCAGGCTTGCCATGGCCCTCAATTCCCTCTTGAAGCTCATTTCGATCCGATCCATGCCGGCCTTGTGGCGCAGTGCCTCGCCACGATCCTTGCTGCGGTAGAAGAGCGAGTTCAGGTCGATGGCATCCTTGGCCATGGCCTGGATCTTGCCGCAGGCGAACAGGGCATGTCTCAGCTCCTGCTGGAGCTTCTGGCGCTGCTTGAGTCTTTGGGGCGAATCCAGCGGCGGAACATGCTCGGCCAGCCCACGGGCAGGTTCAAACAGCCCGTCGTCCAAGGGGATGCTGTCGCATTCGATGAATTCGATCCCCTCGATTTTCGCCGCATGAGGCGACGGGTTGACCAGCTTGATGCCCTTTTTTCCGAGGGTCGCGGCTTGAAGTCCGAGAATCTTGATTGCGCTGGCAAAATCGGGCGTTGTGTTCGCCGTGTCTCCGACTTGGGTCTCGATCTGAATGGCAGCGGGTTCAAGCCGGGGGCCGGCCTGGGTTTCATTGCTTCCCTGTGCATGGGTGTGGCCGCTTGCACTGAAACACAAATCGACCCCCGCGAGGATGATGGTGGAGCAGCCCATTTCTCCCGCGCACCACAGGGCCGTGTTGGTGACGGTCGGCCCCGGCCCGGATGCGTTGTCCTTGCGATTGAGCGGACTGTTCCACGGCAGCATCGGTCCCATGTAGAAGGCCCGGTGCCGCCATGCGCCGAGCAAGAGTGGCGTGATGTGGAAGGCATGGACCAGGGACGTCGCGGGGCTGAAGCCCAGCATCTCTCGTGAAATATCGAAGCTCATGTCCGTGGGATCGATGGAGAACACGAAATCCGGCTCGATGCCCACTTGCAGCAGGCGTCGGCTGATGCGTGAGACAGACAGAACGAGCAGCTTGTCACGATGCACCTGAACCCAGGGCAGGGTTTCATCGAGCGAAGGCCCCCCCGCCAGCAGGATGGCGGTTCGTCCTTTGTATAAGCCCTTCAGCAATGCGGCAGGCTGCTGGAAGTCCCCGAGGTTTCTCAACTGGCAATAGGTGAAGCTCTCATTTCCTAGTTGAGCCTGGATGTCCCAGTGCAACTGGTTGAGATCTTCGGTCATCCGCCAGCGCAGGTCCGCGTATTCGGGCAGGAAGGCATCCATGACCGCAAAGGAATGATGCAGTCGGATGCCATTGATGTATCCGTAATCGACGATCTTGAGTTCATGCGCAACCGAGGCCCAGTCATCCAATGTGACACAACGCATGTCCACGGGCAGGTCATCCAGAAGTCCCTGACGCTCGAGCCATTGAATGACTGTTGGGATCTCGATGATCAGATACCGGCTGCTGGGCGGGCGTTCCATGCCGCGTAACAGTGGTATGAGCAGCCCGGAATCGCTGCCAAGGATGATGTGCAGCGAGTCTTTGGCCGACAGCGCCTTCCCAAGGTGCGTCTGCAGTCGATCGTGTGCGCTGATCTGGCTGAAGGCCTCCCGATTGACCTCATAGAGAAGATGCTCGCCGAAGCGGTTGGTGAAGGGCGTGAGGGGGGGGCGCTCAGCCAATGAATCAATGGCTACGTTGGGCATGCATCACCTTGGATTGTGGCTTCGTGCTGGCAGCCCGTCGGACTTGAGGGACTGAAGCGAAAAAATCGCCGGTCGAGGACCGTCATGACGATTTTTCCGGGCAATAGCCGTGACTATGACCCAAAAAAGCGGCGAAATATGGACCGGCCCGCAGATTTTGCAGCCAGTTTGTCTCAAGTCCGACCGGCTGCTAGGCTTGGGCTCCATGACGGACTGCCCATGCAAACCCTATCACCCATGAAAGCTTTGGTCACCGGCGCCGACGGATTCATCGGCTCCCACTTGACGGATATGCTGGCCGCGCGCGGATACGACGTGCGGGCCCTGGCGCAGTACAACAGCTTCAATCACTGGGGCTGGCTGGAGGATGCGCCTTGCAAGGCCGACATCGAGGTCATTGCCGGCGATATCCGCGATCCGCATTTCTGTCGCCACATGATGAAGGATGTCGATGTGGTGTTTCATCTGGCCGCGCTGATCGCCATCCCGTATTCCTATGTCGCCCCCGACAGCTATGTGGACACCAACGTGCGCGGCACGCTGAATGTCTGTCAGGCTGCGCTGGATGCCGGGGTCAGGCGGGTGATCCACACCTCGACCAGCGAGGTCTACGGCACGGCGCGTTATGTGCCGATTGACGAAAAGCACCCGCTCCAGCCCCAGTCGCCCTACAGCGCGTCCAAGATCGGCGCGGATGCCATCGCGCAGAGCTTCCAGAACAGCTTTGACCTGCCGCTCACGGTGGCGCGCCCGTTCAACACCTATGGTCCGCGCCAGTCGGCCCGCGCGGTCATCCCGACCATCATCAGCCAGATCGCCTCCGGCAAGCCGCGCATCGAGCTTGGCGACCTTTCGCCGACGCGCGACTTCAACTATGTCGAGGACACCTGCCGCGGATTCATCGCGCTGGCCGAGAGCGACGCGGCGGTGGGCGAGGTGGTCAACATCGGCTCGAACTACGAGATTTCCATCGGCGAGACGCTGCACCTGATCCGCGAGCTGATGGGCAGCGACATCGAGGTGGCGCGGGACGAGCAGCGCATGCGCCCGCAAAACTCGGAAGTCTTCCGGCTGTGGTGCGACAACGCCAAGATCGAGAGGCTGACCGGCTACAAGCCCCAGGTGGACATCCGCGAAGGACTGGGCCGCACCATCGCCTGGTTCACCGATCCCGACAACCTGCGTCGCTACAAGACCGATATCTACAATGTCTGAGGCCTTCATCCGCTTCGCGCACGAGCTGTATGGCGAGGCGATCGACTCCACCTTCGTATCCAGCGTGGGCGCCTTCGTGACCGAGAACGCGGCCTTCGGCGTGGCGCAGATGGAGCGTCTGCCCGGCCTGCTCGCCAGCAAGCGCAAGGTGGCGGCGG
>SDAY01000165.1 GCA_006212015.1 Halothiobacillaceae bacterium
CGGCGCATCCTGCTGGGCAGCACCGCCGAAGAGGTCGCACGCATGGCCACCATGCCCGTCCTGCTCATCCGCGCGCCCTGACTGACCAAGCCGAAGGGACGCGCGGCCTTCATCGCGGCGAAGGCGCCGCTCCTACAATGCCCCGTAGGAGGCCCGCCCCCGGGCCGAAGGGTTGAGGCTGTTCGCGCCGGGGGCGGCGCTCCTACAGCAGGTCCAGCAACCCCGCGCACGCCGCGATGACCGCCTGCGCCCGCACCGCCTCGCGGTCGCCCTCGAACACGAAGCCGCGCGCAAGGGTCTCGCCATCGCGTCGCGCCCAGGCCATCCACACCGTGCCCACCGGCTTGCCCGGCGTCGCCCCGCCCGGCCCGGCAATGCCGCTGATCGACACGCCGATGTCGGCCCGGCTGTTCGCCAGCGCCCCTTCCGCCATCTCCCGCACCGCCGCCTCGCTCACCGCGCCGTGATGGGACAGCGTCGCCTCATGCACGCCCAGCATGTCCTGTTTGGCCTCGTTGCTGTAGGTCACGAACCCCCGCTCGAACCACGCCGAACTGCCCGCCGTGTCCGTCACCGCCTTCGCCAGCCAGCCGCCGGTGCATGACTCCGCCGCCGCCAGCCTCATGCCGCGCTCGGCCAGCCTCAGCCCAAGCTCATGGGCCACATCCTCGATCCGCTCGTCATAACGCATTGCTCCGTCTCCATGGGTAGAATGCCCCGATTATGCACCTGAACCGCATGCCCCAAGGACACCCCGCATGAGTCTCTACAGCCAGCTCCGGCAGGCCCGCAGCGAAGAAGACGTCAAGGACGCCTACATCAAGGCCCTCAACCTCAAGGCCTACACCAAGGGTCTGATCGACATCCAAAGCAAGGAAATCTGGTTCGAGGCCAAGGACACCGGCAGGCACTCCAGCTACGCCATGTTCACCCAGTTGCTGCATTACGTGCAGGACGCGCTCGACAAGGGCGAAGCCGTGCCGCCCTTCCTCGCGGTCATCGACACCGAAAAGGCGGCGCTGATGAAGAGCGCCGACGTGCTGCCCTTCCTGGCGAAAAAGACCGTCCAATGGGGCAAGTCCGCCAGCCAGTACACCCAGGAGGCGCTGGCCGAAATCTCCGCCCATATCGGCACCCACTTCGTCTCGTTCAAGATCGCCACCCACGAGGACGAATTCATCGCCACCGTCAAGGCGGCGATCCAGTCCGGCGACATCATCCGCACCCAGATCACCCCCGACAACCTCAAGCAGGTGTTCGACAAATGGGTGGACATGATCGGGCGCGAGATCAAGGGCGTGGCGGAAGAGGATTACGCCCTGCTGTTCTTCGCCGACATCATGAGCGACGGCACCGTCTCCACCCACGCCAACCTGCCCGCCGAACTGCTGCACAAGAACGGCGCGCCGGTCTTCAGCCTGAACGGGCGCATCTATGAACTGGGCAGCAAGGAAGGCTACCGCCAGTTCTGGGCCATCTACCACCGCCCGCCCAAGGCCGAATACCGCGACTACCTGCTGGAGAGGCGCGACAGCCTGATCCCGCTGGACGAGCGCAGCTTCAAGGGCGCCTACTACACCCCGCTGCACGTCGTGGACAAGGCCTACGACAAGCTGACCGAAACCCTCGGCAAGAACTGGCAGAAGGACTACATCGTCTGGGACATGTGCTGCGGCGTGGGCAACCTGGAGGTCAAGCACAGCAACCCGCGCAACATCTACATGAGCACCCTCGACCAGGCCGACATCGACGTCATGAAGGCCACCAAGACCTGCGTGGCCGCGCAGCGCTTCCAGTACGACTATTTGAACGACGACATCACCGACGACGGAAACATCGACTACAGCCTGACCAAAAAGATTCCCCAGGGCCTGCGCGACGCCATCGCCCAGGGCCGGAAGATCCTGGTGCTGATCAATCCGCCGTATGCGGAGGCGGCCAACAGCCAAGGCAATGCAGGCAAGACCGATGTTGCCACCACCCGCATGGGCGCACTGATGAACAAGGCCGATTACGGCTATGCCGCGCGGGAACTGTTTGTGCAATTTGTCGCCCGCATCGCCAAGGAAATGCCCACAGCGACGCTGGCCATGTTCAGCAAACTCAAATATGTGAATGCGCCAAATTTTGAGAAATTTCGTGAACATTGGCACGCCAACTATCTGGGCGGCTTTGTCGTCCACAGCAAGGCCTTCGACGGACTGAAGGGCGACTTCCCCATCGGCTTCCTGATCTGGCAGAGCGAACAAAACGCCCAGAAGAGAACTCCAATCACCGAGATTGCCGTGGAGGTGCTGGACAGGAAGGGTCTGCCGATGGGCGAGAAGCGCTTCTACAACGTGCCCAAGAGCATCTATCTCAATGTCTGGATGCCGCGCCTCAAGACCGATGGCAACGCCATTCCGCTGAAAAATGCCGTGACGCCGCAGACCGGCCACGCCAAGGTCACGTCCTGGCGCACGGACGCCATCGGCTACATGCTGAGCAACAGCAATGACTTGCAGAACGCTGGAAATTTAACCGCACTATTTTCTTCAACTTACAGCGCTGGCAATGGCTTCCACATCATCCCGGACAACCTCGGGCAAGCCGCCGTCGTCTTCGCCGTGCGCCGCATCATCAAGCCCACCTGGCTCAATGACCGCGACCAGTTCTTGCAACCTGCCGCCCCGCTGTCCGATGAATTCAAGACCGACTGCCTGATCTGGATGCTGTTCAACGGCAGCAACCTCACCGCCAGCGCCGATGATCTCGAATGGAACGGAAAGACCTGGTCCATCGTGAACCACTTCATCCCCTACACCGAGGCCGAGGTCAACGCGCCTGAACGCTTTGAATCCGATTTCATGGTGCGCTATCTGGCGGCCCTGCCCCCGCGCGTAGGTGCGAATTCATCCGCACCTACGGACGAACCTCCGCGACTGTCCGCCGAGGCCCTCGACGTGCTCGACGCGGGCCGCGAACTGTGGCGGGCCTACTTTTCCGCCACCGATGTGCGCGGCGTGCGCGACACCTACAAGCTCAACCGCGCGGACGTCGGCTGGTATCAGATCCGCAACGCCCTGGAGGCGCGCAACCAGAGCGGCGATTTCATCCCGGTGGACTTCACCCCGTTCAAGACCGCCTACGCCGCGCTGACCGACAAACTGCGCCCGAGGGTGTTTGAACTGGGCTTCCTGAAGGAGTGAATGCGTGTTGCACCCCAAACCTGCAAACCTTGAAGTGAACGCCCATGCCCCCAAGGAAGCTGATTTTTCTGAGCTTGCCCAGTGCCGCGGATGGCTCGCTTGCGGGGCGCCGCACGCATCGCCCAAGGTGGTCACTCCATTCCTGACGATGTCATTGAGCGCCGCTTTCACGCCGGGATTCAACATTTTCATCAACTTTACAAGCCGCTTGTCGACGCCTGGGCGCTTTACGACAACAGCGGCGACGAACCCCGACTGATCGATGAGGGTGAACACCCATGAACAACACACTTGACAGAAAAGTCAGCGACCCCGATGTGCTCGGCAGTCTTCCCGCCCTGAAACGCGCCGCCGCGCATGCGCATGAGCGCGCCGAGCGCACGCAGACCCCCTGCTGGGTGATGCGCAACGGCGTGCTGATCGATGCCCGCACCGGCAAGGCCTATCTCCCGCCCAAGCCTGAAAAGCGCTGAATCCTCCGCTCATCATCTCCATGACTACACGCTCAACCGTTACGCCCGACCTTTCCGCCCACACGCCCATGATGCGCCAGTACCTGACGCTCAAGGCGGACGTCCCCGACACCGTACTGTTCTACCGCATGGGGGATTTCTACGAGCTGTTCTTTGATGACGCCCGCCGGGTTGCGGCGCTGCTGG
>SDAY01000166.1 GCA_006212015.1 Halothiobacillaceae bacterium
CCGGCCGAGGACAGGTTTTGACGATTTTGCCGGGCAATAGCAGGGACTATAGCCCAAAAAAGCGGCGAAATATGGACCGGCCCGCGGCTTTTGCAGCCAGTTCGTCTCAAGTCCGACAGGCTGCTAGCACCTGTCGGATAGCGATCGTCCTGCCTTATCCGCATTTATTCACCAAGAATTTAGGCAACATTATCCCCTGAAAAGTGTTGCCCTTGGATTTTGAGCGCGCCATGGCTGATAAGGCTGGCGCGAGTGAAAAATTCACAGCCTCTGAGGCAATGTCTCCGGCACCAAGATGGACAAGTTCAGCACCTGCGGCCTGAAGACGTCCCCGGCTGCAGAGGTCAACGCGCCGCTGATTGACGAGTGCCATGCCCAGCTCGAATGCAAGGTGGTGGATACGCGGATGGTCCAGCGCTACAACGTCTTCGTGCTGGAGGTCGTCAAGGCCTGGCACGACCCGGCGGTCTCGCAGCCCGAGACGCTGCATCACCGGGGCCACGGCCGCTTCATGGTCGCGGGGCGAGAGGTCCGGCTGCCTTCGGTCATGCGCTGACGCGCCAGCATCAATCGGCGGCGAGGCTCACCGTCGCATCAGCCGTGGCCCGGTCGATGACGATATCGACCTCGACATATTCCGGCATCTCGCTGAGCGGGCTCGGGGCATCGATGCAGTTGCTGCCGGTGGTGACGCTGCTGTAATGCACGCCGCCGTGGATGCGGATGCGGGTGTCGTCATCGTGCGCCTCGAGAACGACGAACTTGAGGCCCTCGGGCAGGGCCACGGTGCCGTAGGTCAGGCCAAGCTGCATGGGACGCTCCAGCGCCCGCGTCTCGACCAGCTCGTCCCGCAGGACCGTCTTGAAATCCGGCATGTCCCAGGCCTTCAGGGTGGCTTCGAGTCTAAGCATGGCTCTCACTGGTATGGGTTGACGGTGGTATGGACATTGTAGCCCGTTGCCGGAGACTTGCTCCCGCGCCCGCTCGGATGTCCGAACGCCCTGACAGACAAGACCCCGTTCGTGACCCTGGGCAATCGCCCGTTGGGCGGCACGCTCGGCAAGGTGGCCCGCATCAACCGCGACGGCACCCTTCCCCCGGATAACCCGGCCATCCCCGGCGCGCTGCCGGAGATCTGGAGCTACGGGCACCGCAACCCGCAGGGCGCCGCCATGCGCCCGGGCAGCGATACACCCTGGATCAGCGAACATGGTCTGCAGGGCGGGAATGAACTGAATGCAGGCCTACTTGCCGATCAGGCTGAGGAATTCCATCCGCGTGCCGCGATCCTCGCGGAAGCGACCCAGCATCATCGACGTGGTGGTCCAGGAATTCTGCTTCTCCACCCCGCGCATCATCATGCAGAAATGCTGCGCCTCGACCACCACCGCGACGCCCTTGGCATGGGTCGCCTCCAGAATCGCCTCGGCGATCTGGCGGGTCATGTTCTCCTGGATCTGCAGGCGGCGGGCGAACATCTCGACAATGCGCGCCACCTTGGACAGCCCCAGCACCTTGCCGTCCGGCAGGTAGCCCACATGCACCCGGCCCACCATCGGCAGCAGGTGATGCTCGCAGAGCGAATACAGCTCGATCTCCTTGACGATGACCATCTCGTCATTGTCCGACTCGAACAGCGCCCCGCCGATCACCTGCGCCAGCGTCTCGTGGTAGCCCTTGGTCAGGAACCGCATGGCCTTGGCGGCGCGCTTGGGCGTATCAAGCAGGCCATCACGGCTGATATCTTCACCCACCGCGCCAAGAATGGCCTCGTAATGCTTTTCCATCAAAACGCTCTCCGCTTTACCATGCGGCGAGTTTAACAGAGGGAAGCGCCCCGCTTTCCCCGCCCCCTCCAAGGTTGTGCCGCCCCCATGAACGATGCCATCCAGCTCCTTCTGAACCGCCATTCCACCCCGGCCAAGCACATGAGCGCCCCGGCCCCGGAAGGCGAACACCTCGACCTGATCCTGCGCGCCGCCATGACCGCCCCCGACCACGGCGCCCTGCGCCCATGGCGCTTCCTGCTGGTCGAAGGCGAGGCACGCAAAAAGTTGGGCGACATCTTTGCCGAAGGTTTCCAGCGACGCTGCCCGGACGCCATCCCGGCCCTGGTCGAGCGCCAGCGCGAAAAAACAATGCGCTCCCCCCTGCTGATCCTGCTGGTCGCACACCTGAAGGCGGACTCCAAGGTACCGGACTGGGAACAGATGATGGCCGTCGGCGCCGCCGCCGAGCACATGCAGCTCATGGCCCAGGCGCTGGGCTATGGCAGCGTGTGGCTATCGGGCGACAGCTGCGGGGATGGGTGGGTGCAGGAAGCGATGGGCCTGCTGCCGAATGAACGGCTGGTCGGCTATCTGGCCCTCGGCACGCCGACCTGCGAAGCGCCGGAGCGCTCGCGCCCTGATCCTTGGGCCTTCACGCAGGAGTGGATCGGCTGACCGTGTGGGCCGGCAACTTGATCGACAGCCCCGCAGCCGCCAGCAGCAGGGCGCCTGACGCCACCAGACATCCCTCCAGCCCCCACACCTGATAGGCCCAGCCGGACAGCACCGTACCGGCGAGGCGTCCGCCTGCGTTGGCCATGTAGTAGAAGCCGACCTTCATCGCCACCTTGTCGCCTTCGGCGTAGGCGAGGATGAGGTAGGAGTGGATGGAGGAGTTGAGCGCGAAGACCACGCCGAACAGCGCCAGCCCGCCGATGACGACCGGGGCCGGGGCGAGCCCGGCAGTCAGCGCCCAGGCCATCGCCAGGGGGATGAGGGCAAGGCCGAGCGTCCCGGTGACGACCGCAGCACGTCCCGGTGAACGTCCCGGCCGACGCCACAGGCCGGGGGTGGCGGCCTGGACGATGCCGTAGCCGATCACCCACAGGGCGAGGAAGCCGCCGACTTCGGTGAAGCCCCAGCCGAGCACGGCGTGCAGATACACCGGCAGGCCGACGACGAACCAGACATCCCGCGCGCCGAACAGGAAGAAGCGCGCGGCGGCGAGCCCGTTGATCGCCGGGGTGTTGGAGAAGACCTGCCCGAACGTGGGCTTGCCCTTCACCACGCCCAGCCCGCCCGGCAGGGTCAGGGTCACCGCAAGCCCCGCCGCCAGCAGCGCGATCATGGCCCACAGCGCGCCGTGGAAGCCCCACACCGCCAGCAGCAGGCCGCCGAGGAAGAAGCCGACGCCCTTGAGCGCGTTCTTGGAGCCGGTGAGGATGGCGACCCATCTGAACAGGCTGCCCTCGCCCGCCACCAGCTTGACCGAGGACTTGGCGCTCATCTTGTTCAAGTCCTTGGCGATGCCGGACAGCGCCTGCGCGGCCATCACGTAGGGCACCGTGAGCCACGCGGCGGGCGCCAGCAGCAGGGCGAGCGAGATGATCTGCAAGGCCGTGCCGATCTGCATGGTGCGATTGACGCCGATGCGCGCCCCCAGCCAGCCGCCGACCGCGTTGGTGACGATGCCGAACACCTCGTAGAAGAGGAACAGCATGGCGATCTGCAGCGGCGTGTAGCCGAGCTGATGGAAGTGCAGCAGCACCAGCATCCGCAGGGCGCCATCGGTGAGGGTGAAGGCCCAGTAGTTGCCGGTGACGATGGCGTAGTTACGGATGTCGGCGTTCATCGTCGGGGTCATCGTCCATCAGCCTCGCGGATGTAAAGCCCCTCCCCCTTGATGGGGAGAGGGTGATAACAGGTTGGGCGTGTCCGAATTTCTGTGTGAGGCGTGGGTAGACTTTTCCACGGGGCGTCCAGACCCACTTTCGCCTTGAACTCCGGGCTGTGGATCGTCCATGTCTTCGTCTCGCTCATCGCTGCTCGTTCCCCTTGTTTTAATGC
>SDAY01000041.1 GCA_006212015.1 Halothiobacillaceae bacterium
CAGCGGGCGACCGTTCAGCTCAAGCAGTCCCTTTTCCACTCCGCCCATGCGCGTGCCGCGCCCGCCGGCGAGGATCACGCCGGTGATGCCCCGTTTTCCTCCCATTCCCCCCGGAAGGCGCAGGGGAGGGGGGGAGGGCGTCATCGTGATGCCCACCAGCGGCGGGCCAGCGCCACGGCCGCATCCTGCGATCCGGCCCGGTCCAGCGCGTGCAGGGTGACGGCCAGCGTGGCGATCACCGCCGCTTCGCCATACACGTCATTCGCCGAGCCATCCCACACGACGGCAAGGTGCCTGGGGTCGAGCCGTTCGGGCTTGAGCTGCCGCCGTTCGAGCAGGGGCGGCCAGGTCGACTGATCCGCCATCGCAGCTCGACATCCGAAGACCTCGGTGACCATCTCCGGGTTGACCTCGGCCTCGCCGCCCTCGCCCTTGAACACGATAACCGTCCCCTCCCCGGCCCTTCCCGCACGCGGGGAGGGGGTGTTCGTTGTCATCGTGTCATCCCGTCCTCTCGCCGGCCCTTCCGGCACGCGGGGAGGGGTGCTTTGTGAGAGCAGGCAGGCGGCCTGCTGGTGGATGGCCTCGTAGCCGCGATGGAAGATGCCGTGGACGGACAGCGGCGCGCCGAGCGGATTGAGCATGCGCGCCACGCTGTGCACCGGCGAGCGCAGGCCGAGCAGGTCGCGCAGCTCCATCAGCCGCTTCAGGCCGGGGGCGAAGGTCTCCAGCGGCAGGAAGGCGAAGCCGGACAGGGCGAGCTGTTCGCCCGCCGTTGCGATGGAATCGGCGATGGGGATGCCCATCGCACTCAAGGCATCACGGGTGTAGAGCCGGTCCTCCGCCTCGCCCTCCGTGCCGTGCATCAGCACCGGCAGGCCGTTCTGCGCCAGCAGGCGCGCGGCGAGCAGGAACCAGGGCAGGTGGCGGCGCTTGCCGGCATAGCTGCCCCAGTCGATGAGTGGGGCGATGGCGGGCATGGGCATGCCTTCGGGTACGGCGATTCGCGGATGCGGCTCATCCTTGAGCCGCCCCCTTCGGGCTTGCCTCACGGCAATTCCCGATTCGTTCCAGACGAATCGGTCGCGCACGGCCTGCACGAAACCGGCCGCCTCCTCCGGCGTTTCCTCGCGCACGCGGATCAGCATCAGGAAGGCGCCGACCTGCTCGGGCGTGGCCGCCCCGTCGAGGATCATGCCCATGGCGGCGCGGGCCTCGTCCTGGGTCAGGCTGCGCGAGCCGTGGCGGCCCTTGCCGAGGATCTGGATGAAAGGCGCGAAGGGGTGCATGGTCAAGTCATTTGAACTTTGTGGGCGGTGGTTTTACACCCTCCCCCTTGATGGGGGAGGGCCGGGGAGAGGGCGTTCAGGCCGCGAACAGGGCCATGTCGGCGGATCGTTTGCACTGCGCTTCGACAAACCCCAGCCGCTCGCGCAGGCTGACCACCTCGCCGACCACGATCAGGCTGGGCGAGCGTGGCTGTTCGGCGCGCACGATGTCCGGCAGCGTCGCCAGCGTGCCGGCGAACACGCGCTGGTCGGCCAGCGTGCCGCGCTCGATCACGGCGGCGGGCATGTCCGCACGCATGCCGTGCGCCTTCAGATGATCGCAGATGCGCTCGACATTGCTCAGGCCCATGTAGAACACCAGGGTCTGGCCCTCGGCGACCAGCGCGCGCCAGTCAAGGCCCATGCCGTCCTTCCTGGTGTGACCGGTGACGAACCGCACCGACTGGGCGCAATCGCGATGGGTCAGGGGGATGCCCGCCGAGGCCGCGCAACCGGCGGCGGCGGTGATGCCGGGCACGGCCAGGCAGGGAAGCCCGGCCGCGACCACGCTTTCCATCTCCTCGCCGCCGCGCCCGAAGACGAAGGGGTCGCCGCCCTTCAGACGCGCCACGCGCTTGCCTTGCCTCGCCAGCTCGACCAGCAGCTGGTTGATGTCGTCCTGTGGCAGGGTGTGGTGGCCCATGCTCTTGCCGACGTTGATGCGCTCGGCCTCGCGGCGGGCGAGGTTGATGATCGCCTCGGGCACGAGTTTGTCGTACACCACCACGTCCGCCTGTTGCAGCAGACGCAGGGCCTTGAGGGTCAGCAGGTCGGGATCGCCGGGACCTGCGCCGATCAGCCAGACCTCGCCTCGTCCGACATCGCCGCCCTCGCTCGCGGGGGAGGCCGGGAGGCGCAACGCCTGCTCAATCAGACGTTCGGCCTCGTCCACCTTCCCCGAGGTGGCGAGATTGACCAGCGGCCCGTCCAGCATGCGTTCCCAGAACCGCTTGCGGTCGTCCAGCTTGGCAAAATGCGCTTTCACCGCGCTGCGGTAGCGGCCAAGCAGATCGGCCAGCGCGCCGAAGCCCGCCGGGATCAGGGTTTCCAGCCGCGCCTTGAGCAGGCGGGCGAGGATGGGCGAGCGCCCGCCGGTGGAGACCGCGATGGTGATCGGCCCGCGTTCGACGATGGACGGCAGGATGAAGCTGCACAGTTCCGGCTGGTCGGCCACGTTGACCGGGATGGCATGGCGTTCGCACTCATCGAACACCAGGCGGTTGACCGCGTCGTTGTCGGTGGCGGCGATGACGATGCGGAAGCCCCTGACGGCGCCCGGGCCGAAGCTCTGTTCGCGCCATTCGACCCGGCCGTCCTCGATCATGCGCCGCATCTCGTTGCGCACGCGCGGGGCGATCACGGTGACCTTGCCGCCGGCCAGCAGGATGAGTTCCGCCTTGCGCGCCGCGACCGTGCCGCCGCCGACCACGAGGGCGGGGCGGTCCTTCAGGTTCATGAAGATGGGCAGGTTTTCCATGGGGTCACCTTTGGGTTTTGCCCCCTCCACCTTGATGGGGGAGGGTTGGGGAGAGGGTGAGCGAGCGTTTCAGTGGTGCGCCTTCATTGAATGCGCAGCCCCCTCTCCCCCAGCCCCTCCCCCGCCAGGGGGAGGGGCGTTATGTCGCTGCGTGTCACGCCGCCGCCCCGCGTTGGTGCGACAGGATCATCGCCTTCAGCTCCGGGATGCAGGAGCCGCAGTGGGTGCCGCACTTGAGCCCGGCGCCCAGCGCCTCGACCGACCCCGGCATGGAGAGCTGAGCGAGGCCGGGGAGCCGTGCGGTAGCCTGGAGGGCGTCAAGCCATTGTGCGGAGCGAAGCCACCGCGCAGGGCGTCCGCCCAGGTGGCGAAGGCCGAGCTGATGTTGGGGAGCGCGGGAAGGGACGCCCGCAGGGATGTCCCGCGCGTCACCCAACACAGTGAGGACGAGCGTGGTGCAGCCGGCGTCGATGGCCTTGTGGATGGCGTGCTCGCCGATGCGGAAGCAGGAGCAGACGATGCGGCCGACGTCCTCGCCGCCCGCCGGGGCGCGTCCGGCGAGCAGGGCGAGGCGCCCGGCGCTGTCGGTTGGCGCCTCGCGGAAGGCGGCGGCGACGGCCTCGCGGTCGATGGCGGGATAGTCCGTGGCGACGTACAGCGCGGCGAGCGGCTGGCCGTCCACCCACAGCAGGGCGTGGTAGTTCAGTCCATGTGCGTCGCCAGCCTGTAGGAGCGAGCCTGCTCGCGATGGCGCCAGATCGCTGGAGCGCCCGCGTCCCGTAGGAGCGGACCTTGGGCCGCGATCCGTGGCGATCAATCGCGGCCCAAGGTCCGCTCCTACCGTGTGCGCCAACCATGCCTGCCAGTCGTCCGGCGCCCGCAGGCCCGCGAACTCATGGCGGGTGTAGTCCTCGCCGGGCACCTTGACCCAGTAGGGCAGGTCGTCCAGCCTCGCCTCCTCGCGGATGCCGGCCATCCCTGGCCGGCCCGCTTCGGGCTTGCCTTGCGGCCATCCCCGATGCGTTCCCGACATATCGGTGCTGAACAGCACGGCCTGCCAGGCCGGCTGCCAGGCTTCCACGTTCACGGGCGTGTGCTTGGATTCCGGCTGGCCGGAAAGGGGATCCACGACAGGCTGCTAGGCTGCCCATGCGTGCCTGTCCGGCGAACTGGCTGTTCCAGTGCATCGGCACGAAGACCGAGCCGCGACGCTGGCCCTCGCCGATCTTGACCCGCGCCAGCATCCAGCCAGTCGGTGAGCTGAGGTGAGTCAGGCCGTTCTCCATCAACCCAAGGCGCAAGGCATCCGACCCCGGCATGGAGAGCTGCTCGAAGCCGGGGAGCCGTGCGGTAGCCTGGAAGGCGTCAAGCCGTTGTGCGGAGCGAAGCAATCGCGCAGGGCGTCCGCCCAAGTGGCGAAGGCCGAGCTGATGCTGGGGAGCGCAGGAAGGGACGCCCGCAGGGATGTCCCGCGCGTCACCCAACACAGTGAGGACGAGTCCCGCTTTGGAAAGGTCGAGTGAGTTAAAGCAGGTTTGATGCCAAGCGAAGCCGGTGCGTGATATTGATCCGGCACGACGCGATATGAATACCGTTCGTGCTGAGCTTGTCGAAGCAGGGCTCTTCGACAAGCGCAGAGCGAATGGACTCACGGATAAGGCTGGCTGGATCAATGGGTGTCATTTCTGTCCGCATGGCCACGATATGGCAGTGCAAAAACGCGCACCACGCTCTAAATTGGTGCACTGTTGACGTCATGACGTCATGGCGTCAGGCTAATGCCTCCATGACGAGAGAGGGTGTTTTATGAGCGAGCTATCCAAGCGATCTACGGTGTATTTTGAGCCGTCTATCCATCACGCTTTGCGCTTAAAGGCGGCATCAACGCATGTCTCGGTGTCCGAGTTGGTGGACGAAGCGGTGCGCTTGATGATGCGCGAAGATCAAGAGGATTTGGCAGCGTTTGCCGAGCGAGCGCATGAACCTGAAATGAGCTACGAGACCTTGCTTAATGACTTGAAGCACCATGGAAAAATATAGGCTTGCCTTCAAAGCCTCTGTCGCCAAAGACCTTCGAGCCATACCGAATCAAGAGGTCAAACGCATTCTGGCGCGCATTGAAGCCTTGGCCGAGAATCCGAGGGGCGAAGGATGCTTAAAGCTCTCTGGTCAAGAACGCTACCGAGTCAGGCAGGGCTTGTATCGTATTATTTATGAAATTCAAGATGAGCAACTGGTCGTACACGTTGTGAAGGTCGGTCATCGTTCCAGTGTTTATGCGTGATCACGGAGTGTATGCCCGCATCGTGACATTCAATGAGTCAAGCGCGGCATGGCACTTTATGCTTTCGCCCCACCTCAATACGAACCAGGGGCAATAATGGATGCGGTAACAATCGTGTTGGTCGCGGTGCTGCTGGTCGCCTTGGTGTTCGGCGCGGCCGCGCAGTTTTCCCGCGTCTGCCTGCCGGGCGGACTGCGCGAGGCCGTGCTCAACCGCGACCGCAGTCGCGTGGCGGTCTACCTGGTCGCGGTCGGCGCGGCCATCGTCGCCACCGGCCTGATGCAGTACTTCAGCGGCATCAGCCTGGACGACACCAAGCCGCCCTACCGCAGCCCGCAGTTCGCCTGGGGCCGCTACCTGATCGGCGGCTTCATCTTCGGGGTGGGCATGGTGATGACGCGCGGCTGTCCGGCGCGCAACCTGGTCAAGCTGGGGCAGGGCAACCTGCAGTCGCTGCCGGTGCTGATCGTCATGGCGCTGGTGGCCTATGTGATGACCCGCACCTCCGTGTATGCCGACGGGTTCGCGCCCTGGCTGGGCGGCCTGTCGATCGACCTGACGACGCTGGGCATCGCCCACCAGGACCTCGCCAGCCTGTTCGGCGGCGGGGCGGGCCTGAGCCTCGTGCTGGCGCTGCTGGTCGGCGCGGCCTTCCTGTTCGTGGCGATGCGCTGGCTGAACCCGCTGAGGGGCGGGCTGGCCTGGCTGGGCGCCAGCCTGGTCGGCGCGATGGTCGCGGTGGCCTACTGGGTGACGGGCGGTCCGCTGGGGCAGAAGGCCATCGAGGCGGCCGAGCTGATGGACGCCCCGCCCGAGGGCCTGGGGGCGCAGTCCTTCACCTTCAGCGCGCCGCTTGGGGACGTGGCGCACTACCTCAGCAACCCGTCGCATACCGCCGCCATCACCTTCGGCGTGGTGGCGGTCATCGGTGTGCTGCTGGGGGCGCTTGCGAGCGCCGTGGCGCGGCGCGAGTTCAAGCCGCTGCCCTTCGGCGACCTGCGCGAATGGCTCGTCACCCTGACCGGCGCGGTGCTGGTCGGCGTGGGCAGCGTGCTGGCCATGGGCTGCACCGTCGGTCAAGGTCTCAGTGGGGTGGCCACCCTGGCGTTGGGCTCCTTCCTCGCTCTGGGTTCCATCACCGCCGGCGGCGTGGCGGCGCATCGTTTAAGTGTCACGCTTGGACGCGACTGATTCTCGCGTCTTGGTGGGTGAAGCATGGGCGTCATCTTCGCCGGGATAGGCTTTGCAGGGGGCGCTCCAGTGCTTCGGAGGCCGGTCGGGTGGCGCGGGTGCAGTTCATCATGGCGCATCAAACCCGGTGCGTGAGAACTTGACATGACCCATCAAGAAAAAAGGCCTTCGGAAGGGTGCAAGACATGCCCTGCCTGCTACGCTCAGGCGGTGAGCGCATGAGCGGCAGTTCGCAATTCACGCTCGTTTGCCCTTGGTCAGGAGGCAGCATCATGAAACACTCAGAATCATCCAACCCCATTTTTCAACCTGTTATGGCGGGCGTTGTGCTTGCCATGGGCATGAGCGTCAGCCCGCTGATGGCCGCGCCCTGCGGCCCACGCACCGGCTGCGCACCGCGCTCCAGTCAGGCGGGAGGTTGCAAGCCTGCGTCGTGCAAACCCGCAGGCAGCGGCTCGGCGGTCATGATTCCGGCGGACAAAGTGACTCGCCCGCAGGGTGTGAAGCCTTATCAGGGGGCGGTCGATGAGCTGCTCGCCTTTGGAGAGACGCTGTTCAAGGACGCCCGTCTGAGCAGCAATGGCTTGTCCTGCAACAGCTGCCACGCCAATCATGCCAGCTATGCGCCAAGCTTCGCCCAGCCCTACCCGCATTACGTGAAAATGGCGGACGAGCAGGGCGGCATCAAGAAGATCGAACTCGACGAAATGGTGCAGCTCTGCCTGCTCTCGCCGATGGCGGGCAAGACCTTGCCTTGGGACTCCAAGGAACTGGCCGCGCTGGTCGCCTACACCGCCGAACAGCAAAAGACCTTCAAGCCGAGCGGGGGCGCGCCCAAGACGGGCTGCGCTCCAAAAATGAACTGTGCGCCCAAAGGCTGTGCGCCCAAGATGGGCTGCAAGCCTGCCACGTATTGAAATACCGCACTGGCGTGGTGCACGGCGGATGAGTACACCGCACCCTTGAGATCCGAGGGGATTTTCCTATGCGGATGCCTTTGATTTCACTTTTGGGAGCCTCGAAAAACCCCTTCCATGGGATTTTTCGAGGACGTTCATTGCGGGAAACCCGCAATGAACTCACGCCATTTCAGTCGCTTACGCGATTGGGCGGCGCCCCATCCATGGGGCGCACGGGCACCTCGAAAGGTTTTTCGATGTGCCCTTTTGTTCTCATGACCCTCCCCGCGCTGGCCGCTCCGGCGGTGGAGGGTTTAATCAGCGTGCCGAGTGCTGACACGGTCGCCAACACAGCGGGCGAGCTTGAACGCCTTGTCAAGGCGCGCGGTTTGAATGTGTTTACCGTGGTCGATCATGCCGCGGGCGCGGTCAGTGTCGGCATGTCGTTGCGCCCGGCCATGCTGATTATCTTTGGCAACCCCAAGGGCGGCACGCCCTTGATGCAATGCGCGCCGTCCATGGGATTGGATCTGCCATTGAAGATGCTGGTGCGTGAGGATGAGAACGGACGGGTCTGGATCGAATACAACGATCCGGCCTGGGTGGCCGCACGTCATCACGCCGGGGCCTGCCCCTCGGTTGAAGGGGTGGGGCACTGATGCGCGAACTGGCGCGCGAAGCCGGCGCGCCTGGTTCCGAATAACCGAATTTGAGCCCCATCTGGCCCGCCGCGCGCGGCGGTTGATGCCTCTTGGATATGAGAACGCGACATGGAGGCCCGATTCTTCGAAGGTGACGCCATGTTTCATACCCTTGGACGGTGGTTTCGATCCCTTTCGTACCATCCCTCTTCGTCCAGTCACGCCCCGGTTTCGGCCACGCTGGGCGCCCTGAAGTCCCTGCTGGGGCTGGCCATGGTGGTGGAGGCACGCGACCCCTACACCGCCGGCCATCTCTGGCGGGTGTCCCAGCTGGCTCGCCTGCTGGCCGAGCGTGCAGGGCTTTCCCCCCAGGAACGCGCCTATTGCGAGGCAGGCGGGTTCCTGCATGACCTGGGCAAGGTCGCCATGCCCGATCACGTCCTGTTCAAGGGCGGGCCGCTCACACCCGATGAGTTCGAGATCATGAAAACCCATCCGACCGTCGGCGCGCACATGCTAAGTCCGCATGCGCTGGGGTCGGCGGTGCACGCGGCCGTGCTTTCGCACCACGAACGACCCGATGGCGAGGGCTATCCCCAGGGGTTGAGTGGGGCGTCGGTGCCCATGGTCGCGCGCGTGGTCGGTTTGGCGGATGCATTCGACGCCATGACCAGCGATCGTCCCTATCGCAAGGGCATGCCGATGGGTCGCGCGACGGAGATCATCCGCGCCGAGCGAGGCAAGCAGTTCGACGCCCGCTGGGTGGATGTGCTCACGGACAAGGTGCGCATCCATGAGCTGGCGCATATCGTCGGGCACAGTGACGAAGGCCTGCCTCTCGCCTCTTGCCCGGTGTGCCAAGGGCCTTTGGCCATGCCGCGCGGGGCGGGGCCTGGCATGACCGCCTGCCGGATCTGCGGCGCGGAACTGGAGGTTGTGAAAACTCATGGCGTGCTTGACCTGCGCCCGACCGGCCGCAAGGCCAGCGCCGAGCAGCTCCAGCCGCAACCCGATCTGGCGCTGATCGAGGTCATGGCGCGCGGGATGGCTCCCTATGCAGCCTGTCGGACTTGAGACGATCTGGCTGCAAAAGCCGCGGGCCGGTCCATATTTCGCCGCTTTTTTGGGCCATAGTCCGTGCTATGGCCCGGCAAAATCGTCAAAATCTGTCCTCGGCCGGCGACTTTTTCGCTTCAGCCGCTCAAGCCCGACAGGCTGCTATGTCCAGTGAGTTCGCATCCGCACGGCTGCCATCGCCCGGCGCGCCAGGGCTCGCCCCCGAGCAGCGCGAGCGCATGATTCAGGCCGCACGCGAGGTGCTCGAATGCCATCGGGTGCTGCATCGCGGCGGGCTGACGCTGATCAGCGACATCATGCGTGCCGGGCAAGCCGCGCCGGCGCCTTTCGAGCACTATCCGCCGGATGATGTGATCGACCACGCGCATCATGCGCAGTACTACTACCACGCCCACCGCAGTGAGGAGGAGCACGGGCATTTTCACTGCTTTGCGCGCATCCTCAATCCCGCGGGGGAGGGCTGGGTTCCGGTGCATCTGGGCGCGATCAGCATGACGCACGAGGGCTTGCCGCGCGCGCTGTTCGCCACCAATCGCTGGGTCACGGAGGAGCATTGGCTGCCTGCGGAGGACACCATCGCGCTGCTGGATCGTTTCGTGATTGACCATGCCGCACCGTCCTGGCCGGTCAATCGCTGGGTGACGGCCATGCTGGTGCTATTCAGGCCGCATTTCGAGGCGTTGCTGCGCCAGCGTGACCGGATTGTCGAAGCGTTTCAGCATCAGCACCCCGAGGTGAACGCGCTTGATGACCAGGAGCTTGAAGTCACCGGGCAGATTGTGATTGATATTCGCGCCTGGTTGGCCGAGCTGGCGAACGCCTGACACTTTTCTTCTCACTCCCGTCGCCCGGATAGGCTTTGTGTATCCGGGCTCTTTGCGCTGCGCGTCATTCTTATCCCACATAAAAAATTTATCGGGCATTCATTTTTGTGTCATGAAGCCCAAGCATGATGCATTTATCGACAAAAAACATACAGACGTCTAGATGAGTGCATGTCCATGAGCCTTTATGCCCTCAAGCGTGAATCCGGCAGTAGCGTTTTTCGCCAGATTGCCAGCGCACTCGAAGCTGAAATCAAAGCCCGCTACCGTCCCGGAGATCGTCTGCCCGCCGAGCCGGAGCTGACCGAGCGTTTTGGCGTGAATCGCCATACCTTGCGTCATGCGGTCGATGTGCTGGTCGAGGCGGGGTTGCTCGAACGCCGTCACGGGCGCGGTACTTTCGTTTTAAGTCTGATCGATTATGCCATTTCCACGCGCACTCGCTTTACCGAGCAGCTCGAATCACAGGGTCGCTCCACCGACACCGAGATCATGCGCCGCCTGATCGTGCCCGCCGCCAACGGCGTGGCGCGCCGCCTGGGGCTTGCCGAGGGCGCGGATGTGCTGTTTCTGGAGACCCGTCGTCATGCCGATGGCCAGCCGTTTTGCCTGGTGTCGCATTTTCTTCCCGCCATGGATTATGCCGAGCCGCTTGAAGCTTATACGGGCGGCTCGCTGCACGCTTTTTTATCCGATTGTCTGAGTCTGCGCTTGAGGCGGGTGGAGAGTCTTGTGACCGCCACGCTGCCGCAGGGCGATGATGCCGGGCTTTTATCCATGCCGCGCAATGCTCCAGTGCTGCGTGTGAAAAGCCTGAATGTTTCCGAGGCGACCGGCGAACCCGTCGAGTATGCCTTAACCCGATTCCGTGCCGACCGCACCCAGCTGTCGGTCATGGTGTAGCCCCGCTGTCCCTGTCTGTTGTATCCAACCCTGCTTAGGAGATGTTTATGTCTATCATGAAAAAGTCCGTCCTTGCCGCCCTGATGGGTCTGGTTCTTGCCGCTCCGGCGGCGCATGCCGAGATCACCCTGGGTCTTATTCCGGCGGAAAACACCGAGGAAATGATCAAGAAGTTCGAACCCATGCGCGCCTATCTTGAGCAAAAGCTCGGTGAGCCGGTCAAGGTCTACACCGCCACCGACTACACCGGCGTGATCGAAGCCATGCGCAAGAAGCGCATCGACATCGCCTGGTTCGGTCCTCTGTCCTATGTATTGGCGCAACAAGAGGCGGGTGCCGAGCCATTCGCCGCCGGTATCCGCAAGGGTGCCAACAGCCACACCTACAAATCCATTTTCGTTGCCCACTGCGATTCCGATATCAAGAGCCTGAAAGACATGAAAGGCAAGAACGTGGCCTTCGTCAACCCGGCCTCCACCTCGGGCGGTCTGATGCCCACCTACATGATCGTCAAGGAATTCGGTATGAAGCCCGAGCAATTCTTCGGCAAGTTCGCCTACACCGGTAGTCATGATGCCGCTGAACTCGCGGTGAAGAACAAGACCGTGGATGCCGCAGCCGACAACGACATCACCTACGAGAAGATGTTGAAAAAAGGCCAGTTCACCAAGGAAGAGAACTGCGTTATTGCCGAATCTGCCCCGCTGCCCGGCTCACCTCTGACCTACCGTGGTGATCTGAAGCCTGAACTCAAGGCCAAGATCAAGGATGCCATCCTCAATGCCCACAAGGATATCCAGGTCACCGGTTACGGCGAGCTTTCACACTACGCGGAAGTCACCCCAGCGGATTACCAGATGGTTCGCGACATGGTGAAGGAACTGGGTCTGTCCAAGGCTGACATGCTCAAGTAAGCCTTGCGTTTTTAATTCCTTTATTCCCGTGCGCGGGAGGCAGGTCGCTGGGGTGTTTATTTCAGCGGCTTGTTTTGAGGGTGTTTACAAAACGAAGATTTAGCGGAGACATGCGCCAAGGGCTCAGATTTGGATTTTTGATTTCGGCTTTGGATTTGGGTTTGGGTTTTATGTCCCCGTTTTGGGGTCGCCGTGAACGGAGTGCCGTAGGCATGGTAAACAGGCCATGGAAGGCCTGTTTAGTCCCGTCGCGACATGGATGTCGCGTTGGGGCGGCCTTACCGTAGGCGCTGCGTTCACGGCTTGCCCGAAGGGCGGCGGAATACTTCCATGTATTCCGCCCTTCGGGTGACGCTTCGCGTCCTAACGCTGTTCCTGACAGCGTTTTTACCCCAAGAGGTGTGTTCTTTTGGTTACTTTTCTTGCACAAGCAAGAAAAGTCACTCGCCCGTTGCCACGCACGTCTGCCACGAAGTATTTCCGTCAAGACGGGCGAAAAATCCCACTGACCGTTCAAGGCCGGTGGCATAGTTTCGTCCGTTTCAAAAGTTGCACGCTGCACAAAGCGCGTTTGTTACGGACGAGTTACTTTCTTTGCTTGTCCAAAGAAAGTAACCAAAGAAAAGACACCCCACTGATGCCGCCCTTCGGGCAAGCCGTGAACTGGCCTGCGGAAGCAGGGTCGCCTCAACACGACATCCATGTCGTGATGAGGCTAAATGCGCCATCCATGGCGCTTTTACCCAGCTTCCGCAAGTCAGTTCACGGAGGCATCAAAAGGGGGAGGTGAAATCAAAATCCGAAATCCAAATCCGCGCCCTTGGCGCATGTGCCAGCCAATACTTCATTTTGCAAACACTCCCATTTAAGGGAAAAACTTAAATAAGGAGACACCAGCCATGTCCGCCATCGTTATCGACAAGGTCGAAAAAACCTATGCCAACGGCACGCGCGCTGTGCATGGCATTAGTTTGAATATCGAGCCGGGGCAATTCACCGTCATTCTTGGCCCCTCCGGCGCGGGTAAATCCACCTTGCTGCGCATGATGAACGGGCTGGAAACACCCAGCGCAGGCTCGGTGACAATCAACGGAACCCTCCTTGAACGCAAAACCCTGCGCCAGGTGCGCCGTACAGTCGGCATGGTGTTCCAGCAATTCAATCTCGTGGGTCGCCTGAACGTGATGACCAATGTGCTCACCGGGCGGCTGGCCTACCGCTCTTGGCTTGGCAGCGTGCTGCACTTGTTCCGCGACAAAGACCTCGTCATTGGGCATGAGGCCTTGGCGCGTGTTGGCCTGACGGACAAGGCATGGGTACGCGCCGATCAGCTCTCCGGCGGCCAGCAGCAGCGTGTGGGCATTGCCCGCGCGCTGGCGCAAAAGCCGCGCGTGATTTTGGCCGACGAGCCGGTCGCGAGCCTCGACCCGCTGGCGAGCGAAGAGGTGCTCGACCTGCTCAAGGGTATTTGCCAGAACGATGGCATTTCGGTGGTCGCCAACCTGCATCAGGTGGAATACAGCCGCCGCTACGCCGACCGCATCATTGGCATCAACGCCGGGCGCGTGGTCTTCGATGGCCCACCTGACGCACTCACCGATGAAGTTGTTGAAGCCCTCTATCGCCGCCCCACGTCACCTGAGGAGAAAAGCCATGAGCCTGCTGCGCTTGCGCTGGCCCACGCCTAACGGCCTGCCGCCACGCCTGATTTGGATGCCGCTGCTCATTGTGGCTGTATTGCTGGCGATATCGGAGCATTTGGTGGAGTTTTCGCCGCTTTTTGTGCTGTCCAAAATCGACGAGATCGGCGCGTTTATCGCGCGCATGTTTGAAAACCCACCACCTTTGGATTATCTGCCACAGCTTGCCGAAAAGATGCTTGAAACGATCGAAATGGCGATTTTGGCGACCTTGATTGCCGCCGTGATCAGCCTGCCGATGGGTTTTCTGGCGGCACACAATGCCACACCGCATCCTCTGGTGGGGCAGGTTGTGCGCGATCTGCTCTCGTTTTTTCGGGCCTTGCCCGAACTGGTGTGGGCACTGGTGTTTGTCTCGGCCATCGGCCTTGGGCCGTTCCCCGGTATTTTGGCGATTGCGGTGGTGAGCATCGGCTTTATGGCCAAGTTTTTCGCCGAGGCGATTGAAGTGGTGAACAAGGGGCCGATTGAGGGCATTCACGCCACTGGCGCAGGCTGGTTTCAGGTGCGCTATTTCGCCATGTTCCCGCAAGCGCTTCCGGATTTTGTCGGCACGCTGTTGTATGTACTCGATCACAACCTGCGCGCGGCCACCGTGCTGGGCATTGTGGGTGCGGGCGGTATCGGTTTCGACTTGATTAACAGCATCCGCTATTTCGAGTTTGATCGCCTCATCATCATCGTGCTGGCGATTTATCTTGCGGTCACCGTGGTGGACCGACTTTCCGATACGCTGCGCACCCGCATTATCCAAGGCGGAGGGTGCAAACATGGCTCTTGAGACCACAAATCTACCGCCCCTGCCACCAAAGCCACGCAACCTGTTCCCACTGTGGGCAAGCGCTATCGTCGGTCTGGCCTGGATGATGGGTGTCCAGCTGGATATTTCCCCCAAAACTCTGATTTATGGCTGGGAAGATATTCTGGAGTATTTCAGTCGCTACAGCTCGCCGGATTTTTCCCAGGCACCAGGCTATGTGGTGCTGATGCTGCAAACCATGGCCATGGGGCTGTGGGGCACGGTACTGGCCTTCGTGTTGGGGTTTTTCCTTGCGCCTTTTGCCGCGCGCAATCTCTCGCCGAACGCCTGGACGTACAACCTGGCGCGTGAAGCGCTCAACTTCATGCGCGCCATGCCGGACGTGCTGCTGGCGCTGGTGCTGATCTCCGCCGGTCTGGGACTTGGGCCGCAGGCCGGGGCGCTGGCGCTCGGCATTCACACCGCAGGCTTTTTAGGCAAGTTTTTCGCCGAAAGCCTGGAGCGCGTAGATAAGGGCAGTTATGAAGCGCTGGATGCGGTGGGCGCGGGCTTTTCGCAAAAGCTCATGTACGCCGGTTGGCCGTCCATCCTGCGCGAGATGAGCGGCTACACCCTCTACATTCTTGACCGCAATATCCGCACCGCAGCAGTCTTGGGTCTGGTCGGCGCGGGCGGCATTGGCATTGCGCTCTACGACACCCTGCGCATGTTCAATTACAGCCAGTCGGCGGCGCTGCTGATCGTGTTGGTTATCACCATTATGGTGCTTGACCGTATGTCCAACTTTATTCGGAGCAAATTGCAATGAATTTAACCGATGAGCCGCGCGGTCAGTGGCCGCGCCTGTGGCTGGCCGCGCCGCGTGCCGCACTACTGGCCGAAGGCGAGCGCTTGCGCGCTCTTGGCGAAATTCGCCACCTCGCCCTGCCGCAAAACGGCCTGGCGCTGTTGCCGCTGGTCGATGGCGCGTTTCACGATCGTTTCAACCTCGGTGAAATTCCGCTTGCCAGCGCCCAACTCAGTATTCATGCCGCTGATGGCCGCGAGGCGCGCGGCGCAAGCTGCGTGATGCAGGACGACATGACGCTGGTCGAAACCCTCGCTTTGGCCGATGCCGTACTCGGCGCAGGCTGGCCGGAGGGCGAAGCCTTGGTCGCGCTACTCGCCCAAGGGCGCATTGCGCTCGATGAAGTTGCCCTACAACGCAAGGCCATATTGGCCGCCACCACGGTTGATTTTGCCCTGCTGGGCGACACGGAGGATGACGACGATGCAGCTTGAAGCCATTTTTAATCCCAGCTTGCAACAGGCGGTATTCCGCGCCTTGCTGCACGCGCAATCCTATCCCGGTCTTGCCGTCGCACTGCCTGCATCCATTGAAGGCAAAGACGCCCATCGCGCACTGCTTTCGGCCTTGCTGGATGCCGAAGTCAGCCTCGCCGACGTGGAAGCGCTGCTCTCGGATGAAACCGACTGGCCGTTTCTGGAAGCCCGCCGCGCGCCGGTTGAACAGGCCGATTTCATTCTGGCCGATGGCGCTCGCCCGCTGGCACTCAAACCCCGCTTGGGCACGTTGTCCGAGCCGGAGCAATCGGCGACCTTGGTCTTGCGCCTGCAAAACAGTGCAAACGCCCCGCAAACAGCGTTGCACCTCAGCGGCCCCGGCATTCGTGAGCCGCGCAGCCTGAGCGTGAACGGCC
>SDAY01000167.1 GCA_006212015.1 Halothiobacillaceae bacterium
GCCATGACGATGATGCGCCCGTAGGAGGCCCGCCCCCGGGCCGAAGGGCCGCGCGGCCTTCATCGCGGCGGGGGCGCCGCTCCTGCATGGCCGCCCGCCACGGCCTTCGGCCTCGCGGCTCAAGGCAGGCTCGCCATGACGATGCCCCCTTCGGCCTCGCCATGACGATGTCCCCTTCGTGCCGTGGTTCCGTGCTCAGCCGAACAAGGCGTCCCGGCTGACTCCACGGCATTCCATCACCTGGCGCAGGGCCTTCAGGGCCTCGATCTGGACCTGCCGGGCGCGCTCGCGGGTGATGCCGAGCGCCTGCCCCACCTGCTCCAGGGTCTGCGGCTCGTGGCCGCCCAGGCCGAAGCGGCGCATGACCACCTCGCGCTGCCGCTCGTCCTGTTCCGCCAACCAATCCCGCAGGTGCCTGGGCAGCTCATCCTCCGCCAGTCGCTCGGCGGGATCGGGGCTGTTCTCGTCCTCGATCATTTCGATCAGGGGCTGGTCGCTGTCCCTGTTGATATGGCTGTCGAGCGAGGCCGTGCGCTCGGCCAGCTCGAACATGCGTCGCACGTCCTCGACCGGACACTCCATCTCCTGCGCGACCTCCTCGGCGCTGGCCTCGTGCGCGTGCCGCTGGCTCAGGCGCTTGGCGGTGCGCAGGTAGCCGTTCATTTCCTTGATGACATGGATCGGCAGGCGGATGGTGCGCCCCTGGTTCATGACGCCGCGCTCGACGCTCTGGCGGATCCACCAGGTCGCGTAGGTCGAGAAGCGGAAGCCGCGCTCGGGATCGAACTTCTCGACCGCGTGCATGAGGCCGAGGTTGCCTTCCTCGATCAGGTCGTCGAGGTCCAGTCCGCGGTGCTGGTAGCGGCGGGCGACCATCACCACCAGGCGCAAATTGCTGGTGATCATGCGCTGGCGCGCCAGCTCGTCGCCCTGCAGCGCGCGGCGGGCGTAATGCACCTCCTCCTCCGCGCTGAGCAGCGACGCGCGGCTGATCTCGTTCAGATAGAGGCGGGTGACATCCGGCTCGTTGAGCTGGCTGGCGGCGAACACCTGCGGCTCGTCCTCCGCGTCCTCATCGTCCACGTCCTTCCCCTCGGCGAGGGCGACCGTGTCGTCATCCAGCGCGTCCGCCGCATCATGTCCAGGGTTCTTGTACGTCATGAGGAGACTCCGTTGCGGGCGCCTGGGCGGCATCCGGCTTCATCAGGGTTTTGGGCAAGCGGCTCGTCGCCCTGCAAGGCATGGATCAGTTCGATGGCCGAGATCTCGGCTGCGGGGGGGGGCGCCAAAACGGGCTTCGTAGAGCGCGGCGAGACGATGGGTGAGAGCGTCGTGCTGCATGCATACTCCTTTCCGATCACGGTGCTGCACTTGGTTTTTGAGCGCGCCGGGTGATGACGTCGATGCAGCCACATCATACCCGACTCGGGATGCATGGCCATACGCGCCGACACCTACCGGGGGCAAGGGCCATGCAGCCGCTGGTTCAGGGCTTGTGAAGAAATCGTAGCGAGCACCCCGAACACCCCCCAGTCGGCGCGTCATTCGCCCCGCCGCGATAGGGGGCCTCAAGATGACCACTGCGCGTTCAGCATACGGCAAGCCGCGTAGTGCGTGTCAAACGGCTTGGCTCCAGTTTCTCGGGAAAGACTGTTCGCACCCCATGTTCCGATTTATCCTCCCGCATGATGGTCCGCACAAGGAGAACCCACGACGATGCAACTGATCCTGATACGCCACGCCCCCGCGGGTGACCGCGTGGAGTGGGCACTGACAGGCCAACCGGATGATGAACGTCCGCTAACCAAGAAGGGCAGCGCCAAGATGCGCGACGTGGCGCAGGGCCTGGCCCGCATCTTCGCGAAGCCCCGGCGGGTCTTTTCCAGTCCGCTGCTGCGCGCCCGGCAAACCGCCGACATTCTTCTTGAAGCCTATGCCGGGGGCGATGTCGAGCTTGCGCCCGATCTGGAGCCGGAGGCCGATCCCCAGGCCACCCTGCGCTGGCTGAAAACGCTCAAGAATCCACAAAGCGTGGCCCTGGTCGGCCACGAGCCGCACCTCTCAAGCCTGCTCGCCCTGCTGGTGCATGGCGATGCCGACCTGGAGACCATGCCCTTCCGCAAGGGCGGTGTTGCCATCCTCGAGATCGACGATCTGCACCCAGGCGCGGCCCGCCTGAAGGCCCTCCTGCCCCCCGACATCCTGCGCACCTTGGCCTGACCCCGACGGCTGACGGGCTATAATCCCCGCAACAACACGGCAAGGCACTTTTCATGTCCGACAACGGCACCCTGCTCGCCGCGATCGACCTTGGCTCCAACAGTTTCCACATGGTCGTCATGCGCCTGCAGGATGGCCAGGCCCAGGTTCTCGACCGGCTCAAGGAAATGGTGCGCCTGGGCGGTGGCCTCGACGATGACAACAACCTCAGCGGGGAGACCGCCGAACGGGCGCTCGAGTGCCTGGCACGCTTCGGCCAGCGCCTGCGCGACATGCCGCGCGGCAGCGTGCGCACGGTCGGCACCAATACCTTGCGCAAGGCCAGGAATTCGGCGGGCTTCCTCAAGCAGGCGGAGAAGGCGCTCGGCCATCCCATCGAGATCATCGCCGGTCGCGAGGAGGCGCGCCTGATCTACCTCGGCGTGGCGCACACCGACCTCGAGACCGACGAGAAGCGGCTGGTGGTGGACATTGGCGGCGGCAGCACCGAGGTCATCATTGGCCAGGGCTTCACCCCGGAGTTCATGGAAAGCATGCCGCTCGGCTGCGTCAGCACGACCCAGCGCTTTCTCGCCGATGGCCTGCTCGATGCCGAAAGCCTCAAACAGGCCGAGCGTGATGCCCGGCTGGAAACCCGCCCCTATGAATACGCCTTCCGTCACCACCGCTGGCAGCGTGCGGTGGGCGCCTCGGGCACGGCCAAGTCGCTGGCGGCGGTCTGCCACGCCAACGGCTGGTGCGAAGCGGGGCAGCTCACGGCCGATGGGCTCAAGAACATCCGCAAGGCGCTGATCAAGTCCAAGACCATCGACCATCTGAACCTGCCGGGCATGAGCGATGATCGTCGCCCGGTGTTCGCGGGTGGCTACGTGGTCATGCAGGCGGTGTTCGATGCCTTTGATATCGAGACCATGTACATCTCCGAGGGCGCGCTGCGTGAGGGCCTGATTTTCGAGCGGGTCGAGCGGATGAAGGGCATCAACGTGCGCAGTAACACCATGGAACGGCTGCAGCGTGACTATCGCGTGGACCGCGCCCATGCCCAGCGGGTGGCCGATACCGCGCTGACCCTGTTCAGTCTGGTGCAGGAAGCGTGGAGCCTGGACCCGGAACAGGACGGCAAGACCCTGCGCAAGGCGGCCCTCTTGCACGAGATCGGCCTGATGCTTTCGCACACCGGCTACAACGAGCATGCCGCCTACATCCTGCAGCACGCCGACATGCCCGGCTTCAGCCAGCAGGAGCAGCAGCGGCTGGCCGCCATCGTGCGCGCGCACCGGCGCAAGCTGAAGAAGAGCTGGATGAACGAGCAGCCGGACGAGCTGCGCGACACCAACCTGCGGCTGGCGACCCTGCTGCGGCTGGCCGTGACCCTGCACCGCTCCCGCTCGCCGCGCAACGTCGTGCCGGCGCTGGAGCTCAGGGCGCAGGACAATACGCTGGAGGTGAGCTTTCCGGAGGAATGGCTGGAGCGCCATCCGCTGACCTGTTCGGATCTGGAACGCGAGGCGGACTACCTGGCCCCGCAGCTGCGCCTCGGTTTCAGATAAGCCTTCCGATGCGGACGA
>SDAY01000168.1 GCA_006212015.1 Halothiobacillaceae bacterium
GCTCTGCGCGCCCATCTGCTTGCCGCTGTCCCCAAGCTGGATGTCTATTTCCCCGTTCCGGGGCGGCCAGTTCGCCTGCCCAATTACCCTTGGCAGCGCGAGCGTCACTGGTATGCGAAGACCAGCGAAAGCCATGCATTGATCGAACGCCAGCGCGTGCATCCGTTGCTTGGCTGGCGCCTTTCGGAAGCGGAGGCCGCCTGGGAAAATACCCTTGATCCGCTCATCCTGCCCTGGCTTGCCGATCATCAGGTTGGCGGCACCGTGGTTTTTCCAGGGGCAGCCTATGCCGAGATGGCGCTTGCTGCCGCGCGTGAATGGCGCGGTGAGGAGATGCTCGGACTGGAGGAAATGGATATCCTTGCGCCACTGGTATTCGATGGCGAGCATGCGCGCACCCTGCGCCTGACCCTGAATACACGGGATGGCGGATTCCAGGTCACCAGTCGCCAGCGTCTTTCACATGACGAATGGACGCTGCATGCGACCGGGCGACTGTTTGAGATTCCCGCCAGCATTAGCCGACAGAGCTCTATCCCCCCGGCGGCGGCCAATGCGCGCCTGATTGAACGGGCAACACATTATGACCTCACCGCGCGCCTCGGCCTGGACTATGGCCCAGAGTTCCAGGGCTTGCGCTCGGCTCGCGTGGCTGATGATCTTCTCGATGTACAACTGGAGCTTACCCAGTCCGTGCGCGAGAGGGGTTATCTTCTTCATCCCGCAATGCTGGATGTCTGCTACCAGGCTTTGGTTGACTACTTCCAGAACGAGATCGAATCAGGTCTGGGTGTCGCCTTCCTGCCGGTCAAGATCGGGCGGCTCACCCTGCATCGCCTGGCTCGGGTCGAGCGTTTCCGCGCACGTTTGTTGCGCCGCAGCGCGCGTTCGGTGCTGGCTGACTTCGAACTTCTTGATGCCGAAGGCCTGCTGGTCGCCAGCATGTGCGGCTGTCGTTTCCGTGCCGCTCCGCTGCTGAGACGCGAGCAATCCCCGGTTATGCACTGGAAGAGCACGCCTCGATTACGGCCGCATCCCGCCGATCTACAGACGACGCAACTGCCTGGCACCGCCGAGCTTGGACGTCTTCTGGCCGGCATGTTCGAGAGCGAGGAGGTCGCATTCCAGCGGCAGACATGGTTCAGGGAAACATTGCCCCTGTTCGAGGCGCTCACGCTTGCCTTTACCTACGATGCCTTCGAGACACTACACGCAGCCAATGCGCATGCCGTGCAGAATCGTCTTGGGCAGCAGGGGGCTTCGGCCTATCAGCGCTGGCTGGCTGCGCTGCTGGTTGACGAGGGGTTGCTGGCCGAGCTTGAAGGCCGTTGGCAGCTTGCGCCACGCGGCGAGTTTCCGCGCGCCGAGGACATCTGGCAGACCCTGATGCGGGACGCGCCTGCCTGTGCGCCCCAGCTTGTGCTTCTCGGTCGTGTTGGCAGGCATCTTGCCGAGCTGGTCGGCGGCGAACTCGACATGCGCGAGTTCATGCGCGGCCTATGGTGCTCGCCCTCCTCGGAAACCCTGCTGGACGACGACCCCGCCTATCTTGGAACGCGTCTGGCCATCCAGACAATCGTGCAGGAACTCGAGCGCGCTCTTCCTGGCCAACGCAAGCTGCGCGTCCTTGAGATATCGCCTGGAAGCAGCGAGTTGCCTCGACGTGTCAGCGGCTTTCTGGGTGAAGATCGTCTTGAGTATGTACTTGCCATTACCGACGAGGAGGCGCGACTTCGCCAGCAGCTCGAATTCCGTGAAATGCCCCATATCGCCGTGCTTGGGTTTGATCTCGCAGACTGGAGCATGGCTACGGACATCGCTAATGCCCAACCCTTTGATATGGTGATTCTGCGTCATGTGGCACACCGTTCTACCTTCCCGCAGGCAGCGTTGGCGCATGCCAGGCGCTGGCTGGCGCAAGGCGGCCTGCTCGCGGTGGCCGAACGCTATCCTGACTGGAGCGCCGACATGCTGGGTGGACTGGATGCGGGGTGGTGGAGCGAGGCTGAGGGCGACTTGCACGGTCGTCCCTTGTCTGCCCTTCAGCCGCCGGAGGCGTGGTACAACGCCCTGGTCGAGGAAGGTTTCGAGGGGGTTGAGCGCTTCAGTGAACCGGCGGCCGAAGACCTCGCCGCAGGCGCGTACCTGCTTCTTGCCAAGCGCCCGGACGGCGAAGTCGAACCCTCCGTCTGTGCGGATCGCGCGACCTGGCTCGTCCTGGTGGATTCGGCATCGGCATCCCTGGCTGGGCAGTTGCGTCTTCGGCTTGAGGCCGAAGGGCAGCATGTCATTATCAGCGAGCAGATGAACAGCGCCGAGCTTGCTTTGGCCGATCACGTCGTCCACATGCTTGGCTGGAGTGCAGCATCGCCAGTGGAGGGGCTGTCGGCAGCACTTCGCATGCCGGGGCTGGTGCACCAGCTTCTGGATGACGGCACACGTCAGCCTCGCCTATGGATGGCTACGCATGGTGGCGCGCTGGCGGATGTATCCTGCTCCAGCGTTGCGGCGCAACCGCATCAGGGGGCGCTCTGGGGCTTCGGGCGGGTGCTCATGAACGAGTACCCGGCGCTGGACTGCACACTGATTGATATCGCCTGTGATCCGGGCTTGTCGGGGCTTCCCCTTCGATTGACGCAGGAATTCCTGCAGCCCGATGGTGCGAATGAAATTGTTCTGAGCGCGGAGGGTCGCTACTGCCTGAGCATGTCCGAGGACACGATGGAGGCAGCGGTCGATGCCGAAAGCCCAGCTCCACGTTACCGGCTCGATTTCCGGGTTCCCGGTCAGTTGCGCAATCTTGTCTGGTTGGCGGAAAGCAGGCGTGAACTGGAAGATCATGAGGTCGAGGTCAGCACCCGGGCAACCGGGCTGAACTTCCGTGATGTCATGTACCTCATGGGTCTGTTGCCGGACGAGGCGGTCGAAAACGGCTTTGCCGGTGCAAGTCTTGGCCTTGAGTTCTCCGGCGTGGTGAGCCGCGTTGGCCGGGCGGTAAGCGATTACGCAGCGGGCGATGCCGTCATGGGCTTTGGTTCCTCATGCTTTGCAAGCCACGTCATCACCCGTGCGGATGCCATCGCCGCGCTGCCCCAAGGGTGGTCGTTCCAAAGCGCGGCCACCGTGCCTACCGTGTTTTTCACGGTGTACTACGCGCTCAAACAACTGGCCGACCTGCAGCCCGGCGAGCGTGTCCTGATCCATGGCGCGGCAGGCGGGGTGGGCATTGCCGCCGTCCAGCTAGCGCGCCATCTGGGTGCCGAGATCTTCGCCACCGCAGGCAGCGAGGAGAAGCGCGACTTCGTTAAGTTGCTCGGTGCGGATCATGTCTTCGACTCGCGCAGCCTGGCCTTTGCCGACGACATCCTGGAAGCCACCAACGGGCAGGGCGTGGATGTCGTGCTCAACTCGCTGGCTGGCGAGGCCATTCGCCGCAACCTGCGCATCCTCAAGCCGTTTGGCCGCTTCCTGGAGCTGGGCAAACGCGATTTCTTCGAAAATACACCCATCGGCCTGCGCCCGTTCAAGGACAACATCAGCTACTTCGGCATTGATGCCGACCAGCTCCTCACCGCTCGCCCCGTACTCGCCGCAAGACTCTTCCGTGAAGTCATGGAACTGTTCCATGAGGGTGTTCTGGCACCGCTGCCGCACCGGGTATTCAGCGCTGACCGTGTGGTCGATGCCTTCCGCGTCATGCAGCAGGCGCGGCACATCGGCAAGGTTATCGTGAGCCTTGAGGC
>SDAY01000169.1 GCA_006212015.1 Halothiobacillaceae bacterium
CGCGAGGCCGCAGGCCGTGGCGATCCATGAGCAGCTGACGCCGCCAGCCTTCTGGATTGCTTCCCGCCACGGCCTTCGGCCTCGCGGCTCAAGGCGCGTTCGCAATGACGATATCCCCCGTCATCGCGAGGACGTGGCGATCCACGCGGCGGAGGTCATGGATTGCCGCGCTTCGCTCGCAATGACAAAGTCACACGTCATCGCGAGGCCGCAGGCCGTGGCGATCCATGGGCCGCTGACGCCGCCAGCCTTCTGGATTGCTTCCCGCCACGGCCTTCGGCCTCGCGGCTCAAGGCATGTTCGTTCGCAATGACGATGTCCCCCGTCATCGCGGATTCCGGGCCATCCCGCCTGGCCCCCTTCGGGTCCGCTTCGCGTTCCAGCGCTGTTCCTGACAGCGCTTTTAGGCCCGGCTTTAGCCGCGAGCGCAGCGTGGCGGGCCGTGGCGATCCGGGGGCGGCGCCGCATCAATCGCGAGCAAGCTCGCTCCACGCCCGAACCTGTCGGTGCGAATTCATTCGCACACCGCCTTCATCGCGGCGGGGGCGCCGCTCCTACACACTCACACCCGCAACGTCATCGCGAGGCCGCAGGCCGTGGCGATCCATGAGCAGCTGACGCCGCCAGCCTTCTGGATTGCTTCCCGCCACGGCCTTCGGCCTCGCGGCTCAAGGCGCGTTCGCAATGACGATATCCCCCGTCATCGCCACGGCCTTCGGCCTCGTGGCGCAAGATCGTTCGCAATGACGGAGCCCTGCGGGACACCCCGCGCACCGGGCGGCGGACGTGAAAAACCCCGGCTTGGCCGGGGTTGGAGTGGACTCCCGGACTCAGGCCAGGGCCTTCGTCCGGGTTGCGCTGGGCGGCTTACTTGCCCGGCCAGTCGCAGTCCTGGCAGACGTTACACCAGGCGCTGCCGGTTGCTTCCACGGCTGCGTGTGCCGCTGGCAGCAGGGCCGCCGTGCCCGTGACCCTGGCGTCATCCCGGAAGTGGGCAGCGTTCGCGCAGACCCCATCCGGAGACGGGAAGGTGGCCGCGCCCCCAGTGTTGTTGGCATAGTGGATGGTCTTCACCTGGTACATGTCGTACTTCCAGCCCGACATCGCAGCGGGGGCCAGATCACCGATGGTGAAGTTCACGCCGGTGGCCTGGTTGGTCAGCTTGACACTGGTCAGCTTGAGGGTGCCGTCGTTTTTCACATCCATCCGCGCATCAGCCTGCACGGCCACATTGTTGTTGGTGGCCGTGAAGGTGTTGAGACGCAGCTTGCAGTCCTTCACCACCGAGATGCCCTTGCTGACAACAAGCTTGCACTCCGCAGCCGCCGTATTGTCCACGGTGGCATCGGTGAAGAGGTTCTTGGCCGTGACCTTCATGGTGTCGGGGAAGGCCAATTCATATTGACCGTTGTTACCCGGGGTGACGGAAGCGGGCGAGGTGCTGTAGTACCAGCCGGAGTAGGCGAATTTCGCCTTCGCCGGGAGGTTGGCGTTGAAGCCATCCGCGCAATCAACCTTGCCGCTGCACAGAATCGCTTCACCTACATCACAAGCCTCGTTGCCATTGGCATCCAGGCAGGCGCTCAGCGCCTCAAAGCTGATGGAAGGGATGGTGTTGTCGAACAGCTTGACCTCCTTGAGGGCGACGTCACCGGTGTTCTCGCCCGTGCCGAAAATGGTCACCTTGGCCTTCTCGCCATCGACCAGGATGGCCGTGTCGCAGCTTTTCGTCAGGCTGATGGAGGCATTGGCCGGCGCGTAGCAGGTGGCGGTGGCCATCTTCCGGTCGATGTAGTTCGTCTCGCTCGGGGTCATGATGTGCTGTTCCCAGGCGGTGGCGGTCACCGTGTCGGTGAAGACGAATTCACCCGCGTGCGGCTGCCCTGCAGGAACGATGTATGCAGCCGTCGGAGCCACCTCGTACATCCCGGTGAAGCACTGGGTCAGGCCCGCGCCCACCGCGAAGGAGGCGTTCGGCCCCACATCCTGCGTGGTGAGGACGCCGGTGCAGCCCGGGCTGTTGGCGCCACTGGCAACCAGATCCACCGTCGTGGTCTTGGTGTCGCTCAGGCGCACATTCAGATCCACCGCGCCGGTGTTGCCGACGGTGCTGTAGATCGTGTCGGGGTCGAGCCAGCGCTGCAGCTTGACCTCGAACTTGTCGCCGGCCGTGTTCAGCTTGGCCTCGCACTCCTTGGTCACGTCAATGCCGCAGAGGGCGAACCGACCCATGGAGAAATCCTTCAGTTCGGAGGTGTGGATGTCATCGTCGGGATACTCGCCGGTCGCGGAATCGATCTTGGGCGTGGGGCCTGCCGAGGAGCGGGTCTTCACGGTCACCGTGCTGAAGCAGGGCAGGTTGGTGATGCCCAGCAGCTTGCTGATGTTCATCACGCCCTCGGTGAAGGCGTTGTGCGGCAGGCCGTCCGGGAAATCGGGCGGAATCACCCAGGGGGCCTGGATGAGGCCGTCGTTGTTGAAGGCGCAGACCGAACCTGCCGGGATGGAACCCTTCACGAGATTGCAGCCCTCGCCGGGCTGCTGGATCAGCCTGTCCCATTTCTGCGCGGTCGCATTCCAGCCGAAGATGGTCACGTAGCCGAAGTCGCCGCCGGTGGCGAAGTTCATGCTGATGAGGATGTCGCCCTCCATGCGCTGGCCGTCGAACTTGCAGTTCTTGACCAGGCATTCAGCAGTCTCGAAGGGGTGCTCCACCGAGCCATCGGCGATGAGACCGCCATTCTTGTCCACCAGCTTGATCTCGGACTGGTTGAACTCGATGTCGATGTGGCTGGAGCCGTCGTTGGACTTGCGGTCGAAGCCGCCGGCGATGATCAGGTCGGTACCGACCTTCTTGGCGTAGAAGAAGGCGTTGCTGATGTCGTCCTTCTGCGGGGCGCCGGGGTCGCTCTTCCACTCGTAGGTGTCGATCGGCGCGTCGTTCTTGTTGGTGCCGGCGAAGATGCTGTTGTCCTCAGAGCTGATGCCGTCGTAGACGAAGGTGGCCTCAAGACCGCCATACCTGGTAGAAAGATTGGGGATGACGCCCGTGACCTTCTTGGCGGAATCAACCACGAACAGGTCGCTCCAGTCGGGGCATTCCGCACCGGAGCATTGGCCACTTGGCGTCACCCCAAGGATGTTGGCGCGGGTCGGGCCTGTCCCATCATGGATGGTGTCCTCAAGGGTATTGCCAAGCTCAACGATGCCGCCGGCGGTGCTGTCCACCGAGGCCGCATACACCATTCCGGACGGGGCCCCCAGCATGGCCCCCAGGGCCAGGGCCAGGGCCGTTTTTGCGGGTAGTGATTTCATGTTCTCTTCCTCCATCGTGCAGTGACGCGGCCTGCCCCTCGGGACGCATGGCCATCTGAAATGCCCCGACCCATGGTCATGGGCCGGCGCCGGGGCCTGCGGAATGGCAGGCTTTGAATATCAATAGGACATATTCCACGGCCCCGCCATGGTCTATTCATACTATGGATGCACCCATCAGATGGCGGAGCCGAAAGGATGCCCCTCACTCACCCAACCCGCGTCATCGCGAGATCCGAAGGGAGGCCCCGCACCCTCCGTCATCGCGAGGCCCGAAGAGAAGCCCACACCCTCCGTCATCGCGAGGCCCGGCTTTAGCCGCGAGCGCAGCGTGGCGGGCCGTGGCGATCCAGGGGCCGCTGATGCCGCCAGCCCTCTGGATTGCTTCCCACCACGACCCCCGGCCCCGTGGCT
>SDAY01000042.1 GCA_006212015.1 Halothiobacillaceae bacterium
CTGTTTCCGGCAATACCGCCTTCCCCGCCAGGCCGTTCACCCACTCCGCGACGGGCACCGGGTTGAAGAACACCAGGCAGACCGTGATGAAGAACGCACCCAGGGCCCAGGCGAATCGCTTCGGGGCCAGGGGCTTCCATACCCGAGGCATGTTCCGCGCAAGGAAGCTTGAAAGCAGGATGGTGGGGGAGAGGCGCGAAGCCCACACCGTCATGCCCGCCAGCATGTCGAACAAGCCGTAGAAAAGGATCCAGGTCTGCAGCGAGTAATCCCAGGTTCGCCTGATGACCTGCGCGGTGTAGATCGTGTGACCGTCCCAGTCGGTTTCATAGGTGTCCACCAGGGTGTTGCCATCAACGACCCAGCGGATGCCGTAGACCGCATCCAGAAGCGTCAGGGCCATGAACAAGGGGATGAAAAGCAGAATGCCGGCGCGAATCCGGACCGCCGTTTCATTGATGTAGGGCGGTCTTTCAGAGGGGGCCCTGAACCACAGGTTTTTCAATGTTTCCAGCATGTCTCGGTCTCCGGGATGGGACAGTCAATGGGTTGATCATGCACGCTCAAACGCGCCATGTTCAATCGGGTCTTGATGCTTTCGATGGCGTCGAGGACTCATGATCGGCGAGCCGTGGCAAGCTCCATGAGCTCGAGATAGCCCGCGAAGCGTCTTGCACTGATCTCGCCATCCTCGACGGCCTGCTTGACCGCGCAGCCGGGTTCGGCCCGATGGGTGCAATTGGCGAAGCGACAGGACCGGGCGGCCCTTTCGATTTCCGCAAAGCCTCGCTTGATAGCCTCCGGGGTCATGTCCCATACCCCGAAGTCACGGATGCCCGGTGCATCCACCACGTCCCCGCCATCAGGCAGGTGGTAGAGCGTACTGGTCCGGGTGGTGTGTTTGCCCTCGAGGCTGTGCTCGGAAATGGCGCCCACGGCGACACCACTCCCTTCGGGCAGGAGGCTGCGCACGATGGATGACTTGCCCACGCCGGAAAGCCCCACGAACAGGCTTTCGTGGTCACGCAGGGCGGCACGCAAGCGGTCCAGCCCTTCACCTGTCGATGCGCTCAGCTCGATCGCTTCAATGCCGAGCGAGGTCCATTCGCTGACAAACTCGCGCAACATCGCAAGTCCCTCGTCATCGACCAGGTCCACCTTGTTGATCAGCAGGATCGGCCGCGCGGGCAGGTCCAGTGTCGCCACGATCGCGCGATCGATCACGCTGGCGTTGGGCTCGGGCACGGGCGCCAGGGTGATCAGCACCTGATCGATGTTGGAGGCCATCATGCGGGGCTTGCCGAGGGTGTCCGGGCGGATCAGCAGGGACTCGCGCGGCTCCACGAACTCGACCGATCCCTTGCCCTCCGGACTGGCGCGCCAGCGCACCCGGTCCCCCGTGACGACGCCGCCCAGGGTCTGGCGAAAGGTGCATGAGTGGCGTTCGCCTGTATCGGGGTCTTCCACCAGGACATGCTTGCCGTGATGGGCCACCACCAGGCCGGGCTGGAGATCAAGGTTTTCCGCCTCCTGCGAGCGCCTCTGCTGGATATGACGTTTCTGTCGGTCGCTCAGGTGGCGTTTGCTCATGGATTCAATGCAACAGGAAAAGTGTGGCGAGGCCAAGGAAGATGAAAAAGCCGCCGGAGTCGGTGATCGCCGTGATCAGCACGCTGGAACCCAGCGCGGGGTCGCGCTTGAAACGGGCGCGCATGACCGGAATGGTCACGCCCATGGCGGCGGCGAGCAGGAAGTTGAGCGTGACCGCCAGCATCATGACCCCGCCAAGCGCGGCATCCCTGTAGAGCAGGAAGGTCACCAGGGCCAGCATGCCGCCCCAGAACACGCCATTGATGAGGGCGAGCTTGGTTTCCTTGATGTAGAGGTTGCGGATGTCCTGCTCGTGCAACTGGCCGGTGGCCAAGGCGCGCACGATCATGGTGATGGTCTGGTTGCCGATGTTGCCCCCCATGCCCGCGACGATGGGCATCAGCGCGGCCAGCGCGACAAGCTGCTCGATGGCGCCCTCGAACAGTCCGATGACGCGCGAGGCGATCAGGGCGGTGATCAGGTTCAGCCCCAGCCATGGGCCGCGGTTCTTGAGACTGTTCCAGACCGAGGCGAAGATGTCTTCCTCCACCCGCAGACCACCCTGGCTGAGGCGCTCGATGTCCTGCCGATCCTTGATGAAGTCGACGATGGCGGCCACGGTCACCCGGCCAATGAGCACGCCGTCCGCATCCAGCACCGGGGCTGAAATCAGGTCATAGCGCTCGAAGGCCTCGGCGGCCTCGCGGGCCTCGCCGTCAGGGCTGAAGCGCTTGGGATCGGCATCCATGATGGCGCCGACCTCGGTGTCCAGATCGGAGACCAGCAGGGTGTTGAGCGGCAGCACGCCGCGCAGATGCTCCTCGCGGTCCACCACGAACAGCTTGTCGGTGTGATCGGGGAGTTCGCGCAGGCGGCGCAGGTAACGCAGGACGACCTCCACGGTCACATCCTCGCGCACGCTGACCATCTCGAAGTCCATGTGCGCGCCGACCGAGTCCTCCGGATAGGAGAGGGCGATGCGCAGCTGCTCGCGCTCCTCGGGATTGAGGGTCTTGTAGATGCCCTGAACGACCTCGTCGGGCAGGTCGGGCGCGAGGTCCGCGATCTCGTCCGTGCCGAGCTGTTCGGTCGCGGCAACCAGCTCATGGGTGTCCATCGCATCGATGAGCGACTCACGGACGGCGTCGGAGACCTCAAGCAGGACGTCACCATCCATGTGGGCCTTGACCAGATCCCATACCACCAGACGATCCTGCAGCGGCAGCAGCTCGAGTATGCGCGCGATGTCCGCCGCATGGAGGGATTCGAGCTTGGCGGAAAGCCTGCTCAGATGCTGTTTGTGAACGAGTGTCTCGACCAGGTCATGCCGTTCGGGAAGCGAATCCTGCTTCAGCACGAGCTGTTCCACCAGCCGCTGGCGTTCAAGGAGATCGCGGATCTCCTTGGCCAGTTCCGGTAGGCGCTCAGTACTGAGGTTTTCATCGCTCATGGCGGGGTTCCTGTAGCTTGAAAATGTTCGGGGGGCTGCCCTGTCAAAGGACAACCCCCCGTGGGAAACGCGGCCGAAGCGCTGTCAACCGGCTAACAAGGCGTCAATCTTCGCGGCGCAGATGAAATCGTTCTCCGACAGGCCGCCGACACTGTGCGTCCTGAAGTGGACGGCGCAGGAATTATACCTGAGGCGCAGTTCGGGATGATGGTTCTCCCGCTCGGCCACCCAGGCCACGGCATTGGCGAACATCATGCCCTCGTGAAACTTCTTGAAGCGGAATTCCCGCACGATGGCATCGCCATGGGGGCCCAGCTTCCAGTCGGGATGCAACTGGCCGATAAGCTCCATGACCCGGGCCTGCGTCAGGTGGTCGGGCGCGCCATGCAGTTCGTGGCAGCGACGCTGGGTGAGGGGCGTGTCCATCATTTGAACGTGTAGAACTCGCGATTCATGTAGGCTGTCACCGCATCCACGTCGTCCTCGAACCAGGAAAGGCTGAGGTTGGTGGCGCAGGCCTGAACCATGGTCTTCAGGCCCGACGGGTCATTCACCTTGCGGTTCTTTCGGGAAAACATTTCCGCGCCATGGCATGTGGTGCAGCTTTCCTTGAAGAGCTTCTCCCCATGCACCATGTCCGCCGCCTGAGACGAAGGGGACAGCATGAGGCCCATGGCAAGGGCGGAAACAGCAAACGCATGGAAGTTTTTCATGGTCCAATTCCTGGGCAGGGTCGTTACAAACACCCTTGATGCTAGACCATCAGTCGCGCCATCATTTAGCAAAGCTTTTTTGTCAGGCTTCATAAAACTTATCAACCGTTAGCTGGGAGAAACAATGAACCATCGTCTCGTCTGGATCGATCTTGAAATGACCGGCCTTGAGCCGGATCGCGATGCCATCATCGAGATCGCCACCCTCGTCACGGACGAGCAGCTGAACATCCTGGCCGAAGGCCCGGTCATCGCCGTGCACCAGTCGGATGAAACGCTTGCCGGAATGGATGACTGGAACAAGCGCACCCACGGCGCATCGGGGCTTATCGACCGGGTTCGGGCCAGCACCATGGATGCCGCAGCCGCCGGGCAGGCGACCCAGGCCTTCCTTGCTCAATGGGTGGGACCGCGCGGCTCTCCGATGTGCGGCAACAGCATCTGCCAGGATCGTCGCTTCCTGGCCCGCCACATGCCGGAGCTGGAGGCCTTCTTCCACTACCGCAACCTGGACGTGAGCACCCTCAAGGAACTGGCCCAGCGCTGGTACGCCGACGTGCCCAAGTTCAAGAAGGACGATGTGCATCGGGCCCTGGCCGACATCCATGCCTCGATCGAGGAGCTGCGCTATTACCGCAAGAAGGTGCTGCGCTGATCAGGGCTCGACGGGCAGGTCGGAACGGTTGCCCCAGTCCGACCACGCGCCGGGATAGCCGTAGACCTGGTCGAAGCCCAGCATGCGCAGGGTGAACCAGGACACGCAGGAGCGGCGGTGGGTCTGGCAGTAGGCGATCACCTCCTTGTCGGGCGTGATGCCTGCGGCCGCGAGTTCATCGCGCAGCATGCTTGCCGAACGGAAGCGCTGGTGACTCAGGGGGTCGAGCGCGCGCGACCACTCGAAATGAACCGCGCCCGGTACATGACCGCCCCTGGTCGCGCGGACGTCATGCCCGACATACTCCCCCGCCGTTCGGGCATCCAGAATCACCACGTCGTCACGCCCGATCCGGTCCCTGATCTCTTCGGCCGTGCGCACGCCGGCGCCCAGGTATTCGAGCTCGATCTCGGATGCCGAGGGGTGAACATACCCCGTCTGCAATGGAAGACCCGCCGCCTGCCAGGCCTCCAGGCCGCCATTCAGCAGCGAGACCGAATCGAAGCCGAAGACATGCAGGGTCCACAAAAGACGGCATGCCTTCAGCCCGCCCATCTCATCGTAGGCCACGAGGTGCCGGCCCCTGCGCAATCCGAGGCCCCGCATGCGCCGGTTGAATGATGCCGTTTCCGGCAGAAGACCGGCAGCGGGAGGGCGTTCGGAGGTGATATCGACATAATCGAGGTGAACCGCACCGGGAAGATGACCGCAGCGGTACTGTTCGGGCGCGGTCATGTCGACCAGCAGAAGGTCTTTTTGCCCGATCAGGGCGTGAAGCGCTTCGGCATCGATGAGCAGGGGCAGGGCAGTGGCGGATTCGGCATCCATGATGCGGGCTCTCATACAACAAGTGACAGGAACAAGATTACCAGCCTCATCGGGCCCGCCCAATCTCACGACCCCGGCATTCCTGTTAAGATTCGCCCCAATTCCAGAGGATGAAACCGATGATCAATGTTGCCATCACGGGTGCCAGCGGCCGCATGGGGCGCGCGCTGATCGAAACCATCGCCGCCTCCGACAAGCTGCGCCTGCACGGGGCGATTGACCGTAGCGGCAGTCCCTTGATCGGGTTGGATGCCGGGGAGTTTGCGGGGGTCGGCGCCCAGAATGTTCGCATTGGCGATGATCTCGGTCTTCCCCTTGCAAGCACCCATGTGGTCATCGACTTCACCCGCCCCGAGGCCACCATGCACTATCTGCCGCTGTGCGTGGCCGCAGGCACGCCCATGGTCATCGGCACCACCGGCTTTGGCGCCGAAGAGCGCGGGATGATCGACGAGGCCGCCACGCGCATTCCCATCGTGCTCGCAGCCAACTTCAGCGTCGGCGTGAACCTGTGTCTCAAGCTGCTGGACATGGCTGCCCGCGTGCTCAACGAGGGCTATGACATCGAGATCATCGAGGCCCATCATCGCCACAAGGTCGATGCGCCCTCCGGCACCGCGCTGGCCCTGGGCCATGCCGTCGCCAACGCGCTGGGGCGCGATCTGAAGGAGTGCGCCGTGTATGGACGCGAGGGCATCACCGGCGAGCGCGACCCGAACGCCATCGGCTTCGCCACCGTGCGCGGCGGCGACATCGTCGGCGACCATACCGTGCTGTTCGCCGGCATCGGGGAGCGGGTGGAGATCACCCACAAGGCCTCCAGCCGCCAGACCTTTGCGCGCGGCGCCGCCCATGCGGCGCAATGGCTTGCATCGGCCAAGCCCGGCTTGTACGACATGCAGGACGTGCTGAACCTGCGCTAACAGGATGCTGAAAAACCTCATCCATGCGTTTTTCAGTCATGCCAAGTCCGGTACACGCCCGGACTTGGTATGCGAAAATCAATCACTTACGTGATTGATTTTCGTGCGGTACATCCATGTCCCGCTTGGCAGGCTGCTGAAATAAGTCTTTCAGCAGCCTGCCAAGCGGCGCATTCATCAGTCCTTCACATGGACGATGAGGCGCGCCTCTGCTATAGTTCTCAAAATTTTTAGTGACTGACGGGATGGTCCGCAACAAGCCGATCGTCCCGTTTTTGTGTGTGCAGAGCCATGTTTGAAAAAAAACCAACAACGGTGTCTGGAACAACGTTGGGAGGCGAAGTCTCCCCCGCAGGGTGGAGGCTTGGGATGGCTTCCACCGCCTTGCTTGCGCTCGAAGATGGCACCGTATTCCACGGCTATTCCGTGGGCGCCGACGGGCAATCCGTGGGTGAGGTGGTGTTCAACACCGCCATGACGGGCTACCAGGAAATTCTCACGGACCCTTCCTACAGTCGCCAGATGGTGACCCTGACCTATCCCCACATCGGCAATACCGGCGCCAACGCCGAGGACGAGGAAGATCCCCGCGTCCATGCCGCCGGCCTGATCGTTCGCGACGTGCCTCGCCTGCACAGCAACTGGCGCTCCAGGGAAAGCCTGCCGGCCTATCTTCAGCGCCATGGCGTGGTCGGCATCGCCGGCCTCGACACCCGCAAGCTGACCCGCATCCTGCGCGAGAAGGGCGCCCAGAACGGTTGCCTGATGGCGGGCGAGGGCATCGACGCGGCCAGGGCGATCGAGGCCGCGCGCGGCTTCCCGGGCCTCAACGGCATGGATCTCGCCAAGGTGGTCAGCACCGCCGAGACCTATGTCTGGGACGCGCCGAGCTGGGATGCGGCCACGCTCGCGCAAGGCCCCGCGCGTGAAGGCCTGATCTATGATGTCGTCGCCTACGACTACGGCATCAAGCGCAACATCCTGCGCATGCTGGTCGATCGCGGCTGCCGCGTCACCGTCGTGCCCGCCCAGACCCCGGCCGCCGAGGTGCTGGCGATGAAGCCGGACGGCGTGCTCCTGTCCAACGGCCCGGGCGATCCGGCCGCCTGCGACTACGCCATCCAGGCCACCCGCGAACTGCTCGAGGCCGAGATCCCCCTGTTCGGCATCTGCCTGGGGCACCAACTCCTCGGCCTCGCCTGCGATGCCCGCACCGTCAAGATGAAGTTCGGCCACCATGGCGCCAACCATCCGGTGCAGGAACTGGAAAGCGGGCGCGTGATGATTTCCAGCCAGAACCACGGCTTCGCGGTGGACGAGGACACCCTGCCCGCGAACGTCATGGTGACCCACAAGTCGCTGTTCGACGGTTCGCTGCAGGGCATTCGCCTGACCGACAAGCCCGCCTACAGCTTCCAGGGCCACCCTGAAGCGAGCCCGGGTCCACATGACGTGGCCCCGATCTTCGATCCGTTCATCGAGAGCATGCGTCAGCGCAAGCACCGTTAAACAGATGAGTGCCCGCTGACACGCCGCACGCCCCAGGACACCATCCGAGCAAGCACGCCGCCATGCCGAAACGCACAGACATCAAAAGCATCCTCATCATTGGCGCGGGCCCGATCATCATCGGTCAGGCCTGCGAATTCGACTACTCCGGCGCCCAGGCCTGCAAGGCCCTGCGCGAGGAGGGTTACCGCGTCATCCTGGTCAACTCCAACCCGGCCACCATCATGACCGACCCGGAGATGGCTGACGCGACCTACATCGAGCCCATCCACTGGAAGACCGTCGCCAGGATCATCGAGAAGGAGCGCCCGGATGCCTTGCTGCCGACCATGGGCGGGCAGACCGCGCTCAACTGCGCGCTGGATCTTGAGCGCGAGGGCGTGCTGGCGAAGTTCCATGTCGAGCTGATCGGCGCCACCGCCGACGCCATCGACATGGCCGAGGACCGCGAACGCTTCCGCGAGGCCATGACCGAGATCGGCCTGAGCACGCCGAAGTCGTTCATCGTCCACAGCCTGGAGGAGGCCCTGCAGGTCCAGCCGCAGATCGGCTACCCGGTCATCATCCGTCCGTCCTTCACCATGGGCGGCACCGGCGGCGGCATCGCCTACAACCGCGAGGAGTACGAGGAGATCGTCCGTCGCGGCCTGGACCTGTCCCCGACCCGCGAGCTGCTGGTCGAGGAGTCCGTGCTCGGCTGGAAGGAATACGAGATGGAGGTCGTGCGCGATCGGGCCGACAACGCCATCATCGTCTGCTCCATCGAGAACTTCGATCCGATGGGCGTGCACACCGGCGACTCCATCACCGTCGCCCCGGCCCAGACCCTGACCGACAAGGAATACCAGATCATGCGCAACGCCTCGCTGGCGGTGCTGCGCAAGATCGGCGTGGAGACCGGCGGTTCCAACGTGCAGTTCGCGATCAACCCGGCCGACGGCCACATGATCGTGATCGAGATGAACCCGCGCGTGTCGCGCTCCTCCGCGCTGGCCTCCAAGGCCACCGGCTTCCCGATCGCCAAGATCGCCGCCAAGCTGGCGGTGGGCTTCACCCTCGACGAGCTGCGCAACGACATCACCGGCGGCGCCACCCCGGCCTCGTTCGAGCCCTCGATCGACTACGTGGTCACCAAGGTGCCGCGTTTCACCTTCGAGAAGTTCCCGCTCGCCAACGACCGCCTGACCACTCAGATGAAGTCGGTGGGCGAGGTCATGGCCATGGGTCGAACCTTCCAGGAATCCCTGCAGAAGGCGCTGCGCGGGCTTGAGACCGGCATGGACGGGCTCAACGAGATCGTGGACGGCAACCTGCCGGCCGACGAGATCGCATCCAGGCTGATCCAGGAAATGCGCATGCCGGGCTCGGATCGCCTCTGGTACGTGGCCGACGCCTTCCGCCATGGCTTCACCCTGGAGCAGATCCACGAGCACTCGAAGATCGACCCGTGGTTCCTGATCCAGCTCGAGGAAATCATCCAGGCCGAGAACGCCATCAAGGGCCGCGATCTCGAAAGCCTGGATGCGGACGCGCTGCGCGAGCTCAAGCGCATGGGCTTCTCCGACCGCCGCCTGGCCCGCCTGCTGGGCGACACCGAGAAGTGCGTCCGCGCCCATCGCCAGGAACTGGGCGTGCGCCCGGTCTACAAGCGGGTCGATACCTGCGCCGGCGAGTTCGCCACCCAGACCGCCTACATGTACTCCACCTATGAGGAGGAGTGCGAGGCCCGCCCGTCCGACCGCGAGAAGATCATCGTCCTCGGCGGCGGCCCGAACCGCATCGGCCAGGGCATCGAGTTCGACTACTGCTGCGTCCATGCCGCGCACGCCATGCGCGAGGATGGTTACGAGACCATCATGGTCAACTGCAACCCGGAGACCGTGTCCACCGACTACGATTCCTCCGACCGCCTGTACTTCGAGCCGCTGACCCTCGAGGACGTGCTCGAGATCATCGATCTCGAGAAGCCGAAGGGCGTGATCGTGCAGTACGGCGGCCAGACCCCGCTCAAACTCGCCCGCGATCTGGAGAAGGCCGGAGCGCCGATCATCGGCACCACGCCGGACTCCATCGATCTCGCCGAGGACCGCGAGCGCTTCCAGAGGCTGATCACCGAGCTCGGCCTGCGCCAGCCGCCCAACCGCACCGCGCGTTCGGCGGAAGAGGCCGTCCATCTGGCCACCCAGATCGGCTATCCGCTGGTCGTGCGTCCATCCTATGTGCTGGGCGGCCGCGCGATGGAGATCGTGCATGGCGAGGACGACCTGCGCCGCTACATGCGCGAGGCGGTCAAGGTCTCCAACGACTCCCCGGTCCTGCTCGACCGCTTCCTGGATGACGCCATCGAGCTGGACGTGGACGCCATCTGCGACGGCGAGGACGTGCTGATCGGCGGCATCATGGAACACATCGAGCAGGCCGGCGTGCACTCCGGCGACTCCGCCTGCTCGCTGCCGCCCTACAGCGTCTCCGCCGCGTTGCAGGACGAGCTGCGCGAGCAGATCCGCAAGATGGCCAAGGGCCTGGGCGTGGTCGGCCTGATGAATACCCAGTTCGCGGTCAAGGGCGAGGAGATCTACGTGCTGGAGGTGAACCCGCGCGCCTCGCGCACCGTGCCGTTCGTCTCCAAGGCCATCGGCCAGCCGCTGGCCAAGATCGCCGCGCGTTGCATGGTCGGCAACACGCTCAAGAACCAGGGCGTGACCGATGAGATCGTGCCTGACTTCTATTCGGTCAAGGAAGCGGTCTTCCCGTTCATCAAGTTCGCGGGCGTTGACCCGGTGCTTGGCCCGGAGATGAAGTCCACCGGCGAGGTCATGGGTGTGGGCAAGACCTTCGGCGAGGCCTTCGCCAAGGCGCAGGCCGGCGCGGGCGCGCATCTTCCGACCAGCGGACGCGCCTTCATCAGCGTTCGCAAGGAAGATCACGCGGCCGCGGTAGGCGTGGCTCGGGATCTCGTCGCCCACGGTTTCGAGATTGTCGCAACCCGCGGCACCGCGGCCAGCCTGATGGCTGGGGGGGTCGCATGCGGCGTGGTCAACAAGGTGATCGAAGGTCGCCCGCATATCGTGGACATGATCAAGAACGACGAAGTCGACCTGATCGTGAATACCACGTCGGGCAGCCGCCAGGCCCTGGCGGATTCGTTCGCGATCCGCCGCGAGGCCCTGCACCGCAAGGTGGCCTACTTCACCACCATCGCCGGCGCGCGCGCGACCTGCCAGGCACTCAGCCATCTGGCTGACCAGCAGGACGTGAACCGTCTGCAGGACCTGCACAAGAGGCTGAAATCATGAACCGTGTTCCCATGACCGCCGCTGGCGCGGCGAAACTGGAAGACGAGCTCAAGCAACTGCGCAGCGTGGACCGTCCGCGCATCATTCAGGCCATTGCCGAGGCGCGTGAACTGGGCGACCTGAAGGAAAACGCCGAATACCACGCCGCCCGCGAGGAGCAGAGCTTCGTCGAAGGCCGCATCAAGGAGATCGAGCACAAGCTTTCGCTGGCCCAGGTCATTGATGTGCTCAAGCTGCCGAACACCGGCAAGGTCATCTTCGGCTGCACCGTCGTGGTGCTGGAGGAGGAGAGCGGCGAGGAGATCACCTACAAGCTGGTCGGCGACGACGAGGCCGACATCAAGCAGAACCTGATCTCCGTGCATTCGCCCCTGGCCCGCGCGCTGATCGGCAAGCATATCGGCGACACTATCATCTTCCGGGCCCCGGCCGGCGAGCGCACCTATGAAGTGCTGGAAGTCCACCACATCTGATTGATGTAGGAGCGGCCCTTGGGCCGCGATTCGAGCCCTTCGCGGCTCAAGGTCCGCTCCTACAAGGATTGCCCCATGCTAGATCCCAGACTTCTTCGCACCGACCTGAATGCCGTCGCCTCGGGCCTGGCCCGGCGCGGCTTCATCCTCGACGTATCGCACATCGAGCGGCTGGAGTCCGAACGCAAGGAGGCCCAGATCGAGGCCGAGCGCCTGCAGGCCGAGCGCAACAGCCGCTCCAAGGCCATCGGCCAGGCCAAGGCTAGGGGCGAGGACGTCCAGCCGCTGCTGGACGAGGTCGCGAGCCTGGGCGCGCGCATGGACGCCGCCAAGGCCCGCTTTGGCGCCATCGCCGAACAGCTCGACGCGCTGATGCTGCAGCTGCCGAACATCCCGCACGAAAGCGTGCCGGATGGCGCGGACGAGACCGGCAATGCCGAGATCAAGCGTTGGGGCGAGCCGACCCGTTTCGGTTTCGAGCCGAAGGATCACGTCACCCTGGGCGAGGGCCTGAACGGCAACATGGACTTCGCCGCCGGCGCCAAGCTCGCGGGCAGCCGCTTCGTCGTGCTCAAGGGCGATCTGGCCCGGATGCACCGCGCGCTGACCCAGTTCATGCTCAACCTGCATACCGGCGAACATGGCTACCAGGAAGTCTACGTGCCCTACATGGTCAACGCGGACAGCCTGCGCGGCACCGGCCAGCTGCCGAAGTTCGAGGAAGACCTGTTCAGGCTGGACGGCGAGAGCCCGTATTACCTGATCCCGACCGCCGAGGTGCCGGTCACCAACCTCGTGCGCGACGAGATCCTCGACCTCGCCGGCCTGCCGCTGAAGATGGTCGCCCACACCCCCTGCTTCCGCTCCGAGGCCGGCTCCGGCGGGCGCGACGTGCGCGGCATGATCCGCCAGCACCAGTTCGAGAAGGTGGAGCTGGTTCAGATCGTCCATCCGGACCACTCCTTCGCCGCGCTGGAGGAACTGACCGGCCACGCCGAGACCGTGCTGGAGCGCCTTGGCCTGCCGTATCGCCGCATGCTGCTGTGCGCCGGCGACATGGGCTTCGGCGCCGCCAAGACCTATGATCTGGAGGTCTGGCTGCCCGCGCAGGACACCTACCGAGAGATCTCCTCCTGCTCCAGTTTCGAGGCCTTCCAGGCCCGCCGCCTGCAGGCCCGCTTCCGCAACCCGGAAGGCAAGCCCGAGCTTGCGCACACCCTCAACGGCTCCGGCCTTGCCGTCGGCCGCACCCTGGTCGCCGTGCTGGAGAACTTCCAGGATGAGGGCGGCCGCATCGCCATCCCCGAAGTCCTGCGCCCGTACATGGGCGGCCAGACCCATCTGGGGGCCTGACCGCTTTGTTGCCATCCATGCACCTGGGGGATGTCCCCCCGAGCGCCTCGTTCAAGCCGTCCAAGGATCTCGAGGCCGACCTGCGCGCCATCCTGCACGACGCCCTGCAACTCGGTGACGAGGCCTTCGCCTTCAACGCCGAGACCCCCTTGCTGGGCGCACTGCCGCAGCTCGATTCGATGGGCGTGCTCGCCGTGCTGACCGCGCTGGAGCAGCAGCTCGGCCTGCAGCTTCACGACGACGACATCGACGCCAGCCTGTTCGAGACCTTCGGCAGCCTGATGGAATGCGTGCGCCGGCGTCTGGGGTAGGCGGATGGGTTTTGTCTCCCCCGATGGGGCCGCTGGGAAGCGGGCGACTGAACCCCTTGCATGCCGTGATGTCTTCCCATGCTCCATCTCCCTGACCCTCTCCCCCGGCGGGAGAGGGCGTTGCACCCCATGAGTCCCTTATGCCCCTCCTGACCGTTGACCATCTCGGCTTTTCCGTCGGCACCCGCACCCTGCTCAAGGACGTGGGCTTCACCGTCGAACCCGGCGAACGCATCGCCCTGATCGGCCGCAACGGCGAGGGCAAGTCCACCCTGCTGCGCATCCTCACCGGCGAACAGCGCCCGGACGAAGGCACGGTTCGGCTGGAGTCCGGCGCGCGCGCCGCCTACCTGCAGCAGGACCCGCGCATGGAATCCGACGCCACGGTGTACGACACCGTGCTGCTCGGCCTGGGCGGCCTGCACGACATCCTGCTCGAATACCACGCGGTCATCGGCCTGTTGGAAAACGGCGATGAAGCGGCGATGGACCGGCTCTCCGTGCTGCAGCACGAACTCGAGGCCCGCAACGGCTGGGACGTCGCGCGCCGTGTCGATGAGGTCATCACAAGGCTGGAACTCGACCCCGAACGCAAGGTGCGCGAACTCTCCGGCGGTGCGCAGCGCCGCGTCCTGCTCGCCCAGGCGCTGGTGCAGGAACCCGACCTGCTGCTGCTCGACGAGCCGACCAACCACCTCGACATCGCCAGCATCGAATGGCTGGAAGGCTTCATCCGCGATTTTCGCGGCGCCGTGCTGTTCATCACCCACGACCGCGCCTTCCTGCAACGCCTCGCCAACCGCATCCTCGAACTGGATCGCGGCAACCTCAGCTCCTGGCCGGGCGACTGGGACAACTACCTGCGCCGCCGCGAGGAGCGCGAGCACGCCGAGGCGCAGCAGAACGCCGAATTCGACAAGTTCCTCGCCCAGGAAGAGGTGTGGATACGCCAGGGCGTCAAGGCCCGCCGCACCCGCAACGAAGGCCGCGTGCGCCGTCTGGAGGCCCTGCGATCCGAACGCGCCGAGCGGGTCAACAAGCAGGGCAGGGTGGAGGTCAGCCTCGCCAGCGCCTCGACCTCCGGCAAGATCGTGGTTGAAACCGAACATGCCACCAAGAGCTATGCCGGCAAGACCCTGGTCAAGGATCTCTCCATCCGCATCCAGCGCGGCGACCGCATCGGCCTGGTCGGCCCCAACGGCATCGGCAAGAGCACCCTGCTCAAGCTTCTGCTCGGCGAAATCCAGCCGGACTCCGGCGCCGTCAGGATCGGCACCCAGCTCGATGTCGCCTATTTCGACCAGCACCGCGCCCAGCTCGACCCGAACTGGACCGCCATCGAGAGCGTCTGCGACGGCGGCGACCGGCTCGACGTGCATGGCGAGAACATGCACGGCATAGGCTATCTGCAACGCTTCCTGTTCACGCCGGACCGCGCCCGCACCAAGGTGTCCGCCCTCTCCGGCGGCGAACGCAACCGCCTGCTGCTCGCCCGCCTGCTCGCCAGACCCGCCAACCTGCTGGTGCTCGACGAACCGACCAACGACCTGGACCTTGAAACCCTCGAAGTCCTCGAACAGGCCCTGCTCGAATACGACGGCACCCTGCTCGTCGTCAGCCACGACCGCGCCTTCCTCGACAACGTCGTCACCAGCCTGCTGGCCTTCGAGGGCGAGGGAATCATCCGCGAAGTCGTCGGCGGCTATGCCGACTGGATCAAGATCAGGGAGCAGGAAAAGACCCTCGCCGCCAGCGGGGCGGGCGGGAAGGCGCCCACCGAACCCGCCAAGCCCGAGCCATCCCCCCAGGCGGCTCCGGTCGTCGCCAAACCCCGCGTCAAACTGAGTTTCAAGGACCAGCGCGAACTCGACCTGCTACCGGCCCAGATCGACGCCCTCGAAGCGGAACAGGCCGAACTCACCGCGCAAAGCGGCGCCCCGGCGTTCTACCAGGGCGATCAGGCCGCCATCAAGACCGTGCTTGATCGCCTGATCGTGATTGGTGCAGAACTGGAAGCCGCCTATGCACGATGGGCGGAATTGGATGAAATGCAGGGCGGGTAACGT
>SDAY01000170.1 GCA_006212015.1 Halothiobacillaceae bacterium
GAGTTTTCCCGACCCCATTTTGTTCCGCGCCGTCACGATCAGCGATTCCGGATGGCTGCGCACTGCCAGACCGAACTGCTCGGGCGTGGCTTTGGCCAGTTCCATGCGCTTCAGCTGGGTCTGCAGGTCGTCCATTGCCTCGTGGATGTGGGCATACCAGCCCACGCCATCTGCCGGAATCCAGACCCTGCACAGGTCCTCGTAGCCTGGCCGGTAGCCGAACCACCGGCCCATTTGCATGAGCGTGTCATACATCATGGAGTTCCGCAGAAAGTAGCTGATGGTCAGCCCCTCCAGCGTCAGGCCGCGCGAAAGGGAGAAGCCGCCGACGGCGATCACCGTCACGCCATGTTCCCCGCCTTGGTCGTAGTCGAGTGGCTGCGACCGCTTCGATGCGTTGACCTCGACAACACGTGCGGCAACCAGAACCTCGTGCAGGCGCGCTTGGACATTGGGCCAGTCCGCGCCATCAGCATCGGCAAACTCGGCTTCCCAGACCGAGTGCAGGGCAGCAATCTCGGGGTTGCGCAGGGCCGACTTGCCCTTCGCCCCATCGACTGCAACAGCGTCCCGTAGCTTGTCGACCACATCGGCCACCCTAGACCGCAGCCTCCCCTGAACATCGGTGAAGCGCGAGGCGTTGATCAGCATCGAGGCATGCGCGGCCTGCTGGCCCCTCGCATTCCGGATCGCCCGAGCGACGACAAAGGCGCGCACGGCACGGATCAGGCTTTCCGGCAGCACATCGACCGGATGGTCGATCTTGTGCTTCATCGGCAGGATGTCCTCGTTGTCGTCGATCAGGCGGACATGCCGATCTCGGGCATCGAGGAACACCTTCTGCGCCCCGAAATAGTTCGAGGGTGCGTCGAGGCCGATGATGAAGTGCCGCGGGAACAGGTCCTGTTTCAGCGCCTCGTCGTCAGTATCGGGGTCGATGAAGATGTTGGCGAAAGGCGTTGCCGTGTAGCCCACATAGCAGCAACGGTGGAACAGCGAGAGCAGCTCGCGGATCTGCCCGTTGATGCGAGTCACCTCGTCGCGGGCATAGGCCGTGTTGATTGAGGCATTGTCCGCCTCGTCGTCGATCAGCAGCATGGGCTGGCTAACCATCTGGGTGCCTTGGTGGACGGAATGTTCCTTCAGCCATTCCAGCAGGTTCTTAAGTGTGCTGGAGTTCTTCTTGATCACGAGGACGACAGGGACGTTGTATTGTCCGATCTGGCTGGTGTTCGTGGTGGCCGTGGCCTTGTTGAAGTCGCGCAGGGTGTTGGTGAGAGAGACCGGAAACTCGCGCTGATCGAACTGGCCGACCCCGATGATCTTCTGGCGCTGCGCCTTGTTGGCATGGGCCAGCCGCCCGGTATCCCGGCCGATGAAACCCTCGTCGATGCGGGCCTGGGTCTGGTTGCGCAGGTTGTTGTGGATGCCCGCGATCACGACGATCAGGCGATAACCCGCATCCGCCGCCTTGCAGATCAGCCCGGTGTAGTTGGCGGTCTTGCCGCTTTGCACATGGCCCACCACCATACCGCGGCGGCTCCAGGGGCTCATGTTGCGGGGATCGCCAAGACGATCCAGCACACGATCCGTCACCTCGTCCGTCGCGTCGATCACCGACTTCGGCAGTCCCTTCAAGTTCAGGAGCTTGCGATACCGGCCCCAGTAGAAGTCTCCGATCTCGCCATTGATCCTGGCGTCATGCAGCCAGGGGCGAAAATCCTCTGCATCGACGATGGCACCGAAGCCCATTCTGATGCCGTATTTCTCCTCGATCAGGCGCGCGAGTTCTTCGGCGTCATCGTCTTCGACCTGCCCTGCAAACATCGGCATGACACGCAGCTGGGCGATGATCTCCCGGATCGACTGTGCCGTATGGGGGCCGGGCTGAGACGCCATGTACATGGACGTCATGCCCTCAAGGCTGCTGAGGATCTGCTTCACTTGTCTTCCTCCTTCATCTCGATCGTCGCCGCGATGATACGCTCCGTATCTTCCCAAGCCGATCTGAATGGATCCACATCCTTCATCAGCGACTTGATTTCTTTGATGTCCTTGCGCGCACCGAGCAGGACCAAGAGGGTTGCCCGCACAGCCTGAGCCAGCGTGTCCTCGTCAACCCGATCCGGAACGATCTGTTCGGCCGTACCAGCCATGTCTGCATGCAACGTTTCGATGGGCAAAGACGCCCCCACCAGCGCGATGCAGTTGAAGAAGCCGCGCCGAAGGTCAGGGGGCAGGCTTTCGGCGAAATCGGCAAACGCGGGATGCTCGATGTTCGGGCGGTAACGGATCTGCCCATCGGCCTGAATCCTGTGCCACATGGGCAACCGCTCGTGATCGACGAGCTTCTGGCCCCGCTTGCTGTAGGTGCGCTTTGAACCGGCGAGGATGCGTTCGATGACCTTTTTCAAGCGATCGCGCACGACTGGCGGAAGCTGTGCCGAGGATTTCTTGACGTCGATCTTCCAGTCCGCGTCCATGCTGTTCGGAATGTCGATTCTGACACGAGATAACTTGGTGAGTTCGGACTGTCGGCATAGTCCAAACCAAGTGCCGTAGAGTATAAGCCGTCTGCCTCGGTATAGATAAAAACCCTGCGATTTAAGATGCCCCTCAGGCCCAGCAATATCTTCCCACTCTGTCTTGCTCATCTGCTTGTGATGGGGAAGCGTGAAACTCTGGATCTCAACCTCATCGCCATTCACTGTCAGATTTTCTTCTGGATCAACTATAGTCGCGGGATTCCTCCTCGCAAATGGATCTAGCGGCAAAAGCTTGCGTCCGTTCAGCATGATGCATAACAGCTTGGGGTTTTCTGTGAATCGGTGGAAAACCAGACGCAGATGTCTTTCTACTTCGGCGACTCTCCGATTAATGACTTCTGCGCGCTTAGCAGCATTACATGAAATCCCACCAGTCAGGCGATCCAGCTTCTGCCAAAGAACCAACGTACCAACCTCGCCAAGCTCACCCACGGCCTGAATACCACTGACGTCTTCAGGTAGCTGCACCATCCATTGATTACGAATCGCAACATCATCAAGGTCCCAGACTGCCGTTGAGGTTTTGCAACTCTTACGAGACACGACCGTCAGCCGACGGCATTGCGAGAAACTCGCGCTTTTCAAACCAAGACCGAAACGTCCGAGATCTTGTTCATCACGAGCAGAGAGTGGATTACGGCTACCAGGTCGCATGGCTGCAATCAGCTCTTCTTCCGACATGCCCACACCATCATCTAGGATGGCAATAAAGGGCTCATCACCGAATGCCTCGGTGATGATGCGAATCTGCTTTGCATCCGCGGTGATTGAGTTGTCGATTATGTCCGACAAGGCTGTTTCAAGCGAATACCCTATATCCCTCAACCCCTCAATAAGGGATGCTGCGTGCGGCGTTGCATCGGCATGTCTTGGCATTTTCTTCGTGCTCAGTGACTGCATTCCATTACATCCTGTTCAAAGTCCCAAAAAATTCTGCCCGTATCCAGAGAGTGGGTGCATAAATATCCCATCCCGTGCGATTATATTCCCATCCGTAGCTGGCCGTTGTTTGAAGCCCGTCTGCTTCTTCCGGCCTTTCTGAGCATGTTACAGCAGGAGTCCAAGGCATGAGCCGCATCCATCCGCTTGCC
>SDAY01000171.1 GCA_006212015.1 Halothiobacillaceae bacterium
GATTTTTCGAGGACGTTCATTGCGGGAAACCCGCAATGAACTCACGCCATTTCAATCGCTTACGCGATTGGGCGGCGCCCCATCCATGGGGCGCACGGGCACCTCGAAAGGTTTTTCGAGGTGCCCGTCCATCAATCAAGTCAAAGGGAAGAGCTGCCGATGACCATCGCGCCTCCAGAAGTGAAGAAGATCGCTCACCTTGCCCGCCTTGCAGTCGACGAGGCCGAGGTGGAGCGTTATGCCCATGACCTGACCGGCATCCTCGATCTGGTCGAGCGCATGAATCAGGCCGATGTGAAAGGCGTGGAGCCCATGGCCCATCCGCTCGACATGGCTCAACGTCTGCGCCCGGACGCGGTGACCGAGACCGACCAGCGCGAGCTGTTCCAGCTCAACGCCCCCATGGTTGCGGACGGCCTGTTCCTGGTGCCGAAGGTGATCGAGTCATGAGCCAGCTTCATCAGAAATCCGTTGCCGAGCTGCGCGGCATGCTCGATCGCAAGGATGTGTCCTCGGTCGAACTGGCCCGGCATTTCCTCGCCCGCATCAAGGCGCATGATGGCGCGCTCAACAGCTTCATCAGCGTGACCGAGGCCCAGGCGCTGGAGGCGGCGCTGGCCGCCGACCACCGCATCGCGGCAGGGCAGGCCAGCGCGCTCACCGGCATCCCGCTGGCGCACAAGGACATCTTCTGCACCCTCGGGGTCAAGACCTCCTGCGGCTCGCGCATGCTCGACAACTTCATCGCGCCCTACAACGCCACCGTGGTCGAGCGCCTGCGCCAGGCCGGCACGGTCATGCTCGGCAAGCTGAACATGGACGAGTTCGCCATGGGCTCGACCAGCGAGTCCAGCCACTACGGCGCGACCAGGAACCCGTGGGATGTGAACGCCGTGCCGGGCGGCTCGTCCGGTGGCTCCGCTGCCGCGCTTGCCGCGGGCCTTGCGCCGATCGCCACCGGCACCGACACCGGCGGCTCCATCCGTCAGCCGGCCGCCTACTGCGGCGTGACCGGCCTCAAGCCGACCTATGGCCGCGTGTCCCGCTACGGCATGGTCGCCTATGCCTCCTCGCTCGATCAGGGCGGCCCCATGGCGCGCTCGGCGGAGGACTGCGCCCTGCTGCTCAACGGCATGGCCGGTTTCGATCCGCTTGACTCGACCAGCAGCGAACAGCCGACCGAGGACTACAGCGCCCAGCTTGGTCATGACCTGAGCGGGCTTACGATCGGCCTGCCACGCGAGTACTTCGGCGATGGGCTGGATGCCGGCGTGGCCCAGGCCATCGATGAGGCCGTTGCCGAATTCCGCAAGCTCGGCGCCGAGGTGCGCGAGGTCTCCCTGCCGAACAGCGAGCTCGCCATCCCCGCCTACTACGTCATCGCCCCGGCGGAGGCCTCCTCCAACCTGTCCCGCTTCGACGGTGTGCGCTTCGGCCACCGCTGCGAGGCGCCGAGAGACCTTGCCGACCTGTACGAGCGCTCGCGTGCCGAGGGCTTTGGCAGCGAGGTCAAGCGCCGCATCATGATCGGCGCCTATGCCCTCTCCTCCGGCTACTACGATGCCTATTACCTCAAGGCGCAGCGCATCCGTCGCCTGATCGCGGACGACTTCCGCCGCGTGCTGGGTGATGTGGACGTGATCATGGGGCCGGTCGCGCCTCATGTGGCGCCCGACCTTGGCACCTCGCTCAAGGATCCGGTCGCCATGTACCTGTCCGACATCTACACCGTGCCCGTCAACCTGGCCGGCCTGCCGGCCATGTCGATCCCGGTCGGTTTCTCGCACGGCCGCCCGGTCGGCCTGCAGATCATCGGCCGCGCCTTCGCCGAGGCCCGTCTGCTGAACATCGCCCACCGCTTCCAGCAGGCCACCGACTGGCATCGCCAGTCCCCGGCCGCCTTCGCCTGAGGATCAAGACCATGCCCAACCCTGTGCAATGGGAAACCGTCATCGGGCTTGAGATTCATGCCCAGCTCGCCACCACGAGCAAGATCTTCTCCGGCGCCTCGACCGCCTTCGGCGCCGAGCCCAACACCCAGGCCTGCGCGGTCGATCTCGGCCTGCCCGGCGTGCTGCCGGTGCTGAATGCCGAGGCCGTGCGTCTGGCCGTGACCTTCGGCCTCGCCATCGGCGCCGAGGTCAACCGCCGCTCGATCTTCGCGCGCAAGAACTACTTCTACCCGGACCTGCCCAAGGGCTACCAGATCAGCCAGATGGACCTGCCGATCGTGGCGCGCGGGCAGATGGAGATCGAGATGGAGGAGGGCCAGTCCAGGATCATCGGCATCACCCGCGCCCACCTCGAGGAGGACGCGGGCAAGTCGCTGCACGAAGACTTCCACGGCATGACCGGCATCGACCTGAACCGCGCCGGCACGCCGCTGCTGGAGATCGTCTCCGAGCCGGACATGCGCTCCGCCAGGGAGGCGGTCGCCTATGCCAAGGCCATCCACAGCCTGGTGCGTCACCTCGGCATCTGCGACGGCAACATGCAGGAAGGCTCCTTCCGGGTGGATGCCAACGTGTCCGTGCGCCCGAAGGGGCAGCACGAGTTCGGCACCCGCGCCGAGGTCAAGAACGTCAACTCGTTCCGCTTCCTGGAGCGCGCCATCAACTTCGAGGTCGAGCGCCAGATCGACGTGATCGAGGGCGGCGGCAAGGTGGTGCAGGAAACCCGCCTGTACGACCCGGACCGCGACGAGACCCGCTCCATGCGCGGCAAGGAAGAGGCGCACGACTACCGCTACTTCCCGGACCCGGACCTGCTGCCGGTCATGCTGGACGAGGGCTTCATCGAGGCCGTGCGCGCCACCCTGCCGGAATTGCCGCAGGAGAAGAAGCAGCGCTTCATCGTCCATTACGGCCTGCCGTCCTACGACGCAGGCTTCCTCACCGCCGACCGCCCGCTGGCCGAGTACTTCGAGCAGGCGCTCAAGGTCGCCGGCTGCGAGCCCAAGCTTGCTGCCAACTGGGTGATGGGGGATGTTTCCGCCGCGCTCAACAAGGCGGGCCTCGAGATCGGCGCCTGCCCGGTGTCCGCCGACATGCTCGGCGGCCTGCTCAGGCGCATCGCCGACAACACCCTCTCCGGCAAGCTCGCCAAGGAGGTGTTCGAGGCCCTGTGGGCGGGCGAGGGCGAGACCGACGCGATCATCGAGCAGAAGGGACTCAGGCAGATCACCGACGCATCCGCCATCGAGGCGATGGTGGACGGGGTGCTGGCGCAGTTCCCCGACCAGGTGGCCGAATTCCGCTCCGGCAAGGACAAGGTGTTCGGCTTCCTGGTCGGCCAGGTCATGAAGGCCGCCAAGGGCAAGGCCAACCCGGCCCAGCTCAATGCCGTGCTCAAGCAGCGCCTGGAGTCATGATGGCATGCATGAACCGTCGTCATGGCGAGCGAAGCGAAGCCATCCAGCAAGGCCTGCATCGCAGCGTCCCGTCACGGCCTTCGGCCTCGCAGCTCAAGGCTTCGTTCATGACGCGAAGCTGGCGCAAGCCCGCGATGACGTTGGCAGGGGGATTCTGATGAGCCAACGCGACTTTCTTCATCGTTTCATCTTCACCCATGCCGAGGATGAGTTCGCCGTGGGGGTGACACCCGGTTCGTATGCCGGTGG
>SDAY01000172.1 GCA_006212015.1 Halothiobacillaceae bacterium
CAGATCGGCCACCGCTGGCTCGGCCAGCCAGGCGATGTGGGCGTCGGGATGGGTGCGCCGCAGGGCCTCGATGATCGGGGAGGCGAACACCACGTCGCCGATGGCGGAGAGGCGGATGATCAGGATGGATTGCATGGGCTTAGGCCTGATTCAATACGCGTCAGTTCAATGATGCGGGCAGCCATGTGGTTCAGGTGCTCGGGGGATGCATCTTTCCAGCTGCCCGGTACAGCGTAGTCGTCATGCAAATAGGCAAGAAATCCCTGCCGCAGCTGCTCGTCGATCGTGAAGTCAGCCAGCCCATTCACGGCTGCGACAAGCTCGGCGCTATTGCTGGCATGAAGCACTAGATCATCAATGTTGTAAAAGGCTTCGCCCAATGTGATGACTGGCCGTCCAAGCATCAAGCCTTCGATGCCTACCGTGGAGTTGATGGTAACGACCGCCGTGGCGTGCTCTATCATTTCCTGCAGTGGCCGGTCGTTAATGAAATGTACCCGGGGCATGGCCTGAGCGGTGTTGTGAAGATCAATGTAACTGCGGCCGCTGGAGGGGTGCTCCCTGAACACGATGTGAAGTTCCCTGTCATGCCATAGACGCGACACATGGATCATTTCGTAAAAAAATTGCCGCATATTCGAAATCCACGGGGAGTGGATGACGACCTGGGTATCCGTATCCACTTGGAAGGGTACTAGCACATATTTGGTCGGCAAGGCAGTGGTGGTAGAGCGGAGTCGTTTGCCTACTTTCGGCTTGCGCGCGACGAGTGATGGCAAGGCTGCTTGTTTTTCGCTCAATGGATGGTTTCGATAGAGCGACGGGGATCGCGGGACAGAATTGGCGATATTGACCCCTTTGGGATCGACCGTCGTTGTACCCGGAAGCACGCCGTTTTCAAAGTACAATACTTGGATTCCCAAGTGTCGGGCAGCCAGGGCGACAACTGCCGAGAAAAACTTTTGTCCATTCCACACCCCTACGGCCGCGGGGCGAAGGTCGCTCAGTACTGAGATGCAGGTTCCAAACAGCCGCTTCGCCTGAAGCCATTTGTATTGTCTGTACGGCCACAAGATACCATTTAGCCAGAATGGCTTGCCGTTTAACTGCTGTTTCAGGCGGACATCGACGATCTTCCCAAGATCGGCCACTGTCTCGGTTTTCAAAGGGTGGGGGCTGCCACGTTTTCCCATTGAACGGATGTCCACGACACGCGAAGAAGGGGGCAGGCGTGAGGCCAGTCGTTCGAAGTACGCCAGCTGTCCCGGGCGGTCATGCATGAAAACGATGTCGGCGTGTTTCTGGGGTGAGCTCATGCGACGTCACCGCCTTCTCCACGTGCTCGATGAGTTGTATCCGTGTTGGGGTCCGTCTGAGCCATGCGGCGCAAGGCATAGCCGTAGGCAAGGCCGCCGAAGAGCACCACATACTGCCAGCCATGCTGGAAGAAGATGAAGCTGATCGAGCCGTTGTTCAGCAGGAAGATGGCCAGGGCCTCCAGAATGAAGACGAAAAAGAACACGGAAATGAGGCCGCTCCTCAGGGCATCGCGTGCTGCGCGGAAGACCAGAAAGGCTGCGGCAAGGAAGAAGGCTGCGCCGATCGTGCCAACGCGGACCAAGATCTCCAGATGGCCATTGTGGAATTGTGCAAAGTGGCGGATGGTCGCGTTGTGCTCATAGGTGGCGAGCAGGTGGTTGACCTTGGGTCCCCAGCCGAACCAGGGATGCTGCAGCCACAGCTCGATGGCAAAGCGCCACATGTGCACGCGCAGGCCGATGGAGGTCGGGGGGATGTGTTCCCAATTGCCCGCCAGGATGGCCAGCCAGGTGTGCTGTTCCGTCGTGAGGCGGGCCAGCATCTTTTGGCCGAATCCGAGGTACACCGCGGTCCCGAGGATCAACAGGGCAGCGAGAAAGATAAGCACCGCTCGCTTCCCCAGGGCGCCCCGGAGCGTCGCGGCCGCGAGGAACAGGAACATGAACGCCAGCGATGCCCCCAGGCTGATCCAGGTGGCGCGGGATGGATTGGATGCCCATGGCAGGAGAAGAAAGCCCAGGAGCGCGAAGGCGGCCAGCAGCCGGCCCCAGGCCCGGTTGTCGCCGATGTGCGTGGCCTGATGCATGGCATACAACAGCAGGCCGACCACGGCCGTGTCCATCATGACGCCTGCGATGTTCTTGTTTACACCGAAGGCCGTGTGCTGATAGTCGAAGAGCGGGCCAGCCCCGCCCCAGTTACCGTCCCAGATGATCCGCAGGACGATCCCCGCCAGGGCCAGAGCAAGGATCCAGCGAACGCGCCGGTTGTCACCCAGAGTGGCCCATGCGACCAGCGGTATGAGGCCGAAGCTGAACACCTCGAGCAAACTTCCGAATTGGTCGGCGGCCGTTTCGGGGAACTGGAGGGCGGCTCGCCCGGCCAGAACGAGGAGCAGCAGCAACCACAGGCCGGATAGGCGGACAAGCGGGTCGCGGCGCAGCCATGGCCAGTTGTCGGGCAAGCGGGCCAGAAAGGCGATCAGCATGAGGCCAAGGCCGATGTTCGCCAGGGCCTTGGAGGGGACGTATCCGAACGCAAAGGCCCCAGCGCCTACCAGAGCGAGGCGCTCGAAGAAGCGGGCGATCCCGTTGGGCAGCCAGCTCGATCCCGAGATGGTGGTGGAGAGGGTCATCGGACTTCGATCTTCAGGTGGTGCATGAGGTCGAGCATGTCGCGCCGCTCCTCTGCGGACTTGAAGCGAACGCGGTCCAGTCCGAAAGCGATGATAGACGTCTCGGGACCGTAGATTTCCCGGGCCAGGAACAGGACGGTGGAGCGCACCCCGAGGACATGCGCATACGCATGTCGTGCCATATAGGACTCTAGGGGCTCGTCGAGGTCCAGGATTTCGTACGAGGGGCGAAGGAGCTCGCGCCGGGGGTCCTTGGGGTGGGCCTTGTAGTGGACCTCTTCGATGCCGTGGACCTTGAGCCAGGCCTCGATCTCCCGACCGACCGCTTCAACCTGGGCCTCCGACATCAGTCTGGCGCCGCTCAGGGGTTGCCCGACGACAAGGGCCCTTCGGTTGTCGATGTCCATGTCCGGGCTGCGCTCGACCAGAGGGGGGAGTTCGGCAACCTTCCCGGGCGGGTATTGGTGGGGAATCAGGGGCAGCGTGTAGATGCGGTCCACGAACGGGGCGTCGGATCCGATCCTGTCGCCCGAAAAGCAAGTGTAATCGAGCTCGGGGGCGATCAGTCGGCGCAGCTTGCGCAGGCACTGGGCCAGTCTCTTGGGCCGGGTGAGGGGGTAGCGGCGGATGTTGATGAGGCCATCCGGAAGGATCCTCGCCCGCAGAGTGGTGGCTCCCGTCAGGCGCGGCAGGCCGCGGACGAAGTAGTTGATGGCCTCGGTGTCGAATACCGCGCTGTGCACATGAATGACTTCGGTCTGGCCAATCAGGGCCGCAATGTCATGCAGATTCTGCTTTAGTCGGCGCAGTCGCCCGAACGGGCCAGGGAGCGGTTCGAAGCGTGGCCATGGCATGTATGTGGCAGCATCCCACTCATCCGCCCGCACCAAAGGAGCAACGCCGTGCTTATAG
>SDAY01000173.1 GCA_006212015.1 Halothiobacillaceae bacterium
GAGGAGACGCCGAAGGCCAGCATGTCGCATTCCGCGTGGGTGGTGTAGCCCTGGAAGTTGCGATGCAGGCTGCCCTCGCGCTGGGCCACGGCGAGGCTGTCGTCCGGCAGGGCGAAGTGGTCCATGCCGATGAACACGTAACCGGCGGCGGTCAGGTGCTCGATGGACGCCTGCAGGATGGCGAGCTTCTCCGCCGGCGCCGGCATGTCGGCCTCGTTGATGCGGCGCTGCGGCTTGAAGCGGGTCGGCAGGTGGGCGTAGTTGAACATCGACAGGCGATCCGGGCGGGCCTCCAGCACCCGATCCAGGGTCTTGAGGAAGCTGTCCACGTTCTGATGGGGCAGGCCATAGATCAGGTCGATGCTGATGCCGTGGAAGCCCTCGGCGCGGGCGGCGTCGAGCACGGCGAAGGTTTCCTCCGCCGACTGGATGCGGTTGACGGCCTTCTGCACCACCGGGTCGAAGTCCTGCACGCCGAGGCTCATGCGGTTGAAACCGAGCTCGCGCAGCAGCCGGACCGTGGCGGCATCGGCCTCGCGCGGGTCGATCTCGATCGAGTACTCGCCCTGGTCGTCATCGCGCAGGGTGAAGCGCTGGCGGGTGGCGTCCATCAGGCGGCGCATCTCATCAAAGTTGAGGAAGGTCGGCGTGCCGCCGCCCCAGTGCAGCTGGTCGACGAGGCGGTCGCGGTTCACGTCGCGGGCGACCAGATCCATCTCCTTTTCCAGCAGGTCGAGGTAGGGCGCGGAGCGCGAGCGATCCTTGGTGACGATCTTGTTGCAGGCGCAGTAGTAACAGACGGTGTCGCAGAACGGGATGTGGAAGTAGAGCGACAGTGGCCCGCCAAAACGGTTGCTGCGCGCCAGTGCCTCGCGGAATTGCGACTCGCCGAACTGATCGGTGAACTGCACGGCGGTGGGGTAGGAGGTGTAGCGCGGACCGGCGGTGTCGTAGCGCTTGATGAGATCGGCGTCGAAGATGAGGTCTTGGTTCATATAGAATCCGCAGTTCGCAGCATCGCCCCTTGCCCTTGCGTCATCGCGAGGCCCATGGGGCCGTGGCGATCCATACCCCCGCGTCATGGATGGCTTCCCGCCACGGCCTTCGGCCTTGTGGCTAAAGGCACGATCGCTTGCAATGACATTGATGCGGCCGGTGTTCCGCTGGCGTGAGGAGCGTGATGGACGAGTTATTGAAGGCGCTAGACTACTTCGGTGTTGTGGTTTTTGCCATCAGCGGCGGGCTCACGGCCGCGCGCAAGGGCATGGATCTGGTCGGCTTCGCCCTGATCGGCACGGTCACCGGCATCGGCGGCGGCACCCTGCGCGACCTGCTGCTCGACAAGCCGGTGTACTGGCTGACCGAGTGGGAGTACGTGCTGATGACGGTGCTGGCGGCCTGGGCGGTGTTCTTCTTCGCCCGGATGCCGCCCTTCCTTGGGCGGCCCCCTTCGGGCTCGCCTGGCGGCGACCCCCGATTCGCTCCCGACGAATCGGTCGCCTTCACACCGCGCCTGCAAGTCATGCTCAACTGGGCGGATGCCGTGGGGCTTGCGGTGTTCAGCCTGATCGGCGCGCAGGCGGCGCTGGCCTCCGGCACCTCGCCCTTCATCGCGGTGGTGATGGGCATGATGACCGCGAGCTTCGGCGGCCTGATTCGCGACATGCTGTGCAACGAGCCGCCGATGATCCTGCATCGCGAGGTCTATGCCTCGGCGGCGGCGGCGGGGGCGACCGTGTTCGTCGTCCTGCACGAGCTGGCCGCGCCGGCCCTGCTGACCCTGACGGCGGGCTTTCTCGCGGCGCTGGTCGTGCGCGGCCTCGGTATCGTCTACGGCCTGCATCTCCCCGCCTTTCCAAAGAGCGATCACTCATGAATGTCCCTGCAACGAACGCCATCGAGATCCATGGCCTGACCAAGACCTACCGCGGCGGCACGCAGGCGCTGTCGGGCATCGACCTTGCCGTGCCTTCCGGCGACTTCTTCGCCCTGCTCGGGCCGAACGGCGCGGGCAAGACCACCACCATCGGCGTGCTGTCCTCGCTGGTGACGCCCACGGCGGGCGAGGTGCGGGTGTTCGGCCATGATCTCGGACGCGAGCGCGCCACGGTCAAGTCGCTGATCGGTCTGGTGCCGCAGGAATTCAACTTCAACGGCTTCGAGCCGCTGGACGAGATCGTCCGTCACCAGGCCGGTTTCTACGGCGTGGCGCGCAACGAGGCACGTCAGCGCACCACCTGGCTGCTGGAGCAGCTCGGGCTGGCCGGCAAGGCGCGCAGCCAGGCAAGGCAGTTGTCCGGCGGCATGAAGCGGCGCCTGATGATCGCCCGCGCGCTGGCGCATCGCCCGCGCCTGCTGATCCTCGACGAGCCGACCGCCGGGGTGGATGTGGAACTGCGCCGCGGCATGTGGGACTTCCTCACCCGCCTCAACCGCGAGGAGGGCGTGACCATCCTGCTGACCACCCACTATCTGGAGGAGGCGGAGGCGCTGTGCCGCCATGTGGCCATCATCGACGGCGGGCGGATCGTCGTCAGCGCGCCGATGCGCGAGCTGCTGGAGCAGTTGCCGGAGGAGAGCTTCGTGCTCGATCTGGTCGAGCCCGTCACGGAGGCGCCAGTGATCCCCGGCGTGCGCCTGCGCATGATCGATCCGGGCACGCTGGAGCTGGAGGTGCGGCGTGGCCAGCCGCTGGACCAGGTCTTCGCCGCGCTGCATCAGGCGGGTGTCCGGGTGATGAGCCTGCGCAACAAGAGCAACCGGCTGGAGGCCCTGTTCATGACACTGACCGGCCATGGCGTGGGGGACAAGGCATGAATATCATCCTCGAAATCCGCGCCCTGCTGACCCTGCTGGAGCGGGAGGCGCTGCGCTTCATGCGCATCTGGCCGCAGACCCTCATCCCGCCGATGGTGACCACGGCGCTCTACTTCATCATCTTCGGCGGGCTGATCGGCGCGCGCGTGGGCGAGGTGGGCGGCGTGCCGTACATGGACTTCATCGCCCCCGGTCTGATCCTGATGGCGGTGATCAGCAACAGCTACGCCAACGTGGTGTCGTCGTTCTTCAGCGCCAAGATGCACCGCCACATCGAGGAGCTGATGATCGCGCCGATGAGCAACATCAGCCTGATCCTCGGCTTCATGGCCGGGGGCATGGCGCGGGGCATGGCCGTGGGGTTGGCGGTGGCGGGCATCGCCGCGCTGTTCACCGACCTGTCCGTGCATGACTGGGGGCTGGCGCTGGCGGTCATGCTGCTGACCGCGGCGGTGTTCTCGCTGGCGGGCATGCTCAACGCCATCTTCGCCAAGACCTTCGATGACATCTCCATCATCCCGACCTTCGTGCTGACCCCGCTGACCTATCTGGGCGGGGTGTTCTTCAGCATCGACCTGCTCGCCCAGCCCTGGCGCGACATCGCCCTGTTCAACCCCCTGCTGCACATGATCAACGCCTTCCGTCAGGCGCTGCTGGGGGTGTCCGATGTGCCGGTCGGGCTGGCGCTGGGGCTGCTTGTGGCGCTGTTCGTGGTCCTGCTTGCCGCGTGCATCATCATCCTGCGCAAGGGCTGGGGCCTGCG
>SDAY01000174.1 GCA_006212015.1 Halothiobacillaceae bacterium
CCCATGGACGAGACCATCCGCGCCACCCGCCGCCCCGGACGCTCACTTGGGCGCCCGGCGACGCGGTTTGCGAGGCGTCGATTCGCGCGCTTTCTTCACCACCACCACCACCTCCTGCTGCTGCTGCTGCGTAACCGCAGCCCGGGGCTTTGGGATGGCGTCAGCCTCCCTCGGCTTGGGTTCCGGCTTGGGTTCCGGCTTGGGTTCCGGCTTGGGTTCCGGCATGGGTTCCGGCATGGGTTTGGGCACGCGCTTCACCTTCATGGTCCGCGCCAGCATGGCCATGCTGCGGTCATCGTTCGTCGTGCCCTTGCAGAACGCCTCCTCGTAGAACATGCGCGTGAGATGCTCGCGGGACATCCGGGCCTCGCCAAGACTGGCGAACAATGCGCCCATGCGATCCGCCACGGCTACGCCATCATTCGCCACCAGCCGTTCCGCCGCGCCATCGCTCATCGCGGCCACGCCAGTGACATGCGCCAGCGGCACAAGCCCCCATTGCACCTGCGCGGGCTGCACGGCATCTAGGAATACCGTCTGGTTGGCATATTCACCCTTGCCCACCTCGCCCAGCGTGGACAGGACCGACTGCACAACGCCCTCGGCATCGGGCCGGCCATGCTCGATCACCAGGGCCCCATCGCCTACCTTGATCCACAGCAGGTTTTCGGTGCCGGCCACCGCCATCAGCAGGGTGCAACGCACATCGCGGATATCGCGGCGATGCAGGCGGGCCAGGTCCTCCAGCAGCCCCCTCGCATGCTTGACGAACAGCATGGCCCAGTCACCCGCCGCCATGCCGGCCTCCACCACCGGTACGTCCAGCGCGGCCAGCAGCGGGCGATGCAGGGTGCTCACCAGCCGAACCATCCCGTCAACCACAGCCTGCGCGCCCAGTTCGGAAACCGCCGAGCTGCCCGCGCCATCGGCGATGACCAGCACGGGCCGCTCGCCGACCTCCGCGCGCGCCGCATCCTGGCAAGGCAAGCCCTTCCTGCGATGCGTCAATCCCACGACCGCCTCGTCCATGGCCCCCCACGCGCCAAGGCTTGTCCGCCACTCTACGGCCGGCGGCGTGGCCTCCAGCTCGGCGGGCGGCATGTTGGCTTCCGCCTCGTCATGCACCTTGTTCATGCTGCCCTCCTTCACGGGATCGAGATTCTTCGCCGGCATGCCACCCGCCCTCAAATGGACGCCCACCCGCCGATACTCCCCAGCTTGATGTCTCCGTCGTGCGTGGAGCCGGAATTCGAGACGTTCGACATGCTCTGCGACAGCCACTCGAAGAACTCGCGGAACTTCAGCCCGTTCAGCGGCACCGCCGAGCGGGTGGTGAACTGGCCCAGCGTGCCCAGGTCCGCGCCCTGCACGCCGATCGGCATCACCACCAGCTTGCGCCGCGAGGAAAGATCGCGGGCCTGGGCCGCCGCCCCCTGCCACGCATCCGTGGGCGAGCCGTCGCTGATGATCACAAGCCAGGGCTGGAAGTACGACACGCCATTGCGCTTGTACTCCTCCTTGCGCTCATCCAGACGAAGCAGGGCCAGCTCCACCGCCCCGCCAAGCGGCGTGCTCCCGGTCGCGTTCAGTGGGTGCAGCGACTGCAGCTCATGGGCCGTGGTGAAGGGCAGCACCTCGGACACCCGACCGCCCGCCGTGATGATGCCCACCTCGACCGAGTAGGCGGCCATGTCATCCTCGCCCACGGCCACGAGGAACTCACGCAGGCCCTCGTTGAGCTCCTGGATCGGCTGGCCGTCCATCGAGCCGGACACGTCCAGCACCAGCATGCAGGCGCAGCGGGGGGACGGGTTCTCGATCAGGTCATGGCGGTCGCTCTTGCCGTACTGGATCGTGTTCATGCTGGACTCCTGCTGGTGTTGGGTGTGAAAGCTCTGGAACAGGCTGCTCAGACTCATGGCGCTCCCCTCGGTGATTTCGTTGTTGTTGTCATGTTCATGCTTCAAGTGCTCGATTCGCCGGCGACCTCAATGGACTGCGTCCCCCGGTAGGCCTTCGACTTCGGCCGCTCCGGACGGATGGCCACCTCGTGCCAGCCCTTGTCAATCTCCGCCCGGTACAGTCTCAGGGCCTCCACCCACTCCTCCAGCGTGGCCCGCTGCGCCGGATCCCTCGCCCCCTCGGTGAAGGTCTGGATGAAAAACTGCTTCAGGCGATAGGGCATGTGGCTCCAGATGTTGTGCCACGGCCCCTTCGGGCGGCCGGTCGTCTCGCGGCCGTAGGGAAAATTACCCGCACGGATGTTATCCACCGGATTCTCGCCGCCAATCGCATCGTAGGGATGACGACCCAGCATCAGAGCCTTGAACAGAACGATCGCCACGGAAAAGCGCTCGCTCTCCACGGTCCGCCGCACCGTCTTGAAGTCACGCCCCATCAGCTCGGCCGGCGTCATGTCCATGCTCCCGACCGGACAGGGATAGACCTTGCCTTCATGCCGCATCTGGAAACTGTCGCAGTCGATCAGCGTGACCTTCCCGGTCGTCGGGGAGCACATGATGTTGTTGAGGTTGTAATCCCCCACGAACACATCGCGCTCATGCAGGCGGGCAATCGTCTCCACGAAGGCCAGCACGTAATCTGCAAGGCGGCGACGATCCAGACCCGGAAAGTACTTCTGGTAGAGCATGGAGTGCGCAAGCTTCATCATCGGCACGCCCTCCGCGCGGTACATGGCATAGCCTGTCCACGTTCCCGCCGCGTTGTACACCGAGATCAAGGGCCAGCACACGGGCATATCGTCAAAGGCCGTGCGCCGGGCCGTCATGGCCTCCACCTTGCGCGGCAACTCCGCGCCACGCTTGGCCAGCACATCCGGGTGGTAGAGCTTCACCAGCACCTCCGGACGGGAGACCAGCGGATGCACCGCACCCTCGCCGCCGCGCGCCAGGACGTCGCCCAACACCTGCGTCTCCCCATCCGCGCTGTACACCTTCACGGCCTCGCCTTGTACATGGTTGTGTATACGCATCGCCCTCTCCCCTCGTGTGTGCTTGATATCCGCCGGCCGCAACCGACCGAACCTGAACCATGAATGCATTCTGATCCGTCATCGGCGGTCATGCCGTGCTGGAAAGCTTTCCGGCCCCGACATCCAGCGACTGCGGCCGGAATGCGAAGGACGGCGCGATCCCGAAGGTTTCGCTGCTCACCCGTCGCCGGAAGAACGCATCGCCCGCATGCCACGGCCCGCGCCGTTTCGATGACACCATTGGAGCGCATGCGTGAAGGAGGGTGTGAAGGGAAAAGCTTTTCGGCCCGCAAGGCATGCGCACGCGCACGGACGATGTTCGGGAAGAAGGCTGCATAAGGCGTTCTCAGCGGCTGTGAATTCTTCACTCCCGCCCAGCCTGGTCAGGCGTCGTCAGGCCCGTGGGCATGGGCAAGGATGCCCTCCATCTCGTTAATGCCGCCGAGATCGCCCAGCGCTACAACATCAGCGTGGCGACGGCCCGCACGTGGAAGAGGCGTGAGGACGTGCAGGATCGCTCGCATTGTCCCAAAACACTGAACACCACGCTCACATCCATCCAGG
>SDAY01000043.1 GCA_006212015.1 Halothiobacillaceae bacterium
AGGTCAGGCCATGGCTTGCCCGAAGGGCGGTCCCGCGGGGGCGTGTTCTTTTGATTACTTTTCTTGCATGGACAAGAAAAGTAACTCGCCCGGTCGCGATGTAGCCCAAGGAAAGTTCTCTGCTTAATGCCGGGCGAAATGTGCCCACCACATCTTCCAAGGCCACTTTGAACCCTTTCCAGTCGGTGTCGTGGCATTTTTCGACCGCCATACGGCAAGCGCTTCGACCCGCCCGGATCGCACGCGGGCGAGCCCCTTTTCTTGCTCGTCCAAGAAAAGGGGCGAAAAGAAGGACGCCCCCACGACCACGCCCCTTCGGGGTTCCCGTGTCTGGCCTGCCCGTCAGGGGGCCGGTTCCACGGGACTTCCTGTCCCGGGGAACCTCAAACCGCCATCCATGGCGGTTTGAACCCCTGTCGAACACGCCAGCCCCGGCGCGGCCAAGGGGAATCGCCCCTTCGCTCAGCGCGGCATTGCCCATCAAACCTTCCATTTTTGATCGCCATGCAGTCCGGCCAAGGAAGCGGAACGGGGCTCAGCCGCCGGTCATCGACATGAAGCGGACGATCTGGCCGGGCTTCTCGGTGAACTCGTGGCGCTCGGGCTTGAGGCCGATGGCGGCGACCAGGGCCTCCTTCAGCTCGTCATCCGGGATGCCCCGGCGCAGCAGGTCGCGCAGCGGGACGTTGTGCTCCTGGCCGAGGCACATGTAGAGCGTGCCGTCGACCGACAGGCGCACGCGGTTGCAGGTCTCGCAGAAGTGCTGGGAGATCGGCGTGATGAAGCCGATGTGGGTGTCGGTACCGGCCACGCGCAGGTAGCGCGCCGGTCCGCCGCCGTGGATGAGGCCGCCGTCGATCGAGCCGTCGAGGGTGGGGACGAGGTTGAAGCGCTCGGCCAGCTGCCGCTTCACCCCCTGCAGGTCGAGGTAGTGGTCGGTCGCGCTGCGGCCGGTGTCGCCCATGGGCATGGTCTCGATCAGGCGCAGGGTGAAGCCGTGCTCGATGCAGAATTCGAGCATGTCGCCGATCTCGTCGTCGTTCACGCCCTTCATCGCCACCATGTTGAGCTTGATCGGCGCGAAACCCTCGGCCTTGGCGGTCAGGATGCCGTCCAGGACCTTGTCCAGGCGACCCTGGGTGATGTCCTTGAAGCGCTCGGGCCTGAGGGTGTCGAGGCTGATGTTGAGGCGGTCGATGCCATTCTCGCGCAGGGCGCGGGCCTCTTTCGCCAGGCGCGTGGCATTGGTTGAAAGCGAAAGGTCCCGGATGCCCGCGCCGTGCTTGAGGCGGCGGGCGAGGGTGTCGATATCCTTGCGCACCAGCGGCTCGCCGCCGGTGATGCGGACGCGCCGCAGGCCCATCTCGGTCATCACGCCGACGACGCGCTCGATCTCGTCAAAGCTCAGCCAGTGGGCCGGCTCCTCGAAATCCTTGAAGCCTTCCGGCATGCAGTAGAAACAACGGAGGTCGCAACGATCCGTGACTGACAGGCGCAGATATTCGATCTTGCGTCCGAAGGGGTCCGTCAGGGTGTGCATATCGTCGGCATCCTCGGCAGGAGTGAGCGTTGTTTCCAGTGGAACATAACGATACGGCAGGCAGGCGCATCAGGCAACGCTGATATTCCCTTTGCGCAATCAGATTTTTTAATCGCCGACGCGGTCCAGGCCCTGCTCGGGAAGCATCCGCCAGTGGCCGCTCTTGCCGCCCTTCTTCTCGAGGATGCCGATGCGGTCGATGACCATGCCGCGGTCCACCGCCTTGCACATGTCGTAGATGGTCAGCGCGGCGGTGCTGGCGGCCATCAGGGCCTCCATCTCCACGCCGGTCTGGCCCTTGAGGGCGCAGGTCGCGGTGATGTGGATGCTGCTCTCGTCGGGCATGGGCTCCAGCGTCACCTCCACCTTCGTCAGCAGCAGCGGATGGCAGAGCGGGATCAGGTCCGGCGTGCGCTTGGCGGCCATGATGCCGGCAATGCGCGCCACGGCCAGCACGTCGCCCTTCTTGTGCTTGCCCTCGACGATCAGGGCGAGGGTTTCCGGCTGCATGCGCACGATGGCCTGGGCGGTCGCCTCGCGGCGGGTCTCGTCCTTGTCGCCCACGTCCACCATGCGCGCCGCGCCGGTCTCGTCGATATGGGTCAGGGTGTTTGAAGTCGCATCATTCATGCCATCAGCTCCGCGAGCAGGTAGGTGTTGACGGGATCGCCGGGGGCGAGGGTTTCGTTCTCGGGCAGTTCGACCAGGACCTCGGCCCAGCCCAGCGAGCTGAGGATGCCGGAGCCCTGGTTGGCGTACAGCTCCACGCGCTGGTCGGCGGTGATGCGGCCGCGGGCGAATTCGCGCCGCTCGGAGGCGCGCGGGCGGGCGAAGGCGGCGGGCAGCCGGATCGGCCGAGGCGCGGGCGTCGTCGCGCCCATGCTTGCGAGCAGGAAGGGGCGGGCGAACAGCAGGAAGGTGACGAAGCCGGACACCGGGTTGCCGGGCAGGCCGATGAAGGGCGTGCCGAGCACGTGGCCGAAGGCCAGCGGCTTGCCGGGCTTCATGCGCACCTTCCACATGTCCAGCGTGCCGAGGTGCTCGACCGCGGACTTCACATGGTCTTCCTCGCCCACGGACACGCCGCCCGAGGTCAGGATGACGTCGCATGCGGGGGCGATGCGTTTCAGGCCGTCAAGGGTCGTGTCGAAATGGTCCGGCAGGTGCTCCACATGACTGATCTCGCAGCCGAGCTGTTGCAGCAGTCCGCTCAGCAGGGGTGCGTTGGCGTTGTAGATCTGGCCGGGGTGGAGCGGCTGGCCGGGCGGGACGACCTCGTCGCCGGTGGTCAGCAGGGCCACGCGCAGGCGACCGAAGACGCTGCAGCGGTCGATGCCGCCGGAGGCCGCAAGACCGAGGTGCGCAGGCGCCAGCCGGGTGCCGGCGGGCACCAGGACGGCGCCGGAGCGGAAATCCTCGCCTTGCCGGCGCACATCCTCGAAGGGCGCGGGGTGGCGGGCGAACACGACCTCGTCGCCCTCGCGCCGGGCAGCCTCTTGCGCCACGATGGCGTCGGCGCCCGGCGGCATGGCCGCGCCAGTGAAGATGCGCGCGGCGCTGCCCGGCTCAAGCGGGCCACCGGTCTGGCCGGCGGCGATGCGCTGGGTGACGCGAAGGCGCGTCTCGCCCGCAGGGGCGAGGTCGCGCACGGCAATGGCGTAACCATCCAGCGTGCTGACATCGCCCGGCGGGGAGTCGCTCAGGGCGCGTGCATCCTCAGCCAGAATGCGGCCCAGGCAGGCCTCGATGGGCAGGGTCTCGACGCGCTCGATGCCCCGGGCGGCGGCGAGCAGTCTCTCGCGGGCAGCGGCGAAGTCGAGCATCACTGCTCCCCCCAACGCGCGGCGGCGTCGAAGTCGCTCTCGCGCGCATCCACCCAGCGCGCGCCCTCCGGCGTGTCTTCCTTCTTCCAGAACGGGGCGCGGGTCTTGAGATAATCCATGATGTATTCGCAGGCCGCGAAGGCGGCATGGCGGTGGCGGCTGGTCACGGCCACCATCACGATCTGGTCCTCCGGCTGGAGCGGGCCGACCCGATGGATGACCAGCACGTCGTTCAGCGGCCAGCGCGACCGTGCCCGTGTCTCGATGCTTTCGAGCGCGCGCTCGGTCATGCCGGGATAGTGCTCCAGCTCCATGGTGCGGATGGCGTTGTCATCGTTGATGTCGCGCACCGTGCCGAGAAAGGCGGCAACAGCGCCCACATCGCGCTGACCGGCGCGCAGCCGGGCGATCTCCGCGCCAAGATCGAAGTCATCGGTTTGTATGCGCACCATTGAAAGTTTCTCCTGATCATCCCGCAACTCGTGGGGGCATGATGCAGCATCTGCCGTGCCCGGAGAAAGGGGCGATAAAGTCCATGTCTGGATCATTAAAAGATTAGTAATTGCTGATATTGTGACGTCATTGTAAAGTTCGCCCCCAGATTGATTCTGGCGAGTTTGGCATAACGTTTTATGCTGGATAAGGCTAGTCAATTTGCCCCACGCCACGGCGCGGGGCGAAAATTCACAGCTGTTGGTATCCATGTGCAGATGCCTCAGTTTACGGCTTTGCGTCCTAATGGGTGTGCAAGCCAGGATGCAGGCGGATGCGGGAATCCCCGTTTCCATACGAATTGCTAACGTGCAGGAGTGAGCAATGTCCGAAGAAAAGATCACCATGCCGGTGAGCGGTGACGAGCAGGCCGTGGCCTCCGAGGCTCGCCGTTCGTTCCTCCGCAAGAGTGTGGCCGTAGCCGGTGGAGCCGTCATGGCTGGCACCGTCGCCGGTCGCGCCGCTGCCGAGCCGCTGGCCATCCCCCCGACCAACAAGATGCTGGGCCGGGGCGTCGTCAGCGTGCCGTACGGCATGCCGTCCAAGTTCGAAGCCCATGTGGTGCGTCGTAACGTCGAGTGGCTGACACCCGACACCATCGCCTCCATCAGCTTCACCCCGCTGCAGGACCTCGAGGGCATCATCACCCCGGCGGGTCTGCATTTCGAGCGCTATCACGGCGGCGCCGTCGATATCGATCCGGCCACCCATCGCCTGGTCGTTCACGGCCTGGTCGACAAGCCGATGATCTTCACCGTGGACGACCTGAAGCGCATGCCGCAGACCTCCGGCGTGTGGTTCATGGAGTGCCCGGCGAACGGCGCGATGGAATGGCGTGGCGTCCAGATGGACTCCCTGCAGTTCACCCACGGCATGATCTCCTGCTCCGAGTGGGTGGGCGTGAGCCTGCTGGACCTGATGAAGGCCGTCGGCGTCAAGAAGGATGCCACCTGGTTCTACGGCGAAGGCGCCGATGGTTCCGGGCTGCAGCGCTCCATCCCGCTGCCGGGCGCCAAGGACCAGTTCGGCAAGCCGATCCCGGACGCCGACAAGATCTACAAGGACATCATCATCGCCTACGCCCAGAACGGCGAAGCGCTGCGTCCCGAAAACGGCTACCCGATCCGCATCGTGGTTCCGGGCACCGAGGCGAACCTGTCCGTCAAGCACCTGCGTCGCATCAAGTTCACCAACAAGCCGCTGGTCACCTATCAGGAAACCCGTCACTACACCGACGGCATGCCTGACGGTCGTTTCCGTCAGTACACCCTGATCAACGAGACCAACTCCGTCGTGACCTTCCCCTGCCCGGACAAGAAGCTCTCCGGCAAGGGCGCCTACGAGATCCGCGGCCTGGCCTGGTCCGGTCGTGGCAAGGTCAAGGCCGTGGACGTCTCCGTCGATGGCGGCAAGACCTGGAAAGAAGCCAAGCTGGTCGATCCGGTCCTCTCCAAGTGCCTGACCCGCTTCATCTTCCCGTGGGAATGGGATGGCAAGGAGACCCTCGTGATGAGCCGCGCCATGGACGAGACGGGCTATGTCCAGCCGACCCTGCGCCAGCTGCGCGAGGTGCGTGGTACCAACAGCATCTACCACAAGAACTCCATCCAGACGTGGAAGATCACTGCCAACGGAGAAGTGAAGAATGTTCAAATCGAAAACCTCTAAGTCTGCCCTGGTGGCAGCGTTGTTCGCTGCTTCCTCCGTGGCATTCGCCGGCCAGTTTGATGGCGTCGGCAAGTCGATCGACCCGAAGGACGTCGCCAGCTGGGACATCAGCGTTCATTTCGACGGTGACGGCCTGCCGGCAGGCAAGGGTTCCGTGGCTGACGGCGAGAAGATCTACCAGGCTCAGTGCGCCATGTGCCATGGCGAGTTCGGCGAGGGCGCCCGGGGCTATCCGAAGATGCTCGGCGACAAGCTGGAAGACCTCAAGAAGCATGCCAAGGCTGACGAGGACACCGTAAGCGCTCGTGGCATCAACAACCTGTGGGGCCATGCGCCGACCCTGTACGATTACATCCATCGTGCCATGCCGTTCTTCGCGCCTCAGTCCCTGAGCGTCGACCAGGCCTACGCCACCACCTGCTACGTCCTGTACCTCGCCGAGGTCATCACGGACGACAAGATGGTGTGTGACGCCGAGGCTCTGAAGAAGATCAAGATGCCGGCGGTTGACAACTACTACACCGACCCGCGTCCGGATGTGAAGAACACCCGCTGCATGAACAACTGCACGAAGGACGCCCCGGTGGTCAAAGGCAAGGCCGTGATCGGTGACATTTCCGTCGGCAACGTCAAGAAGGTTGGCGAAGGCTCCCACTAAACCGGGATCGCTTCACTGACTGCATCAAGCCCGCCATCCGGCGGGCTTTTTTTGTGCGCAATGTTTGTGTGCGACCGACCAGGGTAGGCTAACCTCGGTCAAGCGATCACCTTGCGACTGAAGATGAAACACGCCGCCTTCCTTCCCCGACATGCCCTGCAGATCCTGCTCGATGCCTTGAGCGGCGAGGGCTATCGCGTGGTCGGTCCGCGTGTCCGGGATGGCGCCATCCTCTACGAGGAGCTGCGCGACGTGGCCGACCTGCCCGCAGGCTGGCGGGACGAGCAGCAGCCCGGCCAATACCGCCTTGAACGGACGGATACGCAGCGCAGCTTTGCCTGGGCCCATGGTCCGCAAGGCATCAAGCCCCTCGTGTTCAGGCCGCGCGAATCGCTGTGGCGGGTGCATCGCTCGGCCGACGGGCGCATGGCCTTCAGCGCATCCATCCCGCAGGACCCACCGTTGGCCGTGATCGGCGCGCGCGCCTGCGACCTCGCCGCCCTCGAGCTGCAGGACCGGCACTTCCTCGAATCGATCCGCGACCCGTCCTATGCCGCCCACCGTGCGGGCCTGTTCATCGTGGCGGTGCATTGCACGCATCCCGCATCCACCTGCTTCTGCGTCTCGACCGGGGATGGCCCCCGCGCGGGGAAGGGCTTCGACCTCGCCCTGAGCGAGCTGGACGAGGGTTATCTCATCGAGGTCGGCAGCGAACGCGGCGCGCATATCGCACGGATGCTGCCCCTGCAGCTGTCCTCGGACGAGCAGCGCGAGCAGGCCGAGGCCGAGATCGCCCATGCCGCCGCGCTCCAGACGCGCCAGCTGCCCGGCACGAACCTCAGGGACAGCCTGTTCGCCAACCTCGATCACCCGCGCTGGCGGGAGGTGGCCGAGCGCTGCCTGTCCTGCGGCAACTGCACCAGCGTCTGCCCGACCTGCTTCTGCCATGCCGAACAGGACCTGCCCTCGCTGGATGGGCAGTCCGCCGAGCATGTCCGCCAGTGGGACTCCTGCTTCAGTGAGGGGCACTCCACCATCCACGGCATCGTGATCCGCGCGGAGACCGGCCAGCGCTACCGCCAGTGGCTCACCCACAAGCTCGGGAGCTGGCACGACCAGTACGGACGCAGCGGTTGCGTGGGCTGCGGACGCTGCATCACCTGGTGCCCGGTCGGCATCGACCTGACCGAGGAGGCGCGGGCCATCTGCGGGCCGAACGGGGAGGGCGCGACTTGAATCCCTACCTGCCGCGCGAGGCGGAGATCGTCGAGCGCATCCAGGAGACGCCGACGGTCTTCACCCTGCGCCTGCGCCTGACGGATGGCCAGCCCTACGGCTTCGAGGCGGGCCAGTTCAACATGCTCTATCTCCATGGCGTGGGCGAGGTCCCCATCTCCATCGTCGCGGGCGGCGAGGCGGATGGCCTGCTCACGCACACGATCCGCGCCGTGGGCCGGGTCACGCGCGGCATGATGGCGCTGCGGGCGGGCGAGCGCATCGGCCTGCGCGGCCCGTTTGGCCGGGGCTGGCCGCTGGCGGCGGCCGAGGGGCGGGAGGTGGTCGTCGTGACCGGGGGGCTGGGCTGCGCGCCCTCGGTGTCCATCATCCACCACATCCTTCGGCATCGTGAACGCTACGGGCGCCTGACCATCCTGCAGGGCGTGAAGCACGCCGACGACCTGATCTGGCGGACGCAGTACGAGGCCTGGAGCCGGCAGCCCGAGGTGCGGGTGCTGCTGGTCGCCGACGTGGCCTCGCCCGGCTGGCAGGGGGCTGTGGGGCGGGTCACTGCCCTGTTCGATCGCATCGAGCTGGATGCGGCCCATGCCATCGCCATGCTCTGCGGGCCGGAGGGCATGATGCTCGCCTCGGCGGCCGCCCTGGAACAGCTCGGCCTCGCGGCCGGCGACATCTACCTGAGCATGGAGCGCAACATGCAGTGCGCGGTCGGCCACTGCGGCCACTGCCAGTTCGGCGCGCGCTTCGTCTGCCGCGACGGCCCCGTCTTCGCCTGGCCGGATATCCGCGACCTGCTGGGTGTGAGGGGGTTTTGATGAGCAAGCCGCGCATCGCCGTGCACAAGTTCTCCTCCTGCGACGGCTGCCAGCTCGCCTTCCTCAATGCGGGCGAGGACCTGCTGACCCTCGGCGCCCTGGTGGACATCCGCCACTTCCTTGAGGCGGGCTTCGCCGAGGAGGGGGCCGAGGTCGACATCGCCTTCGTCGAGGGCAGCATCTCCACGCCGGACGAGGTCGAACGCATCCGGCGCGTGCGCGCGAACAGCCGCCATCTCGTCACCCTGGGCGCCTGCGCCACGGCGGGCGGCCTGCAGGCCCTGCGCAACCTCGACGACTCCAACGAGGACTGGAAACAGGCCATCTACGCCCAGCCCGAGTTCATCCACACCCTCGCCCATGCCGAGCCCGTGCATGCGCATGTGAAGGTCGATTTCGAACTGTGGGGCTGCCCGGTCAACGGCCGGCAGGTGCTGGCCGCAGTGCGCCAGCTGCTGTTCGGCGTCGCGCCGCTGGACGAGCGCGACAAGGTCTGCATGGAGTGCAAGCGCCAGCACGCGGTCTGCGTGATGGTCACCCAGGGCAAGCCCTGCATGGGGCCGGTCACCCGCACCGGCTGCGGCGCGCTCTGCCCGCGCTTCGGGCGCGACTGCTACGCCTGCTTCGGGCCGGCGGAGAACGCCAACACCGCCGCCCTGGCCCGTCGGCTGGAGGGGCTGGGCCTGCCGCCGGTCGACATCGCCCGGCGCTTCCTGTTCATCAACAGCCAGGCCCCGGCCTTCCGCGAGGAGGGGCTGAGGCACTACCCGCCGGGGTTCGCCGATGACTGAGCGTACCGTTTCCATCCATGTGCCCGCCCTGACCCGGGTGGAGGGCGAGGGCGCGCTGCGCCTGCGCATCGAGGACGGGCGCATCGAGGCGCTGGCGCTCGACATCTTCGAGCCGCCGCGCTACTTCGAGAAATTCCTCGAAGGCCGCCAGCATGCCGAGGTGCTGGACATCGTCGCCCGCGTCTGCGGCATCTGCCCCGTCGCCTACCAGATGAGCGCGGCGCAGGCGCTGGAGGACGCCTTCCGTCTCGACCCCGGTCCCTGGGTGCGCGACATGCGCCGGGTGTTCTACTGCGGCGAATGGCTGCAAAGCCACGCCCTGCACATCCACCTGCTGGCCCTGCCCGACTTCCTCGGCTTCGACAGCGTGGTGGCGATGGCGGCCGAGCATCCCGAGGCGGTGCGGCGCGGCCTGCGCCTGCAAGGGCTGGGCAACGACCTGATCCGCCTGTTCGGCGGGCGCTCGGTGCATCCGGTCGGCGCCTGCGTGGGCGGGTTCCATGACGCGCCGACCCTGGACGAGGTGCGGACGATGCTCGCGCGCCTGCGCGCCGAATGGCCGGAGTCCGAGGCGCTGATCGGCTGGGTCGCGAGCCTGCCCATGCCGGACGACGAGCAGGTCTTCACCAGCGTGGCCCTGCGTCATCCGGCCGACTACCCGCTGGCCGAGGGGCGCATCGTCTCCGACGCCGGGCTGGACATCGAGATCGCGGATTACGAGCGGCACTTCGCCGAGGAGCACCGCCCGCAGTCCACCGCGCTGTTCGCGCTGCTGGACGGCCAGCCCTACCTGACCGGTCCGCTGGCGCGGCTCAACCTCAACCTCGACCGGCTGCCCGAAGCGACGCGCGCCCTGCTGGAGGCGACCGGCATCCGCTTTCCCAGCCGCAACATGTTCCACAGCCTGCTGGCGCGCGCGGTGGAGATCCACGTCGCCCTCGTCGAGGCCATCCGTCTGCTGGAGGCCTACGTCCGGCCTGCATCGCCGCATGTCGCCGTGCGGCCCTGCGCCGGGATCGGCTTCGGCGCGACCGAGGCCCCGCGCGGCATCCTCTGGCACCGCTACGCGGTGGACGGGCACGGCATCATCCGCGCGGCGCGCCTCGTGCCGCCCACCAGCCAGAACCAGGCGCGCATCGAGGCCGACCTGCACCGCAGCCTGCTCGCCTTCGGCCTCGACCAGCCGGACGAGGCCCTGCGCCTGCGCGCCGAGACGGTGATCCGCAACTACGACCCCTGCATCTCCTGCGCCACGCATTTCCTCGACCTGACGGTGCAGCGCCAATGAGGGCGGGATGATCCGCGTGCTCGGCATCGGCTCACCCTTTGGCGACGATGCGGCGGGCTGGCGGGTGATCGAGCATCTGCGTGGGCGCGTGCCCGAGGGGGTGGAGCTGCTCGCGCTCGACCGGCCGGGCGCGGCCCTGCTGCGCTGGTTCGAGGGGATGGACGGGGTGGTGCTGATCGACGCGATCCGTTCCGGCGGCCGCCCCGGCGCGGTGCGCAGCCTGTCCCTGGACGCGCTGGATGGCCTGCCCGAAAGCCCCTCCACCCACGGCTTCGGCCTGGCGCATGCCCTGCGCCTGGCCGGGGCGATGGGGGTCCTGCCGCCCAGGCTTGCGATCCATGCCATCGAGCTCGGCGGGCTTGAGCGCGATGGCCTGACGCCCGAGGTCGAGGCCGCGGCCCGCGCCCTGGCGGAGTCGCTGGCCCGCGATCTGGGCGGCGATGGTATAAAGTTCGAAACATTGCAACCCTGATCCAAGCCATGTGCCTCGCCATCCCCATGCAGATCATCCGCCTCGATGGCGACACCGCCCTGTGCCGCGCCAAGGGCGTGGAGCGCGAGGTCAGCCTGTTCCTGGTGGCCGACCAGCCGCTGGCCGAGGGCGATTTCGTCATGGTCCATGTCGGCTATGCCATCCAGAAGGTGGAGCCTGCGCGGGCGGGCGAGGCCTGGGCCCTGTGGCGGGCCATGGACCCGGCGAGGGGGCAGGGCGGGGATGCATGAACTGTCCGTCGCGCGGGCGCTGCTGCGCCAGGTCGAGCGGCTGGCGGGCGAGCATCGGGCCTTGGCGGTGCGTGGCGTGACCGTGCGCATCGGCCCGCTCTCCGGCGTGGAGCCCGGCCTGCTGGCGCGCGCCTTCCCTCGGGCTGCGGCGGGCAGCGTGGCCGATGGGGCGGAGCTGCGGATCGAGAGCGTGCCGGTGCGCGTGCATTGCGAGGATTGCGGGGCGGAGGGCGAGGCCGCGCCCAACCGGCTCGCCTGTCCCGCCTGCGGGAGCCTGAACACCCGGCTTGCGGGCGGGGATGAGATGCTGCTGGTCAGCCTTGAACTGGAGACGAGCGATGTGTGACACCTGCGGCTGTTCGATAACGCCTGGCAACCGGAAAAGCGCGGCGGCCATCCATGCGCTGCCGGTGCTGGAGGGGCTGCTGGCCGAGAACGACCGCATGGCGGCGCACAACCGCGAGCACTTCGCGCGCCATGGCGTGCTGGCGCTCAACCTGATGTCCTCGCCGGGCGCGGGCAAGACCCTGCTGCTGGAGGCGACCGTCGAGGCGCTGAAGGGCGGGCTGTCCTGCGCCGTGCTGGTCGGGGATCTCGCCACCGACAACGACGCCCGCCGCATCGCCGCGCATGGCGTGCCGGCCGTGCAGATCGGCACCGGCCAGGCCTGCCATCTGGACGCGCACATGGTGCACGATGCCCTGCACGGCATGGACCTCGCCGGCATCGACATCCTGTTCATCGAGAACGTCGGCAACCTCGTCTGCCCGGCCAGCTTCGACCTTGGCCAGCATGACAACGTGGTGCTGCTGTCGGTGACCGAGGGCGACGACAAGCCGGCCAAGTACCCGGTCATGTTCCGCGCCGCCGACCTCGTGCTGCTCTCCAAGGCCGACCTGCTGCCGGTGATGGACGACTTCGACCCGGCCCGCGCCGAGGCCGCGCTGCGGGGCCTGGCGACGGACGCCCCGCTCCTGGTCCTGTCCGCCAGGAGGGGTCAGGGCATGGCGGGCTGGCTGGACTGGCTGCGCGAGCGTCATGCCGCGCTGCGCCAGCCCCGCCTCGCCGCCGCGCGCCCGCATTTCGGCGTGCTGCGCGCATGACCATGCATCCCCGCCCCGCCCTCCCCGCGCAGCGGGGAGGGGGACACGATCACTCCCCCGCCTGCGGGGGCGGTGGAGCAGCGAGGGACTGGCTGGAGCGCATCCGCGCCCTGCCGCTGCCCCGGCCGGTGCGGGTGATGAACGTCTGCGGCGGGCATGAGCGCACCATCACCCTGAGCGGACTGCGCGGCGCCCTGCCGGAGGGCATCGAACTGATCGCCGGGCCCGGCTGCCCGGTCTGCGTCTGCCCCGAGGAGGACATCCATCACGCCCTGCGGCTGGCGCTGGACCAGGGCGTGATCCTCGCCGCCTTCGGCGACCTGCTGCGCGTGCCGGTCAACCTGCCCAGGGGCGAGCCGCGCTCCCTGCTTGAGGCGAGGGCGGCGGGGGCGGATGTGCGTCCCGTCGCCTCGCCGCGGGAGGCCGCCGCCATCGCCCGCGCGCATCCTGACCGGCAGGTCGTGTTCCTGGCCGCCGGTTTCGAGACCACCACCGCGCCGGTCGCCGCCATGCTGGCCGCCGGCGGGCTGCCGGACAACCTCTCCGTGCTGCTGGCCGCGCGCCGCACCTGGCCTGCGGTCGCCATGCTGCTCGACTCCGGCGCGCCCGGGTTTGACGCCCTGATCGCGCCGGGGCATGTGGCGGCGGTGATGGGCGCGGAGGAGTGGCGCTTCGTCGCCGAACAGCACGGCCTGCCGGTCGCGGTGGCGGGCTTCACCGCCGAGGGCATCCTCGCCGCCCTGCATGCGGCGCTGGCGCAGATCGTCGGGGGGCGCGCCGCGCTGGAGAACGCCTATGCGGAGGTGGTGCGCCCTCGGGGCAACCCGGTCGCCCGCCGCCTGCTGGACGCGGTGCTGGTGACCGAGGCGGCGAACTGGCGTGGCATCGGCCGCATTCCGGCCTCGGGCTTCGCCCTGCCGGAGGCCTGGGCCGGGCTGGATGCGCGCCGACGCTTTCCGCCGCCCGAGGACGCCCGCCGCCGCGCGGGCGAGATGCCGCCCGGCTGCGCCTGCGCCGAGGTGATGCTGGGGCGCGTCCGCCCGCAGGCCTGCCCGTTGTACGGCGCGGCCTGCACCCCGCGCACGCCCGTCGGGCCGTGCATGGTCTCGGACGAGGGGGCGTGTCACATCGCCTGGGCGGGCGGGATTCGCCGGGCGGCATGATCGAGGCCCGGCGGTTCCGCATCGAAACATGGAGGGTGGGTTAAGGAGACGCTGATTTATTCCTCCCCCACATGTGGGGGAGGGTAGGAGGGGGATGCGCGCCTTGATCTGGCGCGGCCTTTCCCCTCCAAGGCTCTCCCCACGAGTGGGGAGGGGGTTCGAACAGTGCTTCCCCAAGGGCGTGGCCCGAATCAATGTCCCCGCTCCGGCGGGGTTTTTTATTTCCTTGAATGGGCCTATAAACCCATTTTTGTCATTCATCGGGAGATGAAGATGCGTTCCATGCTTGCCGCCCTGTTGCTGATGCCCGCGCTTGCGATGGCCGACACCGCCATGCTCAAGCCGGGCGATGCCCTGCCCGCCTTCAGCCTCAACGATCAGCACGACAAGCCGATGCCGATCGGCGCGAACACCCGCCTGGTGCTGTTCACCGCCGACAAGTCGGCGGGCGACATGCTCAATGGCCTGCTCAATGAGCGTCCGGGCGACTTCATGGAGCAGCGCAGGATCGTCTACATCGCCGACATCAGCCGCATGCCCGGCCTGATCTCAAGCCTGATCGCCCTGCCCAGGATGCGCGACTACGCCTACCGCATGGCCATCGGCGAGGAGGAGGAGCAGACCGCCATGCTGCCGCGCGCGGAGGACAGCGTGACGGTCGTGACCCTGGAGGCGGGCAAGATCAAGGCGATGCAGCCGTTCAAGGAGACCGAGGCCCAGGCGCTGGCCGCGCTGCTCGATGCCGCCCCCGTGGGCGAGGTGGCGACCCCGGCGCCCGCCGGCGAGCGCAAGGCCAGCCGTCTGGTGCCGCATTCCGTGTCCGACATGGTTCCGGGCGGCAAGTGACAGGCGGCTGAAATACTTATTTTCAGCCGCCTGTCATGGCGGGACATGGGTGTCCCGCACGAAAGTCGATCACGTCAGTGATTGATTTTCGAATACCACGTCCGGGCGTGTACCGGACGTGGTAGGGCTGAAAAACGCATGGATGAGGTTTTTCAGCATCCTGGTAAGGCGCGGCATCAGCCGCGCTGACCGAGGGGAATCGGTCGGACGCCATGCCCGCGAGCGCAACATGGCAGCCCGCCGCGCGCTGCTCCTTGGCGCATGGCGGGGCAACCTTGACAACGCAGGTTTCATATCCAATGCTCAATGCGTATCCATGACTTGAGGGTTGGACATATGAAGAGCGCATTGAAGGCAGCGGCGATCCTCGGGGTCGTCATCCTCTCGGCGGCGGGATGCTCCAACATGACCTCGCGCCAGCAGTCCACCCTCAGTGG
>SDAY01000044.1 GCA_006212015.1 Halothiobacillaceae bacterium
GCCCAGGCGAGCCTGGAGTGGCATATCGACCCGGCGGCCGCCCCTGCCGTTTGAGGGGGCACAAACCGGTCACGAGGGATCGAGCAGCCTGTCGGACTTGAGACGATCTGGCTGCAAAAGCATGCGGGTGTCGCTGCGCGACCCAACGCCGTTCCCGACGGCGTTGTTCGGGCCGGTCCATATTTCGCCGCTTTTTTGGGCAATAGTCCCTGCTATGGCCCGGCAAAATCGTCATTGCTGTCCTCGGCCGGCGACTTTTTCGCTTCAGCCGCTCAAGTCCGACAGGCTGCTAGAATGATGGCCGACACCATCGACCGACGAACCATGCACAGCGCCGACACCCCCGCACTGATCGAGGTTTCACCCGAACCCTCGTTTCTCGAACAGCACTCCGACCCGAAGCAGAACCGTTACGTCTTCGCCTACACCATCACCCTGCGCAACGTGGGCGAGGTGCCCGCCCGCCTGCTGGAGCGCCACTGGCGGATCACCCATGGCGATGGCCGGGTGGAGGAGGTGCGCGGCCCGGGCGTGGTCGGCGACCAGCCCCTGCTGGCCCCCGGCGAGAGCTACACCTATTCCAGCGGCGCGGTGATTCCCACCCCGGTCGGCACCATGCAGGGTGACTACCTCTTCACCACCGAGGAAGGCAAGCACTTCATCGTGCCCATCCCGCGCTTCACCCTGTCCGTACCCCGTACACTGCACTGATGGACGAAAACAACCCCATACCTTCGACCGCCCCCCTGCGCCGCGCCTACACCCTGTGGGCGCCGATCTATGACGGGGTGATCGACAGTGCGATGACCCGCAGGGTCCGCCGCCGCAGCATCGAGCTTTTGCGCGACTGGAGCGGCAAGCGGGTGCTGCTGGTGGGCGTGGGCAGCGGCCTGGACCTGCCCTTCCTGCCCAGTGATGCCGACTACACCGGCATCGACATCACCCCGGCCATGCTCGAGCGCGCGCGCCGCCGGGCCCAGCGCAGCGGCTGTCCCATTCGCCTGATGAACGGCAATGCCATGAGCCTGCCCTTCGATGACGGGGAGTTCGACCGCGTGATCATGCACCTGATCCTCGCCGTGGTGCCGGACCCGGCCCGCGCCCTGAGCGAGGCGGCGCGGGTGCTCAGGCCGGGGGGCGAGATCCTGATCCTCGACAAGTTCCTGCGCCCCGGCCAGCATGCCCCGCTCCGCCGCGCGCTCAACCATCTCACCCGCCGCCTCGCCACCCGTATGGACGTCGTGCTGGAAGACATATTGGCGCAATGTCCGGGGCTTACCCTGTCGCATGATGAACCCGCCTTCATGAAGGGCTGGTTCCGCCACATCATCGTCAACAAGGACTAAGCTGATGGCTGTCTATGCCGTGGGCGACCTGCAGGGGTGTCTGGAACCCTTGCAGCGTCTGCTGGAAACACTGGATTTCAACCCGGCTCATGACCGGCTGTGGCTGGTGGGCGACCTGGTCAACCGCGGCCCGCAGTCACTCGAGGCGCTGCGCTTCGTGCGCGACATGGGTGAGACCGCAATCACGGTCCTGGGCAACCATGACCTGCATCTGCTGGCCGTGGCGCTGGGCGGCAAGAAGGCCAAGGGCAAGGACACCCTCGGCCCCATCCTCGAAGCCCCTGACCGGGACGAACTGATCGACTGGCTGCGCCGCCAGCCGCTCGTCCACCATGATCCGTCGGTCAGCGCCGTGCTGGCCCATGCCGGCATCCCGCCCGCCTGGGACCTGGGCACCGCGCAGGCCTGCGCGCGCGAGGTCGAGGCCGTGCTCGCGGGCGCCGACATCCATGACTTCCTGGCCGAGATGTACGGCGACCACCCCGACCGCTGGGATGCCGGCCTGCAGGGCCTCGACCGGCTGCGCTACACGGTCAACGGACTGACGAGGATGCGCTACCTGACCCAGGATGGGCGGATGGAATTCAGGTACAAGTGCGCGCCCGAGCAGGCGCCCGCCGGACTTATCCCCTGGTTCGAGATGGCGCGGAAGCCCCTGGGCGCCACCGTGGTCTTCGGCCACTGGTCCACCCTCGGCCGCACCCGCCTGCCGGGGGCCATCGCGCTGGACACCGGCTGCCTGTGGGGCGGACGGCTCACCGCCGTACGCCTGGATCAGTCCGACCAGCCCATGACCTGCCAGTCTTGCGCCAGTTACGCCAAGCCGGGGCCGAAGAACTGAGCGCGCCTACCCGCGGCCGAAGCTGACCTTGGCCGCGTCCCGTCCGTGGGCATGGCGGCGCTGCAGGGTCACGAAGCTGTAGGCGCTGCTGTTCTTGTCGTCCGCCGGGTGGTGCTCCTCGTGGATCACCCCCCAGTCGCGGCGATCGTACGCCGGAAACCACGCATCCCCCTCGAACGGGCCATGGACCTGGGTCAGGTACATGCGGTCGGCGCGCGGCAGGAACTGGAAGTAGACGTTCGCGCCCCCCGCGATCATCGCCTCGCCATCCTCCCCTGCAACCTCGCGCGCCGCCTCCAGCGCATCGTTCAGGGTGCGGGCTATCAGCACGCCCTCCGGCGCATATCCCACATCACGGGTCATGACGATATTGGTCCTGCCGGGCAAGGGCCGCCCGATGGATTCGAAGGTCTTGCGCCCCATGATGATCGGCTTGCCCAGGGTCAGCGCCTTGAAGTGCCGCAGGTCGGCCGGCAAGCGCCAGGGCAAGGCATTCGCCCTGCCGATCAGGCGACGCTCGTCCATGGCGGCGATGATGGAGATACGCATGGTTTATTCGGTGGGCGGATGACTGGGATAACGAGCGGAGCCGAACTTGAGCACCAGCACGGCAAGGGTGAGGATCAGGATGGCGCCGGTGAACACCATGATCGCCTCCGTGCTCATGGTCTTGACGTCCACCACCAGGATACGGGTCAGCGCGGTAATCGCGATATAGACCAGATAGCGCACCGGCAGGCGGTGGGTACGGAAATAGATCCCGACCATCGCCAGCACTTCAAGGTAGATGAACAGCAGCAGGATGTCCTTGAGGGTCGGCGCGGCCTCGCCCAGGAAGATATGGGCAAACTCGCCGAAAGCGGACCATACGGTGGCCACGGCGATGATCACCAGCATCAGGTTGTGCAACATGGTCATGGCCATGTTGCCTATGCTGTCGATCAATCGATGCAATTTCAAAAGTCGCGTGTCGGTCATGATCTATCCTGAATTAAACGGCCACCGGGGCCTTGATGTGCGGGTGAGACTGGTATCCGTCCAGGGTGAAATCCTCGAAACGGAAGGCGAAGATGTCCCTCACCTCGGGGTTCAGGCGCATGATCGGCAGCGGCATCGGCTCGCGCGCGAGCTGCAGATCGGCCTGCTCCAGATGGTTCAGGTAGAGGTGGGCGTCGCCCAGCGTGTGGACGAAATCGCCGGGCGTAAGCCCCGTCACCTGCGCCATCATCATGGTCAGCAGGGCGTATGAGGCGATGTTGAAGGGCACGCCAAGGAAGATGTCCGCGCTGCGCTGATAGAGCTGGCAGGAGAGCCTGCCGTCCGCCACGTAGAACTGGAAGAAGGCATGGCAGGGCGGCAGGGCCATCTGCTCGATCAGGCCCACGTTCCAGGCCGACACGATGATGCGGCGCGAGTCCGGGGTGGTCCTGATCTGCTCGATCGCCTGGCTGATCTGGTCGATGTGACGGCCATCCGCCGTCGGCCAGCTGCGCCATTGCACGCCGTAGACCGGCCCCAGCTCGCCATGCTCATCCGCCCACTCATCCCAGATGCTGACGCCGTGTTCCTTGAGGTAGGCGATGTTGCCCTCGCCGCGCAGGAACCACAGCAGCTCATGGATGATGGACTTGAGGTGCAGCCTCTTGGTGGTGACCAGCGGGAAGCCCTCGGACAGGTCGAAGCGCATCTGGTGGCCGAACACGCTGCGCGTGCCGGTACCGGTGCGGTCGTGCTTCTCAATGCCGTGCTCGCGCACATGGCGCATCAGGTCGAGGTACTGTTTCATGCTTCGTTACGCTTGCGATAGGCCATGACGAGAAGGGCCGCGCCCAGAAGGATCATCGGCAAGGATAGCAACATGCCCATGGACAGCCAGCCCCCCGCGATAAAGCCGAGATGGGCGTCCGGCTCGCGCACCTGCTCGACAAGGACGCGGAACAGGCCGTAGAGCAGCAGGAACAGGCCGGATACCGCCATGCGCGGGCGCGGCTTCGAGGCGAACCACCACAGCGCCGCGAACATCACGACACCCTCGAGCAGCCCTTCGTAGAGCATGGAGGGATGGCGCGGAAGCTGATCGACATGCGGGAACACCATGCCCCAGGGCAGGTCGGTCGGGCGTCCCCACAGCTCGCCGTTGATGAAGTTGCCCATGCGCCCGGCCAGCAGCGCGGGCGGCACCAGCGGGGCGACGAAATCGGCCACGTCGAAGAAGCCCCGCTTCGTCTTGCGCGCATACCAGGCCATCGCCAGGATCACGCCCAGAAGGCCGCCGTGGAAGGACATGCCACCCTCCCACACGCGCAGCAGCATGAGCGGGTCGCCGAGGAAGGCCTGGAACTTGTAGAACAGGATGTAGCCGACCCGCCCGCCCAGGATCACGCCCAGGGCGATGTAGAACAGCATGTCGCCCGGCTCCTCGGCCTTGAAGCCCTTGGCCTGGGCGCGCAGGCGCCCAAGCCCCCAGGCCATGGCGAAGCCGATCAGGTACATCAGGCCATACCAGTGGACCTTGAGCGGGCCGAGCTGGAGGGCGATGGGATCGATGTGCGGATAGACGAGCATGGGGCGTGAATCAGGCTGGCAACAGGCGGGCGTAGACGGCCTTCAGGTAGTCGGTCTCGGGGATGGCGGGATGGATGGGGTGGTCCACGCCCTGACGGCCGAACTCCAGGATCTGCATGTTTCGATCCACATGCCGCGCCGCCGCCCACATCAATTCCGGCAGTTTATCGCGCTGAAGATGATGGGAGCATGAACATGAGATCAGGATGCCGTCGCGCGCAAGCACCTGCATGGCCATCTGGTTGACGCGGCGGTAGGCCTCCAGCCCGGCCTGCACGTCCTTGCGCCGCTTCATGAAGGCGGGCGGGTCGCAGACCACCACGTCGAAGCGCTCGCGCTCCTCGCGCAGGCCCTTGAGCACCTCGAAAACATCGCCCTCAAGGGTGCGCAGCCCCTCGCCCACGCCGTTGAGGTCGGCATTGGCGCGACATTGATGGAGGGCCAACGAGGAAGAATCCACGCATACGGACTCGCTCGCGCCGTGGCGCAGGGCCTGCACGCCCCAGCCGCCCATGTAGCTGAACAGGTCCAGCACGCGCGCGCCCTTCACATAGCGCGGCAGGCGGGCGCGATTGTCGGCCTGGTCGTAGAACCAGCCGGTCTTCTGCCCGTCCCAAGGGCGCACCATGAAGCGCGCGCCGTTTTCGATCAGCTCGACCTGCTCCGGCACCTCGCCATAGGCCAGCTCGACATCGCGCGGCAAGCCCTCCATGTCGCGGCTGGATGTGTCGTTGCGCAGCAGGACGCCGAGCGGCTTGAGCGTCCTGACCAGCGCATCGACCAGTTCGTCGCGCACCGCCTCCATGCCCGCCGTGGTGACCTGGGCGACGATGATGTCGCCGTAGCGGTCCACCACCAGCCCCGGCAGGCCATCGGCCTCGCCATGAATCAGGCGGTAATGCGGGGTCGGGAACAGCCGCTCGCGCAGGCCGAGGGCGATCTTCAACCGATGCACGATCAGCGGGCGATCAAGCGGATGCTCCTCGCGGTTGAACAGGCGCGCGGCGATCAGCGAATGGGGATTCACATAGGCCAAGCCCATCCCCTTGCCGCCGTGGGACTCCACCACCACCTGCTGGCCGGGCGCGAAGCCGGTCAGCGGGGTGACCTGGGTATCGACCTCGTTGCTGTAGATCCAGGGGTGACCGGCGCGCAGGCGACGGTCTTCGTTCTTCTTCAGCCGCAGGACGGCAAGCGTGGGGGATGATGACATCGGAAAACTCCTCGGGCCGGCCATCTTACCCTAGCAGCCTGTCGGGCTTGAGCGGCTGAAGCGAAAAAGTCGCCGGCCGAGGACAGATTTTGACGATTTTGCCGGGCCATAGCAGGGACTATGGCCCAAAAAAGCGGCGAAATATGGACCGGCCCGAACAACGCCGTCGGGAACGGCGTTGGGTCGCGCAGCGACACCCGCAGGGCGGAATCCATGGAAGGATTCCGCATGCTTTTGCAGCCAGATCGTCTCAAGTCCGACAGGCTGCTAGCAGCCTGTTCGTCTCTTAATATCCAATGCCCGGGATGCAACCATGAATGACAGCGAATCCCGCCTGAAGGCTCAGCGGGCCACCCACGCCGATGACGTCCAGCGCGGCCAGTGTCTTGGGGATCGAGGCCACGGACAGCAGTGCCCCCCGCAGGCTCGGGCTGACCCCGACAGCCAGAAACGCCAGGCTGACCACGACGACCCACGGCGCCTCGCTCATGCTTCCGCTGCTGTACAAGCCGAACGCATGCCGCTTGCCGAAAGGCGACCACAGCGGAATCCCCATCGGCGTGAGAAAATCCATCAACAGATGGAGCAGGGCCGCCATCACGAACCCCGTGCATGCCATGTCCATGGCGGCCGATGGCGCGAGATGCAGGCCCAGCAGCCCCAGCCCCAGCCAGAGCGGCGGCCAATGGGTCAAGGTCCGGTGCGGGATCAAGGCGCGCCGGCCTCCGCCCGGGGCACGATTGAACTCCATCCAGTCCGGAGCCCTCCCCCCCATCAACGCACCCAGAAGAAAACTCAGGGCAAGCCAGGTCGTCGAATCGTGCATGGGCGTGCGCGCACTCTCCAGCGCGGCCCCGAAGCTTGGGTAGCGTGTCGCGAGCATCGCCCATGCCACGGCGGCGCCCATGGATGCGGCGGTCAAACGATGTCCATCGGGTGACATAAAGGTCCTTGAGTCAGAATCGAGCGCCCCGCCGAACGCGCGGGGCGCGCAGGATAAGCGGCTTTCATCCAGGATTCATCCTGATGCCACGAGGTTGCAATGATCGCCGCCTAGCATGCACCGATGTGATCAACCGAGGGTGCGACCATGCAGGGCAACGAGTCCCGTCTGAAAGTACAGCTGGCCATGAACGCCGATGACGTCCAGCGCAGCCAGCGCCTGCGTCATCAGGTGTTCGTGCTGGAGATGGGGGCCCAGGCCCAGGTGGACGAGAACGGTTGCGAGCATGACGACTACGATCCGTTCTGCCATCACCTGCTGGTCATCGACCAGGACAGCGACGAGGTCATCGCCAGCACCCGCATCCTGACCGACAGCCAGGCGCGCGCGGCGGGCGGATTCTACTCCGCCAACGAGTTCGACCTGGGCATGATCGACCGCCTGCCGGGCCGGGTGATGGAGATCGGCCGCACCTGCGTGCATCCGGACCATCGCAACGGCGCCACCATCGGCATGCTGTGGCAGGGCCTCGCCCGTTTCATGGACATCCACCGCATCGGCCACCTGTTCGGCTGCGCCAGCATCCCGATGCAGGACGGCGGCATCGGTGCCCGCAAGATCATGGAGGAGCTGCGCGGAAAATTCATGGCCCCGGAAGACCAGCGCGTCGCCCCGCGCACCCCGCTGCCGCGCTTCGATGGCGCTTCAACAAGCGAAAGCACCATGCGCATGCCGCCGCTGCTGAAGGCCTACATGCGCCTGGGTGCGCAGATCTGTGGCGAACCCTGCTGGGACCCGGAATTCGATTGCGCCGACATCTTCATCCTGCTGGACGTTGAGCGCCTGCAGTCGCGTTATCATCGCCACTTCGTCCAGCGTCAGGCCCCCATCCAGCATGAAGCCCGCCCGTCAGCCATCCAGGCTGCTTAAACGCCTGCGCCTGGCCGCGCAACTCCTGCTCGGCCTGATCAAGACGCCTTTTTACGGCAACCCTTTCGCACCGCGCGGCGCCCGCACCATCCGTGCGTGGCACGCGGGCGCATGCCGGGCGCTCGGCATCGAGCTGGTCAGCCATGGCCAGCCGGCGCCCGGCGCACTCTATGCCTGCAACCACATTTCCTGGCTCGACATCCCGGTGCTCGGCAGCCAGCTCGAAGGCGCACGCTTCCTGTCCAAGACGGAAGTGCGCCGCTGGCCCTTGATCGGCTGGCTGGCCGCCCGATCGGGCACCCTGTTCCTCGCGCGCGGACAAGGCCAGCAGGACGCCAACCGATGGATCGCCGACGCGCTACGCCATGGCCAGGGCGTCGTGCTCTTCCCGGAAGGCACCACCACCGATGGCCTGGGCCTGCGCCGCTTCCATGCCCGCCTGCTGCAGGCCGCGCTGGATGCGGACGCCCCGGTCCAGCCCGTCGCCATCCGCTATCTCGATGCCGACGGACGGCCGAATCCGAGAATCGCCTACATCGACGACCACAGTTTTGGCGACACGCTCCAGCGCATCGTGGCGGAGGACGGCCTGCGCGCGGAGATCCACTTCCTTCCCCTGATCCATCCGCGCGACCTGTCGCGCAGCCAGATCGCCGCCATGGCCCACGCCGAAGTGGCCTCGGCGCTGGGCATGGGCGGTCGTCAAGGCATGCCGCTCGCCCCCGCCGAGTCGGCATGAACGCCCCCTGGTGGGAAGGCGCAAGCCTCGGTGCGCTGACTCCTGAACAGTGGGAACGCCTGTGCGACGGCTGCGGCCTGTGCTGCCTGCACAAGCTGGAGGACGAGGACGACGGCACGGTCTACACCACCGACGTCGCCTGCGAACTGCTGGACTGCGCCACCGCGCGCTGCGCCGACTACCCGAACCGCCAGCGGCGCGTGCCCGGCTGCACCATCCTGCGCCCCGAGGATGTCGCGGTGTTCCAATGGCTGCCGCCGAGCTGCGCCTACCGCCTGGTCGCGGAGGGCCGCCCCCTGCCCGACTGGCACCCGCTGGTCACCGGCGATCCGGATTCCACGCGCCTATCGGGCCACTCGGTCGCCGGACGCTGCGTGTCCGCGCGGGATGTGGACCCCGAGGACATGGAGGAGCATGTCATCCTCTGGGTCGAGCCGCGGCGCGCCTGATCAGCCCCGCCAAGGAAACCCCGTAGCCCGGATGCAGCGAAGCGGAATCCGGGGGCCTTCCGGATTGCGGCCTCCATCCGGGCCACATCGCCTGATCAGCCCCGGCGCGGCAGCGCCATGAGCGCGATGAACAGCAGCGCCGCCGCCACCACCACCGACGGCCCGGCCGGGGTGTCGAACCGCAGGGAGGCGAAAAGCCCCAGGGCAACCGACGCCGCCCCCACGCCCGCCGCGCCGACCGCCATCTGCGCCGGCGTGCGCGCCAGCCGCCGGGCCGCCGCCGCCGGGATGATCAGCATGGCCACCGTCAGCAGGATGCCGACCAGCTTCATCGCCAGCGCGACGAAGGCCGCCAGCACCAGCATGAAGCCCAGCCGCAGGGCCATCACCCGCCGCCCCTCGACCGCCGCCAGTTCCTCGTGCACCGTCAGCGCCAGCAGGCCCTGCCACATCAAGGCCAGCACCGCGAGGCCCAGGATGTCGATCAGCCCGATCCACAGCAGCTCATTCGGGCGCAGGGCGAGGATGTCGCCGAACAGGTAGGCGAACAGATCGACGCGTACATCCTCCATGAAGGCCAGCACCACGAGGCCGAGCGCGAGGCTGGCGTGCGCCAGCAGGCCGAGCAGGGTGTCCTCGGCCAGTCCCTCGGCGGGATGCCGCCGCGCCAGAACGATGGCGATGACCGCGCCGACCGCCGCCACGCCGATCATCGGCTCCAGGTGCAGCAGCAGGCCGAGGCCCACGCCGAGGAAGGCCGCATGGGCCAGGGTCTCGCCGAAATAGGCCATGCGCCGCCAGACCACGAAGCAGCCGAGCGGCCCCGCCAGCAGGGCCACGCCGATGCCGCCCAGCAGGGCGCGCCAAAGAAAATCGGGCATCAGGAAATCAGTCATGGTTGCACCCGTCCTCGCACCGGGGGCCATGGGGCTGGGCATGCCTCACCACATTCCCGTGCAGGTCGTGATGGTGGTCATGCTGGTGCGGGTAGAGCGCCAGCCCCTCCAGCTCGGTGCCGAACAGGCGCATGTATTCGGGATGCTGGCTGACGTCCTCCGGCTTGCCGACGCAGCAGACATGCCGCTCCAGGCACACCACCTCGTCGGTCGCCGCCATCACCAGGTGCAGGTCGTGCGAGATCATCAGCACGCCGCAGCCGGTCTCGTCGCGCAGGCGGGCGACCAGGGCATAGAGCTCCTGCTGGCCATGCACGTCCAGGCCCTGGGCGGGCTCGTCCAGCACCAGCAGGCCCGGCTTGCGCAGCAGGGCGCGCGCCAGCAGCACGCGCTGCATCTCGCCGCCGGACAGGGCGCGCAGGGGTCGGCGGTGCAGATAGCCGGCCCCGAGGCGCTCCAGCACCGCGCGGCGCTGCCCCTCCGCACTGCCGCCCGCCAGCCGCAGGAAGGCATCCACGTCCATCGGCAGGCTGGGCGGGGGCTGGAAGCGTTGCGGCACATAACCCACCGTCAGCCCCTCGCGCCGCTCCACCCGCCCCGCGTCGGCCTTCATCAACCCCAGCAGCACGCGCACCAGGGTGGTCTTGCCCGCGCCGTTCGGACCGACCAGGGTGACGATCCGGCCCGGCGCGACCGCGAGATCGACCCCATCGAGCAGGCGCACGCCGTCGCGCTCGACGGTCACGCCCTCCGCCCGGATCAAAAAACCTGCTTCCGCCATGCCCGGCTCCATCGTTATGATGTTGCGTTATAAAGTAACAGCATTATCGCACACCCACCCGCTTCCGGAGTCACCATGCGCATCCTTCGCCATCTCCTTCCCGCCCTCGCGCTGGCCTTCAGCGTCCAGGCTGGGGCGACCCCCGTCGTCGCCACCAGCATCAAGCCCATCGACGACCTGGTCCGCGCAGTCATGGACGGCGTGGGCGAGCCCGTCCGTCTCATCCCGCCAGGCGCCTCCCCGCACACCTACGCGCTCAAGCCCTCCGAGCGCATGGCGGCGGAAAAGGCCGACGTGCTGTTCTGGATCGGCCCGGAGGTGGAGCCCGCGCTGGCCAAGGTCACCCGGGCCCTGCGCCCCGGCGCGCGCATCATCGCCCTCTCGACCGTGCCCGACATCGACCTGCTGCCAGCCCGCACCGGCGGCGACTGGGAGCGCAAACACCCCGCCCCCCAGCGGCATGACGGGCATGAGCACGGCGGCAGCTTCGACGGCCACCTGTGGCTCTCGCCCGCCAACGCCAGCATGATCGTGCGCGCCGCCGCCGCGACCCTGAGCGCGGCGGATGCCGAACATGCCGCCCGGTATGCCGCCAACGCGGAGCGGGCCCTGCGCCGGCTTGCCGCGCTCGACGACGAACTGGAGCGCACGCTCGCGCCGGTCGCGGACAAGCCCTTCATCGTCTTCCACGACGCCTACCAGTACTTCGAGAACGCCTACGGCCTGCGCGCGGCCGGCTCCATCCTGGTCAGCCCCGAGGCCATGGCCGGCGCGAAGCGGGTGAGCGAGATGCGCGCGAAGATCAGCGCGCTGGGCGCGACCTGCGTGTTCAGCGAGCCACAGTTCGAGCCCAGGCTGGTGCAGACCCTGATCGAGGGTACCCAGGCCCGCGCCGGCACCCTCGACCCGCTGGGCGCGAACCTGCCCTCGGGGCTGGAGGGCTACGAGCAGCTGCTCAAAGGGCTGGCGGGCAACCTGAGGCAATGCCTCGCCCCGGCGCAATGAAACCCGCGCCGCACCGGGAGCCCGACAGCATGAACCGCAACACCCTCCGCGCACGGGTTCAATTCTCGTTCAAGGGCGAGACCCACGCCCTCGACGAGCTCATCGATCTCGACACCCTCCGTGTCGAGGCGGGCGAGATGCCCGACATGCACCGGCTGCTCGCCCGCAGGGCGGGGATCGACCCGATCTCCTACCTGTACGAGGTGCTGGAATCCCATGACCTCGAATTCCCGCAGGCCACCGGACTGGCCGCAAACTACTGCCATGAAGGGCGGTTCGACTGGCGGGGCTTTGACCGGGCGCGGAGCGAGGAAGGCGACTGGGCGCGCATCCTCGCCATCGTGCAGGACACCCTCGCCCCCCGCGACCTGGAGGCGAACCCGGCGCTGAAGGCCGCGCTCATGGCGGCTTACCAGGCGGGCAAGGCCAGCGCCCGGTAACCAACCCGATGCAGGGTGGAAAAGCGAAGCGCATTCCACCACATAGAAAACTGCCCGCCAGCCCCATCAATAAACGGGGTCTACCCCCTATTGCTCCCACTATTATTGTTCGCAATAAACGGGGTCTGTCCCCTATTATCCTATTATTGTTCGCAATAAACGGGGTCTGTCCCCTATTATTGCTTCCGGTTCGGGATGCCGATCACTTCTCAGCCGCCTATGCGGCGGCAAACGGATCGGGCCTGATCAATCAGGCCTTCGCCAACTTCTCAGCCGCCTATGCGGCGGCAAACGGAAAGCGCAGACGCCGCGTGAGAGTGCAGGGCTTCTCAGCCGCCTGTGCGGCGGCAAACCAGATTCTCTGCGATGGCTTCGCGGGCCGACTCTTCTCAGCCGCCTATGCGGCGGCAAACAATACAAAAACGGTGCCCTTCTTCATTTTATACTTCTCAGCCGCCTATGCGGCGGCAAACGCCGAGCAGTCAGCAGCAGTGCTGACAGCACGCTTCTCAGCCGCCTATGCGGCGGCAAACATTCAGGAACAGCATGTAGCCCTGCTTGGCATCTTCTCAGCCGCCTATGCGGCGGCAAACTCCGCCTCTGCTTCTCCTTCAAGTTGTTCAATCTTCTCAGCCGCCTATGCGGCGGCAAACGCCATGGGCGCGGCCATGATCGCCCCGGTCGTCTTCTCAGCCGCCTATGCGGCGGCAAACCACGCGCCACACGTCGCCGATCCCGGCCAGCCCTTCTCAGCCGCCTATGCGGCGGCAAACCCTTGACTTTCGACCCTAAACTATTGATTTGTAAAAGAAAACAAGCAAAAACCTCGAAATACCTTCGAAGTGTTTGATTTTGATTGATATTTATTAAAAGTCAACGCATGAGGCCGTGATGCTTCCCGATATCTTTGCATGGTCTCGCGAAAGTCGCGACAGGTCATCCAGATGCCTCATTACCGAATCGGGCATGGCGCTTAAGACCATGGACTGGATGGTTAGCGCAAATTCCCTTGCCATGATCAAGTCATCCTCATCGACGTTATCCACGCCGTCATCGTTCGGATAACGATAGTAGGTTGCCATCCTGGTCAATCGCTCGGTGTCCGTTCGGGCAAGGCGCAGGAAGTCTTGGGAGTGTAGAACGCACTGAAGGATGATCCGGCTTATGTCATGCGTTTTGTTGATGGGTTCTTGGTGAAAAAACAGGAAGGCCTTGAGGTATTTCTCAGCCGCTTGCTGGAACAGATAAGCCGAAGTTTCAGGAAACTCGTCCTGGTTTTTCGCGGCCATGTTTAGGTCTCGCTCCGCGATCAGCAGCCATCGTGCCGTCTCCCTGTCGTGGTAGTCCTTGTTATCCAAGGCGAACCCCCTGATGCCTGATGAGATAGGAAAACGTGCCGCGCATGCTTCCGAGCCGATCGAATCGTGATCGCCGAATGGCAATCACGTCCTTGGGTATCTCGGGATGCCCGCAAAGATGGCGAGCGAGACTATCGACATGGCTTTGCGTCGAGGCAAGCTCGTCCGGATAGATGACAGCAAGATCGACATCGCTATGACGATGCGGCTTGCCATACGCATAAGACCCCACAAGGTAGACGGATGCGCCCTCGATACCCGAAACCACCTGGCGACCCATTGCTGCGATGATTTCCGCAGGAATGGGTCCATGACGAATCGCCAGGGACACCCACATGATTCAATCTCCTTAGACGTTGCAACGGAGCTTATTTACACCGATGCTTTGGCTTGGGATTGGGGGTGATGGAGAGCACCCTGGCGCCATCGCCAGTGATATTAACAATGAGCGCATCCGTTGCGCAGAAGCCCTGTTCGGTTTTCAGGAAGACATCAGGATGACACCCCCCTGACCCGCAATCCTGCATTCCATTCCATACCATGAGATCCAGTCTTCCATCGCCGTCAAGATCGACATCACGCTTGATCTGAACCTCGTTCGCAAGCGGGTGGGGATCCTTGTTGGCTTCAAGTCCCTTTCGCTTGTAGGCAATGACCGCCTCTTCCGCAGGGAAGGTCTGAGCCATGGCGAGGCTTGAGACACCAGACAGTGAAATCAGGAGCATTGTTGTTGCAGCCGTTGCAACGGGCTTTTGCTTCATGAACATGTTTTTCTCCGAATGAAGATGGAATCCTGGATTCTATTGCAACCGTTGCAACACTCAAGGGCAGCTCGAAAGCAAAAATGGGGTCTGTCCCCATTTCCCCCCATCTATCGCCACAGTTGCAACTCTATCAGAGCACGGGGCGCAAAAGACGCAAGCAATCGGAGGTGCCAAGGTGTTGCGCCAGCGGTTGCGGTGTCGTCGGGTCATGGATCGCCACGTCGCTTTGCTCCTCGCGATGACGGATGTTTCAGCGCTGCCCTTTTGGCGTGCTGTGCCAGGCCATGCGAATAACCGCCAC
>SDAY01000175.1 GCA_006212015.1 Halothiobacillaceae bacterium
GGAATGTCGTCTTCGTCGAAGCCGCCGCCGCCGCCCCAGTTGTCCTGCTGCGGAGCAGGGGCCGGTGCGGGGCTGGGTTCCTGCCTCGGGCGGGGGGCGCTGGGGCGCGACTCGGAAGACTGGGGCGCGTCATAACCGCTATCCGACGCGCCGCCCGGACGACCGCCCAGCATCTGCATGTCGGTGGCGCGAATCTCGGTGGTGTAGCGGTCCTGGCCGTCCTTGTCCTGCCACTTGCGCGTGCGCAGGGAGCCCTCGATGTAGACCTGCGAGCCCTTGCGCAGGTATTGCGCGGCGATCTCGGCCAGCTTGTCGAACATGGAGACCGAGTGCCATTCCGTGGTTTCGCGCTTCTCGCCGGTGGCCTTGTCCTTCCAGGACTCCGATGTGGCGATGCGCAGGTTGGTCACCGCGCCGCCGCTCGGCATGTAACGGGTTTCGGGATCCCTGCCCAGGGTGCCCACCAGAATCACTTTGTTCACGCCACGCGCCATGCCTTTCTCCCCCGTCGTGCGCACCCGCCCAATGATGCGGATACCTTGTCTTTGATCCGCGCTATATTACCCCATTCCGCTCCCCCTGAACGGCCTCCATGAGCACCAGTTACATCCGCATCCGCGGCGCCCGCACCCACAACCTGAAGAACATCGATCTCGACATCCCGCGCGAGAAGCTGATCGTGTTCACCGGCCTGTCGGGTTCGGGCAAGTCCTCGCTCGCCTTCGACACCATCTTCGCCGAGGGCCAGCGCCGCTACGTGGAATCGCTGTCGGCCTACGCGCGCCAGTTTCTGTCGATGATGGACAAGCCGGACGTGGACCTGATCGAGGGCCTCTCGCCCGCCATCGCCATCGAGCAGAAGACCACCTCGCACAACCCGCGCTCGACCGTCGGCACGGTCACCGAGATCTACGACTACCTGCGCCTGCTGTTCGCCCGCGCCGGCACCCCCTACTGCCCGGACCACGACCTGCCGCTGCAGGCGCAGACCGTCAGCCAGATGGTCGACATGGTGCTCGCCCTGCCTGAAGACAGTCGCCTGATGCTGCTCGCCCCCGTCATCTCCGCGCGCAAGGGCGAATACCGCCGCCTGTTCGACACCCTGCGCGGGCAGGGTTTCCTGCGCGTGCGGGTGAATGGCGAGGTGATGGAAATCGACCAGGCGCCGGAGCTTGATCCCAAGGCCAAGCACAGCATCGAGGTGGTGGTGGACCGCTTCAAGGTGCGGCCCGACATGGCCCAGCGCCTGGCCGAGTCGTTCGAGACCGCGCTGAACCTGGCCGAGGGCGTGGCCAGGGTCGCCAGCATGGATGATGGAGGCATCGACATCACCTTCTCCGCCCGCCATGCCTGTCCGGCCTGCGGCTTCGCCCTGACCGAGCTGGAGCCGCGCCTGTTCTCGTTCAACAACCCGCAGGGCGCCTGCCCGACCTGCGACGGCATCGGCGTGCAGAGCTTCATGGATCCGGCCAAGGTGGTCGGCCACCCGGAGCTCTCGCTCGCCGGTGGCGCGATCCGCGGCTGGGACCGCCGCAACGCCTACTACTACGCCATCATCCAGAGCCTGGCGCGGCATTACGGCTTCGACCCGGAAACCTCGTGGCAGGATCTGCCGGACAAGGTGCGCGACGTCATCCTGCAAGGCTCGGGCAAGGAGGAGATCGAGTTTCACTACCTGGGCGAGCGCGGCGCCACGGTCAAGCGCAGCCATGCCTTCGAGGGCGTGCTGCCCAACATGCAGCGCCGCTACCGCGAGAGCGACAGCCTGGCGGTGCGCGAGGAACTCTCCAAGTACCTGTCCGAGCAGCCCTGCCCAGCCTGCGGTGGCGCGCGCATCAACCGCACCGCGCGCCATGTCCGCGTCGGCGAGTTGAACCTGCCGGCCATCACCCATCTACCCGTCGATCAGGCGGCCGCCTACTTCGAAACCTTGTCGCTGCCAGGGCAGAAGGCCGCGATTGCCGAGAAAATCGTGCGCGAGGTGCATGCCCGCCTTGGCTTCCTGGTCAACGTCGGCCTCAACTACCTCTCGCTGGATCGCAACGCCGACACCCTCTCCGGCGGCGAGGCGCAGCGCATCCGCCTGGCCAGCCAGATCGGCTCCGGCCTGGTCGGCGTGACCTACATCCTTGACGAGCCCTCCATCGGCCTGCACCAGCGCGACAACGACCGTCTGCTTGGCACCCTCACCCGCCTGCGCGAACTGGGCAATACCGTGATCGTGGTCGAGCACGACGAGGATGCCATCCGCATGGCGGATTTCGTGGTCGACATCGGCCCCGGCGCGGGCGTGCATGGCGGGCGGATCATCGCCAGCGGCACCGCCGACGAGATCGCCGCCCATCCGGACTCGCTCACCGGCGGCTACCTCTCCGGCCGGCTCGCCATCCTGCCGCCTGAACGGACCACCCCGCGCGATCCCGAGAGGCTGCTGGTGCTCGAAGGCGCCAGCGGCAACAACCTGCGGGGCGACACCCTCACCCTGCCGGTCGGCCTGTTCACCTGCATCACCGGGGTGTCCGGTTCCGGCAAGTCCACCCTGATCAACGACACGCTCTACCCGCTGGCCGCGCAGAGGCTCAACAACGCCAGCGCCACGCCCGCGCCCTACACGGAGGTGCACGGCATGGGGCATGTCGACAAGGTCATCGACATCGACCAGAGCCCGATCGGCCGCACCCCGCGCTCCAACCCCGCCACCTACACCGGCCTGTTCACCCCCATCCGCGACCTGTTCGCCGGCACCCCGGAATCCCGCGCGCGCGGCTACGGGCCGGGGCGATTCTCGTTCAACGTCAAGGGCGGCCGCTGCGAGGCCTGCGAGGGCGACGGCGTGCTCAAGGTGGAGATGCACTTCCTGCCGGACGTGTATGTGGAATGCGAGGTCTGCCACGGCAAGCGTTACAACCGCGAGACGCTGGACATCCGCTACAAGGGCAAGACCATCGCCGACGTGCTGGCCATGACGGTCGAGGATGCCGCCGGGTTCTTCAGTGCCGTCCCGAGCCTGGCGCGCAAGCTGCAGACCCTGCAGGAGGTCGGCCTCGGCTACCTGCGCCTGGGCCAGAACGCCACCACCCTCTCCGGCGGCGAGGCCCAGCGGGTCAAGCTCGCGAAGGAGCTGTCCAAGCGCGACACCGGCCGCACCCTCTACATCCTCGACGAACCGACCACCGGCCTGCACTTCCACGACGTGGCCCAGCTGCTGCGCGTGATCCACACCCTGCGCGACCACGGCAACACCGTGGTCGTGATCGAGCACAACCTGGACGTGATCAAGACCGCCGACTGGATCGTCGACCTCGGCCCGGAAGGCGGCAAGGGCGGCGGGCGCATCATCGCCGAAGGCACGCCGCGCGAAGTGTCGCGGATGGAGCCATCCCACACCGGGCGCTATCTGAGGCGGTTCTTCCCCGGCGAGTGATCCCTTGACCGAGGAAGGGCCGAACACACCGGAAACGATCTTGCCTTTAGCCACGAGACCGAAGGCCGTGGTGGGCGGCCATCCAGGGGG
>SDAY01000176.1 GCA_006212015.1 Halothiobacillaceae bacterium
TGTACTTGCCCACGACCACACCGGGCAGTTCGACCCCGAGGCTAAAGCCGACCTGCAAAGTGAGCCGATGCCATGATCCTGACTCGCAGCCTCGTCCTGCGCAACGCCCGCGCCACAACGCACCTCAGCGCGCTGGCGGGTGGATCCATTCACGCCTACACCGGCACCATGCCACTAGGCGGCGGGGCAGTCACCGACCAGACGCTGCTGGCGAGCTGGACCCTGCCAACCCCCGCCGGGGCGGTGGGCGAGGGCGCGTTCGCGTTGACGCCCAACCAGGAAGCCATGGTGCAGGCGGACGGCACCCCCACCTGGGTGCGCGTGCTGGACAGCAGTGATGGATGGCTGATGGACCTCGACGCGGGCGGCGTGGGCTCCGGCGCGGCGGTCATTGTCACGCCTGCGCAGATGTACGCGGGCGGCACGTCACGCATCGAGCGCCTCCGGCTGATCGAGCCCTGATGCCGTGAGCGTGGGCGACCTCCACCTCGCCGCCCCATCCACCGGATCGGCGGACCTCGCCCTCGGTGGCGGCGTATCGCCTGCGCCAACCTGCGGCCAGGCCGACCTTTGCCTGTCTCGCCCTCGCGTACCCGGCCAGTCCAACCTCAACCTGGGGTCGCCGCCCGACCCGGCTCAGGCGGCGACACTCACCGCCGACATCACCCTTTCGGAGATCAGCGTCGATGCGCGGGTGGGCCTGCCTGCTGACCTCACGGCTGACGTCACCCTACCGGAGATCACCGTAGATTGCGCCACGGCCTACCTGGCCAACGTCTGGCGCGGCCCGCAGCGCAGCGCGGCCTCGGCACACCAGGACGGCGGACGACTGGAGCAGGAGACAGCCGGGACATGGGTGGCACCGCGGCACCTGAAGCCTGCTACGGGTGACCGATGGCAGCCTGCCGCGCCGACGACAGACGAGGTGCGCAGCACGCATCGTGATAATGACCGCATGCGCGCTACGGCGGGCGACGGCTGGCGCGAGGCCGCGTCGTTGATGCACGACAGCTCGACCGGCTGGGCGCACCCACCGCGTCAGCAGGCAAGCGCGGCGCTGGCCCACGGGGAGGGTGACTCACGATTTGAAGAGTGGGGCAGCCGTTTCGGCTATCCCCCGAGAGCGCAGAGCACATCGGGAATGAAGTTCCGCGAAGCGCAGTCGATGGCGCGCCACGCCAGCCTGCCCTACATCAACGGTCCGAGGCGGCGCAGACATGCACTGCGCATCCCATGGGGCGATGCCACGGCAGTGATCAGCCTGTGGCCGCGCCCGGACACATGGCAGCCGCCCGCGCAGCCCCCGCGCATCATCACCCCGGACCTTGACCTGATTTGCCCGCGCATACCGGGCGGCCTCGACCTGCACTTCATGATCGGCTGCCCGCCCGTCAAGGATGAGCCGGTCGTCATCCCCATCCAGAGGGCCTACATCGTGATCCATGACATCGACCTCATCCGCCTGAGCGACGGCATCCCCATCCACGCCAGCCGCATCGGCATCGAGCTGGACGCGGACTCCTGGGCCTGGGGCTTTAGCGCCACCTTGCTGGGCAAGGACGCCCTCGATGCCGTCATGCCGTCCGCGACCGGCGAGCCGGTCATCCTCGCCGCAAGCATCAACGGGCACACATGGCATGTCGCGGTCGAGGACTGGACCGAGAGCCGCGAATTCGGCAGGCGCGGCGTAACCGTCAAGGGGCGTGGCTTGAGCGCAGACCTCGCCGGTCCGTACCGGCTGCCAGGCAGTGGCGTGACCACCAGCAGCATGACCGTCCAACAGCTTTTTAATGGCCATCTGCCCGTCGGTGAAGGCTGGAGCATCACATGGGCCGCTGGCACACCGGACTGGCTGATCCCGGCGGGTGCGTGGAGCTGGAGCGGCAAGACCCCCATCCAGGCCATCCACGATGCAGCGACCGGCGCGGGTCTGATCGTGGTCCCGGCCAAGGCGGGCAAGGTACTCACCATCCAGCCGCGCTACCCCGTGCTGCCATGGAGCTTCGCCACCGCAACGCCCGACCTCATCATCCCCGACGCGGCGATCCGCTCCATCCAGCGGCAGCAGGCCATCGCCACGCAGGCCAACGCTGTCTATGTGCATGGCGATGCCACCGGCGGGCAACTGGCCCGCGTCAAGCGCACTGGCACGGCAGGCGACCGGGTCGCGCCCGTCCAGTCCAGCCCGCTCATGACCCACCATGACGCCCTGCGCCTGCTCGGCTCCCGCATCCTCGCCGCCCATCACCAGCAGCCCGAGGTGCGCGGCATCACGACCACGATGGGCGGGGCCTTCGTCCTTGGCGAGATCGGCCAACACCTGCGTGCGGATGTGGACGGCGTGGCCCACCACGGCATCATCAACGCCGTGAGCCTGGAGGCCAGCATGTCGGAGCGGGCGGTCAGCGTGCGGCAGACCTTGACCATGGGTGAAACGACGCCGAATAGTTGGGCGCGCTTCAAGCGCCTGCTTCCGGGTGACCCGCTCCTGATCGGCACTATCGAGAGCGCGCACGCGGACGGCACGGCATCCGTGATGATGCTAGGCGGCGGGTCCCTGCGCGTGCGCGGCACCGGCACGGCAGGGCAGGCTGTCTATGTGAGGGGCGGGATGATCGAGGGTCAAGCGCCGGCCTTGGCGCAAGTGGAGGTCGAGGTTTAAGGCTTGGTGGCGCTCAACAACCGCTCGCGCTCACGCATGAGCGACTCCCGGCGGGACTCTGCGATGCGCAGCTCACTATCGTATCGGGCATTCACAGCCTGCATCTCAGTCGCGAGGCTTTGCTGCCAGGTGGCCCCGGCAAGGTTGTTGTGGGCCAACCGACCCGAGGCCTCAAGACGCATCAGATCAAGACGACGGGCCTCCTGAATGCGCACAATATCCTCATCCACGGCCGCCATGTCGCGGGCAATGCCCGTCAAGCGGCGATCGCGCTCCATGACGCTTGACGCAGCGCTGAGCGATTCATTCACGCCTTGCTGTTCAGCCACGGCGGATGCCGATGGCTGCACCACCTTCGGCTTCACCACCTGCGCATTCTCCGCGCAAGGCTGCTGGCTGAAGATGGTCTTGCCGCCGACCACGCACTTGTAAATCTCGGCATGGGCGACGGGTGCCGCAAGGATGGCGGCGGCGATGAGGATGATCCGTTGCATGTGTGTCTCCTTTTCAAGGCTTGAGGATAGCCTATGTGCGGCTGCACTCGACAGGTTTTGACACTATCACGACAGGGCACGCGGCGCAGATCACGACCAGGCATGGCAGGAGGCTTATCTATGCGGAATCGCATACCTTCGAGCGCATGGCGATGGCCGCCGCGCCACCCCTATAGCCGTGCAAACTGCTCTGCAAAATCGTGCAAACTAAATCGCCGCGTTACAGGATGCAGCATTCCACGCAGGAAACGTAGCCAGCTTGGCGTTGATCGGCTTCTTCAGCATGGTCAGATTCCTGCATCGATCTGCTCGCCGATGCCCTCCAGTCGCTGATGCACTTCCTTGTCCGTC
>SDAY01000177.1 GCA_006212015.1 Halothiobacillaceae bacterium
GCCTCGCGATGACGTTGCGGGCACGGGGGCGCATGATGTCCTCACAGGCACTCAGTCGTGCTTGACCACGATGGTCGGGAACCGGGTGCTGTAGTCTTTCGCCCTCCTGGCCAATTTGGCGGCCAGCTTGCGGGCGATATCGCGGTAGATCATCGCCGTCGGGCTGTTTGCATCCGCCGCCACGGTCGGGTTGCCCGAATCCGCCTGTTCACGGATCGTCATCGTGAGCGGCAGCTGCCCCAGCAACTCCACGCCGTATTCCTCCGCCATGCGCGCGCCGCCGCCTTCGCCGAAGATCGGCTCCACATGGCCGCAGTTCGAGCACACATGCAGGCTCATGTTCTCGATGATGCCGAGCACCGGCACGTCCACCCGCTCGAACATCTTGAGGCCCTTCTTCGCGTCCAGCAGGGCGATGTCCTGCGGCGTGGTGACGATCACCGCGCCCGCCACCGGCACCTTCTGCGCCAGGGTAAGCTGGATGTCCCCGGTGCCCGGCGGCATGTCGATGATCAGATAATCCAGATCATGCCAGTTCGTGTCGTTCAGCAGCTGCTGCAAGGCCGAGGTCACCATCGGCCCGCGCCAGATCATCGGGTTGTCCTCGCCGACGAGGAAGCCGATCGACATGCTCTGCAGGCCGTGCGCCATCCTGGGCTCCAGCGAGCGGCCATCCGTGCTGGTCGGCTGCCCGCCCTCGGCGCCCAGCATGCGCGGCACGCTCGGACCGTAGATATCCGCGTCGAGGATGCCGACCTTCGCGCCCTCGGCCTGCAGCGCCAGCGCAAGGTTCACCGCCGTGGTGGACTTGCCCACCCCGCCCTTGCCCGAGGCGACGGCGATGATGTTGCGCACCTGCGGCATGCGCTTGAGCGTCTTCTGCACCGCATGCGGCTCGATCACCCAGTCCAGCGTCACCTGCGCGACCTGCACCCCCTCGACCGCGCGCAAGGCCGCCTCGGCCTGCTGGCGGATGGCCTCGCGCACGCCCGCCGCCGGATAGCCGAGCCGCAGGTGCACGCTGACCGCGCCGCCCCTGATCTCGACGGCATGCACGCGCTTGCCCTCGAAGGCCTCGCCAAGCTCCGGGTCCTTCACCTGCGCGAGGGCGGCGCGCACCGCCTCTTCGCTTACCTTGTCTTCATCTTTCTTGCCGAAGCCGAACAGGGCCATAGTTCTCTCCAAAAATCATGAGTCAGCGGAAAATTCGCCCGCGCGATGGATATCATCTCCGCGGCCAAAGGCCGGATCGCTCGCAATGACGCAATAGCCAAAGGCCACTGTGGTAAGGTTACAGGCTTTCCCCGCAACCCTCGACCGAGCCTCTGCCCCATGCCGCGCCGCATCCTCGTCACCTCCGCCCTGCCCTACGCCAACGGCCCCATCCACCTGGGCCACATGGTCGAGTACATCCAGACCGACGTCTGGGCGCGCTTCCAGCGCATGCGCGGCAACGAGACCTACTATGTCTGCGCGGACGACGCCCACGGCACGCCGATCATGCTGCGCGCGCAGAACGAGGGCATCACGCCGGAAGAACTCATCACCCGCATCGGCAACGAGCATCGCGCCGATTTCGCCGATTTTCTCATCGGTTTCGACCACTATCACGTCACGCATTCCGAGGAAAATCGAGAGCTCGCCGAGCAGGTCTACCTCGCCCTGCGCGAAGGCGGCCACATCGCCGTGCGCACCATCCGCCAGGCCTACGACCCGGTCAAGGCGATGTTCCTGCCGGACCGCTTCATCAAGGGCGAGTGCCCCAAGTGCGGCGCGGCCGACCAGTACGGCGATTCCTGCGAGTCCTGCGGCGCGACCTACAGCCCGACCGACCTGAAGAACCCCAAGTCCGCCCTCTCCGGCGCCACCCCGGTCGAGCGCGAGTCCGAACACTACTTCTTCAAGCTGGGCGACTTCGAGGGTGTGCTGAAGGCATGGCTGCAAAGCGGCGCGGTCCAATCCGAGATCGCCGCCAAGATGAACGAGTGGTTCGAGTCCGGCCTGCAGGACTGGGACATCTCCCGCGACGCGCCCTACTTCGGCTTCGCCATCCCGGACGCGCCGGGCAAGTACTTCTACGTCTGGCTGGACGCGCCGATCGGCTACATGGCGAGCTTCAAGGCCCTCTGCCAGCTCCTCGGCCGCGACTTCAACGCATTCTGGGGCAAGGACAGCACCACTGAGCTGTGGCACTTCATCGGCAAGGACATCGCCTACTTCCACACCCTGTTCTGGCCGGCCATGCTCTCGGGCGCGGGCCTGCGCCTGCCCACCACCGTGCGCACCCACGGCTTCCTGACCGTCAACGGCCAGAAGATGAGCAAGTCGCGCGGCACCTTCATCATGGCGCGCAGCTTCCTCAACCACCTCAACCCCGAGGCGCTGCGCTACTACTTCGCCGCCAAGCTCAACGGCTCGGTGGAGGACATCGACCTCAACCTCGAGGACTTCATGCTGCGGGTGAACTCGGACATGGTCGGCAAGGTGGTCAACCTGGCCTCGCGCACCGCGGGCTTCATCGGCAAGCTGTTCGACGGCAAGCTTGCCAACGAACTGCACGACCCGGCGCTCTACCATGAGTTCGTCGCCGCCGGCGACGCCATCGCCGCCGCCTACGAGGCCTCCGACACCGCCCGCGCGATGCGCGAGATCATGCTGCTGGCCGACAAGGCCAACCAGTACATCGACCAGCACAAGCCGTGGAAGCTGGCCAGGGAAGAGGGTCGCGAGGAGGAGGTGAAGGCCATCTGCACCCAGGGCCTCAACCTGTTCCGCGTGCTGATGACCTACCTCAAGCCCGTCCTGCCGTCCATGGCGAAGCGCGTGGAGGCCTTCCTGCACTTCGGCGAGCTGGACTGGAACAGCCCTCACCAACTGATGATCCAGCATGTCATCCAGCCGTTCGAGCCGCTGATGACCCGTATCGAGAAAGACAGGATCGACGCCATGATTGAAGAGAACAAGGGCACCCTCCCCCCCTCCATCCCCCCCACGAGTGGGGGGCAGGTCACATCCGCCGAAGCCGCCGCGCCGGTCGCCGAAGCCAAGCCGGTCATCGAGCCCGGCAACATCGAGCCCATGGGCGAGACCATCAATATCGATGACTTCAGCAAGCTCGACCTGCGCATCGCCCGCATCGTCAAGGCCCGGCATGTCGAGGGCGCGGACAAGCTGCTCCAGCTCACCCTCGACATCGGCTCCGAGACCCGCAACGTGTTCGCCGGCATCAAGTCCGCCTACAGGCCGGAAGACCTGGAAGGCCGCCTGACCGTGATGGTCGCCAACCTCGCCCCGCGCAAGATGAAGTTCGGCCTGTCCGAAGGCATGGTGCTGGCGGCCTCGGGCGCCGGCGCCCCCGGCCTGTTCATCCTCGCCCCGGACGACGGCGCCCAGCCGGGCATGCGCGTCAAGTAGGGCTTCTGGATGGCCTCCCGCCATGCCCTTCGGCCTCGTGGCTAAAGGCTGGATCGCTTGCAATGACGACGATGGGACCGTAGGTGC
>SDAY01000178.1 GCA_006212015.1 Halothiobacillaceae bacterium
GTGTAATGTCGATGTGAGTGTAAAACAGCGTGCAAAACTGACCAGGAACCCGGGGGAAACAGCGTCCAAATTTGACCACTAATGGTTGTTCCACACTCAGAGGTTTGACTGTGTACATGAGGTATTTTGCATGGAAACCAACGGCATGATTCACACCTCCATAGCTAAAAACAGCGCAAGAAGGCAGTTTAAGTCGTTGGTCAAAATTGGATGTTGGTGGATGATCAATTTTGATGCTGATTGACAAACTGATGCGTGCGCGCATTGCCGGACAACCGGAACTGACGTGATGCCGGGGTTCCTGGAGGCTCCATTCATATACAGTTGACATGAACAGTACTGGTGTATATAAATGCCGCCATGAGCACAGAACGGCATTACTCCATCGACGAACTTTCCGCCCTGACCGAGCTGTCCCGGCGCACTGTGCGGTATTACGTACAGCAGGGGCTGGTAGATCGGCCTATTGGCGAGAAGCGGGCGGCCTATTACACCGCCACCCATCTCGATCAGTTGCTCACGATCCGCAAATGGCAGCAGGCCGGGCTTTCCTTGGATCGCATCAGCGAAATTTTGGCCGAATCCGATGCGGGTGTCCTGCCGCCGCCCCGTGCGCGTGGATCGGGCACGGTGGAAGTCTGGAGCCATCTCGTCGTTGCCGACGGCCTTGAAATCACCCTTGAACCCGGACGCGCCGGATTGACTCCTGAACAGGTGCGCGCCTTCTTTCGTGGCGTCATGGCGTTGCATCAGGACATCAGAAAGGACAAGAAGAAATGATTACCAACGATCTGCCCGAATCCATCCTTAAAGCCACGGATGGCGTTGCCATGCCGCTTGAACGTGTTTCTGTGCAAGGAACCCTGCGCGATTTCGCTGCCGAAATCACCGTCGAGCAGCACTACCGCAACCCGCGCCCGACGAACATCGAGGCGGTCTATACCTTTCCGCTGCCGGTCGGTGCTGTTCTGCTCGACCTTGAACTCGACATCGGGGATCGCAAGCTCGTCGGGCAGGTGATCGAGAAGCAGGCCGCCCAGGAACGCTATGAAGATGCAGTGACGGACGGCGACACGGCCGTGATGATCGAGATCAGCGGGCCGGGTCTCTACACCCTGAATTTCGGCAACCTGATGGCTGGCGAGACGGCGGTGATTCGCTATCGTTATGCACTGTTGCTGGCCTGGCAGGGGGATCGCATGCGGCTTGTGTTGCCGACGACACTTGCGCCACGCTACGGAGACCCCACCAAGGCTGGCCTGGCCGCCCATCAGGTTCCCGAAAACAGCCTCCTAGTCGAATATCCCTTCGATCTTCGCCTGTCCATTGAGGGCCTGTTGGCTGGCGGGGAAATCTCCTGCCCAACGCACACCATTGCCACGACGCATGACGAAAAGAGGATCGTTGTCACACTGGGGGCATCGGACAACGACGCCACCTTGGATCGGGACTTCGTTCTGCTCATGCGGGGCGCGCACGAAAGCAGTGCCTGCGTCTTCGACAACGGCGGCGCCGAGAAGGTCGTTCTGGCCTCGCTGCGCATTCCGCCGCTGCCCAAGCGGGAGGAACGGCCATTGCGCCTGAAAGTTGTGATTGACTGCTCCGGTTCGATGGCGGGCATGAGTATCGCTCAGGCGCGCAAGGCTGCCCTGGAAATACTCAACCAGTTGCGCCCCGGCGACTACTTCAACTTCACGCTGTTCGGCAGCACCGTCGAGCACTTCTGGGAAAACATGGTGCCGGCGGAAGCCCGTTATATCTCGACAGCCTGGAAGCAGGTTGAATCTCTCGATGCCAACCTGGGCGGAACCGAAACGGGGACTGCACTGAGTGCGGTCTATGCGATGGACGGGCAGGATAACCAGGGCACGAGTACGCTGACGCGTCTGAAGACTCGCCTGCGCCGTGAGGAGCCCGAAAGCCGCAAGGACAATGAGCCAACGCCGCAGATTCTCCTCATCACGGATGGTCAGGTCTGGAATCACGCATCTATTGTTAGGGAGGCGGTCAAATCGCAGCACCGGATCTTCACGGTGGGGGTGGGTCTGTCTACCGTAGATGAACTGGTCGGCGAACTCGCCAAGCAGACGGGCGGTGCCTGCGAACTGGTATCACCCCAGGAAGGGATGACGGAAAGGATTCTTGCCCAGTTCCATCGGCTGCGCCAGCCGCGCGTCACCCTGAAGGGCATCAAGCTTGGTGCAAGCGTGAACTGGGTCACGCCGCTGGAGAAAGCTGTCTTCGCCGGGGACACGGTGCATGCGTATGCCGGGATTTCCGGCAGCGCGCCGGAGACGGTCACCCTCGATGCCGTGGATGCCGACGGCCATGTTATCCGTGCGGAAGCACGCGTCGAGGAATCCGGATGGGTGGACTTGCCACGCATGGCGGCAGCGGCACGCATCGACTCATCCATCGTTTCCGATGAGGACAAGCTGCGTCTGGCCATCGAGCATCAACTGCTCACAGATCGGACGAACCTGCTGATCGTAGCCGAGCGCTCGGACAAGACAGAGGCGCTCCCCGAACTGGCCAAAGTTGCCCACATGCTGCCGGCGGGATGGGGCGGAGTCGGGCAGGGGCATGCCATCGCGGCATCATGCATGTTATCTATGGGGGACTTGCCTGCCTTCCTGCGCAAGTGCTCTTATGGCGAAATGCCAGAATCGCGGCGCACAACTCGATTTAGCACATGCACTCCGAATGACTCTGGCTGCCGGGACAGTACGCCACATGACTTCATTGCGAATCTATGTGCGAGCCTGCCAAATGTTCAGAATCTGGAGGGGCTGCCGACGACAGTGGAGGCGCTTGAAGACTATGGGTTGCCCACGGCGATTGCCAATGCCCTCCGAGAGATTTCCGCCGAGGGTTGGTCCGAGCGCGTGATCGTCGCGGCCTTCCTGATGGCCATGACTTCAATGAAAAGTTTGGCCGCCGAGTTCCCGAGGGAGTTCTCACGACTGGTCTTGGCGAACTGGAAGCGTACTGACATGAGTCAGATCCTGCTCGACAGGATCGGGGCGCTGATTTCGGGTGCGACCGAAATGGACTGGAGGTTCGTGGCATCTTAGCAATAAATGGATCAGGCAATGGCTTGAGCGACATGCTTGAACGATCGTCAGGGCAATCGGGTACGCTATTACAATGCCGTGGATCTGGTCAATCTCTTGGACAAGGAAAAACGGCAAGGTAGGGCGAGGAAACCTCGCCCGACAACTCATCCTGATTGATGGGGACATCCTTGATGAACTCGGCTGTCTTCACTTCCCAAATTCCGGCGGTGCCTTGCTCTTTTACCTTATCAGCCAGCTCTATGAGAAAACATCGCTGACCATTACCACCAACTTAAGCTAAGACGAATTGGTCAATGTGTTCGGTGACGCCAAGATGACCACCGCGTTGCTTGATCGCGTCACCCATCACTGCGACATCTTGGAGACCGGCAACGACTCCTACCGCTTAAAACAGCGCAAGAAAT
>SDAY01000179.1 GCA_006212015.1 Halothiobacillaceae bacterium
CTGTGAATTCGCGTTGTGAAAATGGTCGGCCAACTGACTTTCCCAACTCAAGGAGGAATACCGTGTTCATTGCTCGATCTGCCAGCATCATCCTGGCCATCTGCCTTTCCCATGCCGCGCAAGCCGACACACTCTACGGGAGAGTCGTCGGCATCGCCGATGGGGACACCCTGACCATCCTCGATGCAAACCGCGAACAACATCGCATCCGCCTCGCCGGCATCGATGCGCCTGAGCGGAAGCAGCCTTTCGGTCAAGCATCAAAGCAATCCCTCTCGGATCTTGCCTACGATCGTGATGTCGATGTGGAGTGGCGCAAGACTGATCGATACGGACGCATCATCGGAAAGGTACTGGTTTCAGGGCAAGACGCGAACCTGATCCAGATCAAGAAGGGGATGGCCTGGCACTACAAGAAGTACGAGAGCGAGCAACCTGTGGCTGATCGTAAGGTCTATGCAGCAGCAGAGAACCGAGCAAGGCAACAGCGCCAGGGCTTGTGGAGAGAGCAGCTTCCCATTACTCCATGGGATTGGCGCAAAGGGAGTCGCTGAGGCATCATAACAACTCATACCCTTCTACTCATGGTTGGCCACCAATGCGGCTACAGCTTGATCGCATACGGGCGCGGGGCCGGCGAATGAATTGGGGCATAAGACAACCAATAAGTTCTTCATACTCAAGACCTTCACACCTCTGACAAGCAAGTCGATGCCATAACGGCGCGTCAATGAGGACTTGGAATGCTCCAACAACTAGACAGCGCAGACAGCGTGCGCCGTGAGGTGGCACCCCGCACCACGCAGAAACACAAAGCCGAGTTCGGCCAGTTCATGACGCCTTCGAGCGTGGCCCGCTTCATGGCGTCCCTGTTTCCCTCGATCCCCCTGAAGACCTGCCGCCTACTGGATGCAGGTGCGGGCGTGGGCGCGTTGTCCTGCGCATTTCTGGACCGTTGGGTGACGGGTGGCTTTGGCTTTGAGTCTGTCGAGGCGACGGCCTACGAGATCGACGACAAGCTGCGCGGCCACCTTGCGCAGCACTTGGCCGGATACGACAACGTGACGGCCAGCATCATCGCGGACGACTACATCGAGCGGGCGACCGCCGAAGGTCTGCAGGATCGAGGCTATACCCATGCGATCCTCAATCCGCCCTACAAGAAGATCAACAGTCAATCAGCCCACCGATTCGCCCTGCGCAAGGTCGGTATCGAGACGGTGAACCTGTATTCTGCCTTTGTCGCGCTGGCTGTGGGCGAGGCAGCGCCCGGCGGGCAGATCGTGGCCATCATCCCGCGCAGCTTCTGCAACGGACCGTATTACCGCCCGTTCCGTGACTTCATCCTTGAGCGGGCGGCCATCCGTCACATGCACCTGTTCGAGTCGCGCAGCAAGGCCTTCAGGGACGATGAGGTATTGCAGGAGAACATCATCATCCGCTTGGAGCGAGGCGGCCACCAGGGGCCAGTCAAGGTTTCGGCCTCCACCGATGACAGCTTTTCCGACCTGACCAACCATGATCACCCGTTCGACCGCATCGTGTTCCCGGATGACCCGGAGCGGTTCATTCACGTTCCCACGTCCCCGGAGAAGAACGCCATCGAGCTATCCGAGGCGATCCGCTCCACACTGGCCGACCTGGGCATCAAGGTATCCACCGGCCCTGTGGTCGATTTCAGGCTGAAAGAGCACCTGCGCGACATGCCAGGGGAGGGCACCGTTCCCCTGTTGTATCCGGGCCATTTCAGCAGTACCGGCACCACATGGCCCATCGAGGGCATGAAGAAGCCGAACGCCATCGAGCGCAACGCCGACACCGAAAAATGGCTGTACCCGAGCGGCTTCTACTGCGTGGTTCGCCGCTTCTCGTCCAAGGAAGAAAAGCGCCGAATCGTGGCGAGCGTGGTTGAGCCGAGCGCCTTCGGCGACGTGCCCGTGTTGGGCTTCGAGAACCATCTAAACCTGTTCCACGAGAGCAAGCGCGGATTGCCCGAGGCGCTGGCCCGTGGGCTGGCCGTGTTCCTGAACACGACCGCGGTTGATGAGAATTTCAGGCGCTTCAACGGCCATACCCAGGTCAATGCGACCGACCTCAAGCTGATGAAGTACCCGAGCCGTGAAAACCTGATCGAGCTTGGCGAGTGGGCCATGCAGCAAGGAACGCTCACGCAAGAACAGATCGACGCCAAGCTAGGAACCCTGACCGAATGAACGACAAGAACGACTACATCGAGGCCGCGCACCAAATCATCATTGCCCTGGGCCTGCCCAGGGCGCAGCAAAACGAGCGTTCCGCGCTGTCGCTGCTGGCCCTGCTGAACCTCACGCCTGGCAAGGCGTGGGCCGACGCGGAAAACCCACTTGTGGGCATCACGCCCATCATGGATTGGGCGCGCGAGCACTACGGCAAGGAGTACGCACCGAACACCCGCGAGACGTTCCGCCGCCAGACCATGCACCAGTTCTGCGACGCTGGCGTGGCCCTCTACAACCCGGACAAGCCCGACCGCCCGGTGAATAGCCCGAAGGCGGTTTATCAGATCGAACCTGCCGCGCTGGCCCTGCTGCGCACCTTCGGCACCCCGGCATGGCATGACAGCCTAGCCGCCTATCTGGCCGAGCGTGAAACGCTGGTTGCCCGCTACGCCAAGGAGCGCGAGCAGAACCGCATCCCGGTTGAGATTGCGCCGGGCCAGCAAGTCACCCTCAGCCCCGGCGAGCACAGCGAACTGATCCGGGCCATCATCGAGGACTTCGCCCCGCGCTTTGCGCCGGGTAGCGTGCTGGTCTATGCCGGCGACACGGGCGACAAGTGGGGCTACTTCGACGCCGCCCTGCTGGCCGGGCTGGGTGTCGATGTGGATTCACACGGCAAGATGCCTGACGTGGTGCTGCACTTCACCGCGAAAAACTGGCTGTTATTGGTGGAGTCCGTCACCAGTCACGGGCCGGTCGATGGGAAGCGGCACGCCGAGCTTGCCAGGCTGTTCGCCGGATCGACTGCCGGACTGGTCTATGTGACCGCCTTTCCGATCCGGTCCGTCATGGGCCGCTACCTTGGTGAAATCGCATGGGAAACGGAAGTCTGGGTGGCTGATGCCCCATCTCACCTGATCCACTTCAATGGTGTGCGCTTCCTCGGACCTTATCCGACTGAGGTTTGATCAATGACAAACAGCCAAGTCCACCCGCAAGGGTGGATTTCTCTTACGATCGCGCAGGAACATGAAGAGCGTGCCAAGCGGATGCGGGCCGAGCGTGACCGGCAGTACGGAAACATCCACATTGAGGCCGCCACGGATGAGCGATGGGTGGGCGACCTGGGCGAGATGGTTTTCAACTCGTGGTTCAAGCACGAGGGTATTCAAGGCTTAGAGTGGATTCTTGGCGATGCAGCCGGTCAGCCTGACTTCGTGAC